>JAAUOM010000028.1 GCA_012034865.1 Acaryochloris sp. CRU_2_0 | reverse complement strand
TACGCATATGCTCAGCCATTGACCAACCCACCACCCGTCGGGAGAATAGGTCGATAATGACGGCTAAGTAACGCCATCCTTCTGTTGTCCAAATATAAGTCATGTCAGCAACCCAAGCGTGATCGGGTTGTGTGGTTGTAAAGTCTCTACTCAGAACGTTCTGTGCAATGGGCAGGTCCTGCTTACAATCAGTCGTGGCCTTAATTTTACGCTTGCTGTGAACGCAGATGCCCAGCTTTTTCATTAATCGAACCACCCGTTGGCGACCGACGTGAAAGCCTTTGGCAATCAGAGCTGCGTGAATTCGAGGGGAACCATAGGTTTGACGACTCGCTTGATGAATCTGTTGAATCTCTTGGGACAAGATCTCATTCTCCTGGGTTCGAGGGGATGTTTTGCGTTTAATCCAGGCGTAATAGCCACTCCTGGATAGTTTCAGTACTCTGCACATCAAGGCAATCGGGAAGTTTACCTGCTCTGCATGAATTAGCTCATAGGGGCTGAGCTTTCCTTGGCAAAGAAGGGCGATGCTTTTTGGGGGAAATCTCGTTCCATTTGAACCCGTTTGAACTCGCGGCGTAACTCATTAAGTTCTTTACGCTCGGCAGAAGTGAGCTGGCCTTGTGGGTCTGATTGACGGTTAATTTGGGCTTGTTTGACCCATTTGCACAGGGCGCTTTCGGTCAGCCCCATTTCTTGGGCAACTTGGCTGATGGGTTTGACAGATTGATTCACAATCCTGACTGCTTCTGACTTTTGCTCGTCTGTAAAGATTCTGAGGGGTTTTTGACTCATCTGAACATTCTCCTTGCTTATCAACTCTTCGGGAATGTCCACTTCTTCGGAGTAAGGTCATTTTGTCAGATACCGTCTTGATTTGACAAGCACTTTGCCAAAGTTATCACTTTTGACGCAAGGCAGGTCAGCCTTCTACAAGATGCTGAGCGCCATAATGAGGGTCAAAAGGTTTCCCCGATTTGAGTACACCAAACACCAAGTGCAGCAATTTTCTCATCGCAGCTCCTACCACCACCATTTTAGCTTTGCCGCGACTGATTAATCGCTCCCAAAGGTCTCTTACAAAAGGATTACAACGTGTTGCCGTCAGGGCTGGCATGAATAATGCTTTCCTGAGCCTGGAATTGCCTACCCTTGATAGACGAGTCTTCCCCCGCACAGATGTCCCTGAAATCCGCTCCTTCGGGGTGAGACCACTATAGGCCGCTAGCTGACGGGCACTCTCAAATCCAGCAATTGAGCCAATCTCAGCGAGGATACTGGCTGCGGTTTGCTCCCCAATTCCAGGAATCGAAGTCAGTAGGTCTCGCTGAGACTTTAAGCCAGGGTGCTGATTCATATGCTCTTGAATCAGTTCTTTGGTTTTGGTGATCGCCGTTTCGAGAAACTGAATATGCTCTTCAATGGAAGATTGAACAGCTTGAGTGGGAGCAACCTCTTGACGATTGTTTTCCTGTTGAAGCATTTGATTGAGGGCTTCAAGTCTGCGCATGAGTGCCTGAAGTTGCTCAATCTCAGGAGCTGGTGGGTGCCAAGGTGCAGGCTTTAGGGCTTGGCAGAACCGGGCAATGACTCTAGCATCTACCGAATCAGTTTTGGTGCGTGTCATTTCGCTGATGGCAAACCCTTTGATGCGACTCGGATTGACCATGCTCACGATCTGCCCTTGCTCGTATAAAAATCGGGCGATGCCATTTCCATAGCTACCCGTTGCTTCTAGACAAGCATGAACTGCACTGACCCCATTGTGAGACAGCCATTGCAGGAGGTCTTGATATCCTTGGGGGGAGTTCTCCAATGCTTTCGGTTTACTTTTACCGTTGGCGAACAAAAGACAAACATGGATGGTACTTTTGCCTACATCAATGCCTAAGATGTTTCTATCCATCTGGTTGCAATCCTCAATAACACGATTAATAGGAAACTGGTGTCTCACTACACTTGTGTATGCAAGCTCAACCGTGACAACAGTGGCTTCAGATACCGTCCAGATTCTAGACCTCCAGTCGTTGAAGAAAGCAAGGGGCTTATCTGACAACCAGGCTCTTTGGGCCTTGGTCAACCATCAGACTCTCTTGTTCCTCTCTCACTCTGCTTTGAGTGGAAACCTATAAACTGAGCTTAGCCAGTTCCTTCCTCAAGATACAAGTTCAACCAGGTATTAAAGACAAGCTTTGGTGTGTTCTGACAATTTTGGAAAATCTGGATAACCACTTCTGAAAATCTTTCTAAAAGAGTATTTTCTTAAAATGCTACGATACCTGAAACTCTAAAAACGTAAAGAACTTAGTGAGCTAGCTTCGTCTTTTTGGCTGTATTGAAGATTGTCATGAACATCATCCAACTTACGCTTTTAAAAAATGCTGGCTGTGCAGGTGGTTGCAAATTTTGTAGCCTCAGTGTCAATTCAGAAGTTAATCGGCAAATCGGTGCTAGCAAGGAAGACTTTCAGCATGCCTATCAGCTTGCACGACAATCCAATGCACGATTGGAACTGGTGTTTCCCAGTGTCGGGGCAAATCAGCGTGAGGTGATTAATTTAATAGTGGAGAGGGCGGACGTTATCAGAGAGAATCGGGACATCGAACTTGCTATCAATCCGGGGATCTGTACTCAACCGGGCTTCTATACTGAGCTGGCTCAGCATGGCGTTAATCGGTATCGCAATAATTTAGAATGTTCCCGTCGTTTGTTTCGTGAACTAGTCCCCCAACGCCCTTTGGCTCAAGGTGATAAGTTAAAATCACTGGCATTTGCAAAAGTCGCAGGGCTCAAAGTTGATACCGGGTGGCTCTGTGGATTGGGAGAGGAGGAGGCCGATATTCAAGATATTGTAGAACTCATTCATAGAGCATCACCTGACTCAATTACCCTCAATTATTTTGATCCGCGAGAAAGTGCCGAAACCTTCAATCATACTGCTCCGTCACGCGACATTGGATTAGAGCGTTTGAATCAGCTCCGAACAGCATTTCCACAGGCAGAATTAACCCTGGGTGGTGCTTATGAGTTCTGGCTAGGGACAGATGCCATCAAGCCCTTTCGAGTGGATGGGGTCTACATGGGACGATTTCTAGATCATGGATTAAAGGCTGAATTGATGTCCTCACCTCAGCAAATGACTGCTTTGAGATAACCGGAGAAACATATAAATCGAAGAGGAAGAAAATCAATGCCTTCTAATTTCTTGCTCCAGGTCTCATGCCTAACCTAGAATCCATCATTATTGGAGGAGGACAAGCAGGGTTAGCCATGGGCCGCTGCCTTGTTGAACATCAGATTCACCATGTGATCCTAGAGCGCGGACGGATCGCAGAACGATGGCGAAGTGAGCGCTGGGACTCCCTGCGACTGCTAACGCCCAACTTCCTGAGCCGATTGCCACACTGGAGATACGAGGAAGATGACCCGGATGGTTATATGACCGTTTCCGAAGTCATTGCCTACTTAGATGCCTACGCCCAGTCCTTTAATGCCCCAATTCTGACAGGCATGACGGTCAAATCGCTTGCACGGAGTCAGACAGGATTTATTGTGAAAACCGGATCGCAGGATTGGCAAGCATCCACAGTGGTCATTGCCACTGGTCATTGTGACACTCCATTTGTCCCTGAGATCGCCACCCATCTCAATTCAGATATTTTGCAGCTCACATCATCCCAGTACCGCAACCCCAATCAGTTGACAGCGGGTGGGGTATTAGTGGTTGGGGCTGGAGCGTCAGGGTTGCAGATTGCCGAGGAACTCATGCGTGCTGGACGCAGCGTTACAATTGCAGTTGGACGCCATCGACGTCGCCCCCGGCAGTACCGAGAGCGAGACATTCTTTGGTGGGTGGACAAAATGGGGATTTTTCACCAACCTGCCGATTCCCATACCGAAAGATGTTTTCCTGCTCCACAATTGGTTGGATCCGATGAAGGTCGTTCATTAGATTTGGGAATATTGCAATCCGCAGGCGTCAAACTGGTAGGTCGAATTGCTGCGATTGATAACTATCGAGTCTCTTTCGAGTCCAATCTTAACCAAGTCATTACCCAGGCAGAACAGGAAATGCAGCAGCTTCTTGCCAGCATAGATCACTACGCGATCGCCCATAATCTGAAGGGCACCTCCACATGCCCCAAAACCATTTCACCTTGCCCCCCACCCAAAGACCTTAATCTCCAACACCACACTATCCGCACGGTCATTTGGGCGACAGGATATCGACGCAAGTATCCTTGGTTAGAGCTAGACCTTTTAGATCAACAGGGTGAAATTCGACATATCCAAGGGATTACCGAAGAACCAGGGCTCTATGTGTTGGGCTTGCGTCGTCAGCGTCACAACAGTTCTAATTTCATTGGTGGCGTAGGTGATGATGCGATGTTTCTTGCAGAACACCTCAGCCACTATCTGAGGCAATCATGATTCCATTGGGGCAGAAAACGATGGGAGAACTCGGCCAGATGTTGAGAGCCGGAGTGCTGAGATGCGAAACCTTAACTCAGGCGGTCTTACAAGATATCGACAGCCACAACGGCTATCTGACTGCCTTTTCCCGAGTCTTTCCCCAAAGAGCAATGGCAGCCGCCGCATCATTGCAACAGGAGTTTGATCGGGGTCTGGATCGCGGTCCACTGCATGGCATCCCTTACGCCATCAAAGAAATCTTCGATGTAGAGGGACATCCCAATCCAGCAGGAACCCCCTTACTAGAAGGAAATATTGCAAAATCAGATGCCGCAGTTATCAAAAAGTTAATTGCATCTGGGGCAATATTGGTAGGACACACCCATAGTAGTCCCCTCGCCGCGACAATTCTCGGGATTAATCACGCCTATGGAACGCCCCATAATCCCTGGAAAGAGGAAAATTATCTTCCTGGCGGATCATCCAGTGGATCGGCGGTAGCCGTGGCCGCTGGGTTAGTCCCCTTTGCACTGGGGTCTGACACGGGCGGTTCGATCCGAGTTCCGGCTGCCTTGTGTGGCATCGTGGGACTCAGCCCAACCTCCGGCGTAATTGATGGAAGTGGCATGTGGCCCCTAGCCCCAAGTTTGGATGCGATTGGACCTTTAGCACACTCAGTTCAAGATGCCGTTTCGATCTACAATGCCCTCCAGGGGCAATCCATTGATAGTACAACTGATCTCCAAGGGTTACGCATTGGTATCTGTGAAAACGTTTTCTTCAAGGGTGTACAACCAGCGGTTAGGTCAGCGATTTTAGAGTCAGGTCAGGTTCTCGAAACGCTGGGGGCTGAGATTTGTACGATTTCAATCCCCAGCATCGATCATCTGTACGAGCTAATGTGTGAAACCAGTTTCATCGCCATTGAAGCCTATCCAATCCACCAGAAGATTGTAGATCATCCCCAATCTGATTGGGTTATCCACTGGTTGAGGAAAGCCCAGGACTACTCCCAACAACATGTGCAACGTGCTCGACAGAAATATACTCAGATCATTAATGAACTAGTTGAGCGTATACAGCCTCTAGATGCACTCATTGTGCCCACCACACCGATAGTTGCTCCACCCTTGTCTACTTGTGAGAGTCTCAAAGCCCATGAGGATATGTCAGCGCTTTTATCCAGAAATACTCTCATTGGTAAGCTTGTCGGCTGGTGCAGTCTCTCTGTCCCCTGTGGAAAGAGTCCAACCAACCTTCCTATTGGACTAATGATCTACGCAAATGCAGGCCAAGAAAAGCTAATTTTACGAGTTGCTCAGGCATTTGAGACCGCAACTTCGTTTGCGGCTCAGATGCAAACTCCCCCCTTTTCTTTTATCAATTCGGCTTAAGAACAGTGTCGTTTATGAAAACCCACAATTTTCTACCATGACAGTCAAATTATCGACGATGCGAGATCTTGCCCGGAGGGAATATGAAGAGTATTTAGGAACCTTTCTACGAGATAGCCCGGTTGTTGCTCGTCGTGGAGAACCTGATGTTGCAGATTTACTCTTTGGAGACCCCCATGACTCGTCACTCCCAGAGATAGCAGGTATTCTTCAATCTCAGGTGGAAGAAAGCCAAAGACAAGGGTATCAATATATTCACCACCTTCCTGAAGCCCGTGAAGCAGCAGCACATCAGCTTTCTGTCAGAACGAAACTTAACTTTTCCAGTGATGCTCTTTTTCTCAATACTGGAGCCTTTTCAGGGTTACAGTGTTGCCTCCAAGTTCTCTGTGATGCGAATACTGAAGTCCTGTACTTGAGTCCGCCTTGGTTTTATTATCGCTCGATGATCAAGGCGGTTGGCGCAGTTCCGCGTGGGATAAACCTGAATCGCAAGGATTGGTCAATTCCTTTTGATGAGCTAGCCGCCAGCATCGGTCAACAAACCAGCGCCGTTCTGATTAACTCACCCCATAATCCCACAGGCAAGGTTTTCTCGGACGAGGAACTCGCTCAGTTAGCTGAAATTCTTTCAGATGCTAGTCAACGTTTAGGGCGAGATATCCCGCTCATTTCAGATGAAGCCTATGCTCGAATTGTTTTTGAGCATGATCATGCACCCACACCCGCCAAGCACTATCCCCCAACAATTGTTATCTATACCTATGGAAAAACGCTGCTGGCCCCAAGCTTAAGATTGGGCTATATGGCTCTGGCACCTGATTTCCCTGAACCGATACCCCTTCAGCGAATGTTCGATGCCATTCAACCCATTGGGGGTTGGTTACTCCCCTCTTGCATTGTCCAGCGGGCATTACCAAAGTTAGAAACACTTTGTGTAGATCTCCCGCAATTGAAAGAGAGGCGAGATCGTCTGGTGTCAGCCCTTAAAGAAGGGGGGTATCGCGTTGTCCCCGCCCAAGGGACTTTTTATATGTTAGTGGCAGCCCCGGAAGATGATGATGAAGCACTTTCCCGTAACTTAGAGAAACGGAACATCTTAGTCTTGCCAGGATCAACCTTAGAAACGCCGGGGACTTTTAGAGTCTCACTGACGGCGTCCAACGCCATGATCGACCAAGCTTGCCAAGTTTTTCGCACTGGATTTTAGCTCCCAGGTTTTGCCGTGTCGTAATTTGGCATCTTGTGATCAAAACAAGTTGTTGATTGTGAGATATCGAGACCCCGTATCATAATTAAAGGTGAGAACAACATCATTGTAATTGATGGTTCCATCTTTGATTTTGTGCTCAATCGCAGCTAAAACTGCACCAGTTGAAATGCCTGAAAATAAGCCCTCCTCTTTCACAATTCGTCTTGTCATTTCAAAGGCATCTTCATCACTTACGAGTACAACGTCATCAATACTATCAACGAGTAAGTTCTCTGGAATAAAGCCGGGACCAATACCTGGAATATTATGTCCCTCTCCGTTTCCCTCAGATAGTGTGGGGTCACCTTCCGGGTCAACGGCAATGATTGTAATCGATGGGATATGCTGTTTTAAAAGTTCAGAAATACCGCTGAGATGCCCCCCCGTGCCAAAAGCGGCAAATAGATAATCCATGTGCGGAAAATCTTGCAAAATTTCCCTAGCAGTTGTATTTCGATGAGACTCTAAATTGGCTTTGTTTTTAAACTGCTCTAACATCACTGCTCCTGGAATTTCATTGCTCAATGCCTTGGCTTTTGCGATCGCCCCTTCAATCCCAGCCTCCTTACTGGTCAAGACGAGTTCAGCACCGTAGGCTTGAATTACTTTTCTGCGCTCCACCGTTTGGGATTCCGGCATAATGATTTTGACGCGATAACCCTTTAATGTCCCCACTAAAGCCAGACCAATTCCGGTATTCCCTGAAGTAGCTTCAATAATTGTCCCTCCCGGCTGTAATAAGCCTTCGCGTTCTGCCACTTCGATCATGCTCAAACTAATTCGATCCTTGAGGCTTCCTCCTGGGTTTTGGCGCTCTAGTTTCAGCCAAATTTCATAACCTGGAAAAAGCTTGTTCAGATGTACATGGGGGGTGTTACCAATTAGATCTAAAGCACTGTTTACTTTCATGTGTTAAGGGGGGCTAAGGAGAGGTGGAGTGTTGGGTTGTCGAACCAGCAGCATTGACAATCCAACAAAAGTGAACTGCCATCCCTGAAGATAATGCGATTGTCCCTTCCTAAGCAACTGGATCCTTAGCACATTTGCCCAAGAATCCATTTAGTATACATGGCCTAAAACAACCGAGGCTTTGATATAAATCGTTCTCACGGATTTTGTGGAATGATCTGAAAGTTACTGTCTGAAACCATTCATTTAAACTGCAATGAGGAGATTTCTTAGCCAGTTGTCGTGGTAATGAAATACATTGAGATTTTGAATGGGGCAGGTTCAAAACCTGGTAACACAGTCAGGAACGATCAGGATAATCTGAAGGCTTGATGTCATTACACCCCAATGGATTGCCAAGCACGGTTTCAACCCCTACTCTTTGCATACGCCTGTCCAGAAGCTTAATATGACTGGAGAGATAACAGATAACAGTACTGCTGACACGAGGTCTGATTGAGTGAAAAAAATCCAGGCTAGCAGTTTCATCAAGTTAGGAACAGCTCTGCGCTATCTTATTGATGCTAAGAATAGCAAAGAAAAAGTATTCCTTGGCGATCCATATATTCTAGTAAATATTGAAAAAGTAATAACCCTTATCCGGGAGCTAGAATTTAACGAGACGATGAGGCAAGGTGTATTTCAACAGTTAATAAGGATAGAAGCCGAACTAAAAAAAGATATTCTTAAGGATCCATATCTCAGTGAAGAACATGCTAAACAATTAGAGACAATATGTCGAGAGTTACGAGTTCTGCTACTCCAAGAAGGTAATACAAAAGAAGTTTTTTGTTTATCCGCTGTCGAGAAAGAAAAAATTATGTCTCAGCATCCTGAACAAGATCCTTGGTCATTATTCATAAGGCTATTAAGAGATAACCGCTGGATAGTTGTTTTCCTGATTATACTGTCATTTTTGATATTGATCTTGATAGCAAACGGACTGATAAAAATTCCAAATATACTTGAGCCAACTTCAACAAGCACAGGAAGGGAAACGGAACCTACTAGTGAACCTCCTCCCGTGCCGGAGAAAAAAGTAACAGTAAATTTGTTCTGTAGCTGGAACAGTCAAGGAAAGTTAAATCAATCAATTAATTCAGCCACAGTTTCTGTAAAAAGTGTTAGAATAGGAGACTCCATAATTGCTTTAGGCGGTAATATTGATACTGAGAAACGTATTTCATTTGAAATTGACAGAACAGATATTGTTGAAGTAACAATTGGTCACCCAGACATTCGAGATTCACAACTCAAAATACCAAACATTAAGATAACTGAAACAGACCAAAAATTGAGAGAATTGAAGTTTACAGTTCCTCGCTATAACTGTTTCCTTCCCTCCAAGTGAATAAATGTGGCTCTTCTGGATTAGGCCTAAAGGTAGCGAAGCTGCAACGAAGTGCCACGCTACAGCTAGAAAGCATATACAGCAAGAGTTTTCAAAAAAATTTCGTGCTTCTAGAAAACTTGCTCAAAAACGATAGTTGGCTCATTAGCAAAAACAACGGCATACAAGGCGTTTCAAAGCATTTATTATTTGAAACTTGCCCATATAGGACCATTCTTGCGTAAGTTTGCAAAAATTTTTCTAGGATAGTGATTGACTAAAGCTTGCAGCGATCTCATGGCACTTCGTTGCAGCTTCGCTACCTTTAGGCCAACTCGGTGTGCTTCAACCTAACCCTCCCTTCGCTGATGATCAGTTACTTGTCGGCTGAAGGGATTTCTTGTGACTCAGAGCAAAGGTCATCATTCCTCTGAAAAGCTATTAGCACCGTCTGTCTGGGGAGATACCCCTCTTTTGTCACTTTAGGCAGAGGGAATATAGAATACGAAAAGTCCGTTATGCCGAATAGAGATGCCAACCCCCCGAGAGCGCCACGCTCCACCATTGGATTTGTTGATGAGTACTGCCAATTATTTGCAGGATTATTTCCACAAGTGCATAGTTATGAAGCCTTCAAGCTATTGCATCTGGGGATGATAAGGATCGTGGCTTAAATAAGATCCAGAATATAATGAAGCGTGATAGCCTGAGAATCCTTCCTTTATTTGTTTTTAGATGAATCCGTTGTGAATTCCGAAAACTCTGACTGCACCGATTCCGGAATTCACAATAGGCCATGTCCACACGTTTCTGTGCCACCCCATTGCCACTTTGGGTAATCTGAGTGACTCGATTCAACGCATCATAGGTAAACGCTTCTAGTCCAGAAACTTGACCTGCGATGGTATCGGTGACTGACAGCAGATTATTCACCGCATCATAGGTGTAACTCAAAAGCACGTTGGCCACACCAGGTGTCCCAGCATTGTTTACGGAGGTCAATCGCCCATCTAGGTCATAGGTGTAGGCATAGGCTGAATCGGGGTCATTGACTGTCGTCAGTTGACTGGCTGCATCATAGGTATAGCTAAAGGTGCGAAGGGGATTACCACTGCCATCGACCCAGATTTCTTTAGTCTGCCGATCCAAAGCATCATAGGTGTATTGTCGTTGCCGACCATTGCGGTCTGTCCTGCCAATCTGGTTGCCTACGGCATCATAGGTATACCTGCGGGTATGACCCAAGGCATTGGTATCTGTGACCCGTCGATCTAAGGCATCGTAGGTATAGGCTGTCGAGTTGTTCTCAGGGTCTGTGATCCTCAGGAGATTGCCGACGGCATCATAGGCCATTGTGGTTGTCTGACCCAGCGCATCGGTTTGGCGAGTTTGCCGATAGAGGGCGTCATAGCCATAACGAGTGGTCTGACCCAAAGGATCAATCACGGCTGTGACATTGCCCACGGCATCGTATTGAGTGCTTGTGGTCTGACCTAGAGCATCCGTCACACTGGTGCGCAGATCACGAGCATCATAGGTGAAGGTGGTGGTGCGACCCAGTTCATCCGTTAAGGCAACAACATTGCCCACTGCATCATAGGTAATTGAAGCAATCCCCCCCAGAGCATCGGTTTGGGATATCTGACAATTAAGAGCATCGAAACCAAACTGGGTGGTGCGGCCTAAGGCATCGGTGAGAGAAACTAGGTTATCGACGGCATCATAGCCATAGGTGGTGCGATGATTGAGGGGATCAACCACGCTGATTTGGCGGTTGAGGGCATCGTAGCCATAGGTAGTGGTTCGATTCAGCTCATCCGTCACTGACAGGAGATTGCCAACCTTATCGTAGGTATAGGTAGTCACACCATTGAGAGGATCGGTGATGGAGATCAGGCGATCGCGGTGGTCATAGGTAAACCGAGTGGTGCGACCCAGGGAGTCAGTGAGGGCAATCAGATTACCAACTTTGTCATAGGTGGAAGTAGAGACCCCGCCCAAGGCATCGATGGATTTTCTCACCCGATCGAGTGCATCGTAGGTGAAGATGGTTTGATGGCCATTTTCATCCCATTGATTAATGAGGTGATCAGCGGCATCATAGTTATACTGAGCAACTTCTCCGAGGGCATCGATCTGACGAATGAGACGATCGCGGGCATCGTAGGCAAAGCTAGTTTGATGTCCTAGGGGGTCAATGATTGCTGTGAGATTGTTGTTGGCATCATATTGGAACTGAGTCAGATAGCCCAAGGGGTCGAGGCTCTGTTGGGCGATGGTATTCAGGCTCTTGAAATGCCGATGACCTAAACCACATGCTAACTTGTTACCAAAGCACTCTACCTTACTGGAGAATCTAGTATGTTAGATGAACTTGATACCTGGGAACGCAAACACTTTGTAGATGGTGGTGGAGAGCCATTTCTGTTCTATGTTGTCTACGGAGAGGTTGACTCATCTATAGCACTTTCTAGTGAACAGTATCGCTCGGAAGGTATACCTTCAGGTATTGATGTAATGTCTTACAGTGCGGATAGTGATTTAGATGTCATTACGAGCTTTAGAGAAGGGTATGTATGGGATAAGTTTGTTGCAAAGAATCCTAAATATGCTCAACAGATTAAAGATTGTGAAACTTGTATTGTGATTAAGGGAACTCCACACGAATCTAGAACACTCAACTATCTCAGAGACACAATAGGTTTGATCACTTTCATGCTTGATCATGAAGGATGTGCAGTTTTTGATCCGCAAATTCTTCGCTGGTGGCATCCTAGTGAGTGGAAAGAAGGAATTTTCAATCCAGCAGCTCCAGCTCCTACACAGCATGTTGTGATACTGAAGTCAGAGGAGTCCTTATCAAATAGGTATTGGCTTCACACTAGGGGTATGCGGAAATTTGGTCGGCCTGATATAAGTGTCCATAATGTATCACTACAAATGGAACAGGTAGTGATCGACTTATGCAATGCTCTTATTCTTCGAGAAGCATATGGCTCGGTTATCCCTGAAGGAGAGAGGCTCAGCTTTAGCGCTTTTTCCCCTGAAGTTTTAGTTACTTATCACGGCGGCCTAGACAATTTAGAATTCAATAATTTTTATATTGAACTGACACTATTAGATAGATGAAATATAGCAAAATCATCTACCTCAGCTTGTATAGCCTATTGGCTTAAATTGGAGCACTTTAATAACCTAAAATGCCATTGCATTAAGATGTCAAAGAATATTTTTTGATATCTCTACTCTTAAGTCCCAGTCACAGCATAGATATCCATCATCTTCAGTAAAGAAGACATTTTTTTATACATTTCATACAGCATATCAAAAAACGAGCTTAAATCAGGGCAGACACAATACGGTTCTTCATCATGATAAATATGATGGATTGATCTATCCTTTTCTAATGTTCTGAAACAGTAAAAGTCTCCACTCTCATTTTTCAAGAAAGGTAACATATCAGGTTTTATCCAGTCACAGTCATATGCTTCATGGGCAAGCCTCTTTCTATCAAATTCATTAATCTCTTTTTTGATTTTACAGAAGGGTATGAATTCGAACAGCGGGACTATATCTAACCACATGAAGGGTACTTTCGAGGTTAGTGATGGGGGATTTCCTATACATGAATAAATTGCTATCAACTCATTGGGGATGCTCCGTTGGGAAAATTCAGCATAAATTGCATCAGTAGATATTCCATAACCTATAGCCTCTAGATAGCCTGGACGTTGATTTTCAACTATATCTAATAGTTTCTTGAGTTTTTTCGATAACTTTTTAGCTTCTGCATTCATTGTATATTCCTCTTATGGCGAATTTGTTACTTGGACTCTGAATTTACAACCACGTTTGACATTTGCATTAAGCCAATGTCCTAAGTCTCTTCCAGCATCTTGGTTATCCTTGGCAAAATTTAGCTCAACGTATGCCCCTTTTCCTCCTTCACGGGTTGAAGCATAGGGATATTCATCATACTGAAGACCATGATCGCTGGCACGAAAACCGTATTTTGTCTCAATAATTTTTCTATATGGTGCTTGTGCAGCGTCTCTGTTCTTCTCGGCAGACTCTTTACCTGGACCACGAGTTAATATGTCTGGCTTACCTTTTTCCAAAGCCCGCTTAACTATCCCTACGTGGTTAGGAAAACGATCGCCATCCTCATAATAGGTAGGAATTTGCTTGGGACAGTTCGGTGTTGGATCACATTCATCTGTATCAGTTCCATCGATATTCTGAGTCTCACTGTCTGGTTCAATCTTTTCATTCCTAGAAGGCCAAGGTACAGGTCTTGGGTCCCTAGGCTTGTGTGGTGGCTCAGGATCTGGTTCACTAGTCTGTGTCTTAGGACTATTTTTAATAACTGTTGATGTGAAAATGGCGACTTCTAGAGCTACCGCACCTACTAAAAGTCCCCCAGCGATAATGTCTCCTACGGGCAAAGGCCCATCAATTAAGGTTAATCCACCTGCAACAGGGAGTGCTCCAGCTAGAGGACTGAGACCACTGGGATCTGTGAAGTTAGTGGGACTATTGAACACATACCGATAGAGATTGGCATCCCCAGCCCCAAACCCAATCGGGTCTTCACTCACAAATCGCCCTACACTGGCATCATAGTAACGAGCCCGGTAATAGTACTGTCCTGTCTCCGCATCCAACTCTCTCCCCGTATACCCAAACCGGAAATCAATATCAGGACTAGTTTCACTGATCACCTGACCAAAACTGTCATAATTGATGTGATTGAGCACATTACCCTGAGTATCAATCACATCTCTGACTGTGCCCTGATTATCTGCCAGAGCCCAACGCACTTCTGCATCCACCTCTTCTGCTAGAACTTGGTCAATCTGAGGTTCATGTAGATAGCGATGCGTCTGGTTCCCCTGCCCATCAAACACCAGTGCAATATGCTCCCCATCATAGACAAACCGTTCTGTCTGCTCTGATGCAGAACCCTCTCCATCTGGATCTACCGTCTTCTCAATCCGGCGGTCATAGACATCATAGGCATACGCCACTTCCTTGATCAGGCTGCCTGCACTATCTCTAGTTACCACTTCAGTTAAGCGATTGCGATAATCCCAGAGATACTCAGTGACTTCACCTGTGGCAATCTCCGTTCTGGTAGTGCGATTCCCTTCAGGATCATAGGCATAGGTATAGGTGCCATCACTGAGAAGTCGATTATTCCCTCCTGTTTGATAACCCGGATTCGTGCGATTCCCATTATCGTCATAGCTATAAACTTCATCTTGCTGATAACTATGGTCAGACCCTACCACTTGACCGCGATCATCGTAGTTGTAATCACTTGTCCCATCATTAGACGTGAACCGAATGATCCGATTCGCCGCATCATAGATCCAGCCATAGTCAGCTATGGTTGTCGTGCCACGGGAGTGAGTTAAGTTGGTTAACCGACCAGCTTGATCAAAGCCATAATCCGTTTGAGCCACCAACTGTGTGCCAGCCAGGTCTGCATAACGAGTCAACCCCGTCATCTGGCTGGCTGCATCATAGGCCATGTCCACCCGTTTCTGTGCCACCCCAGTCCCACTTTGGGTAATCCGAGTCACTCTATTCAACGCATCATAGGTGAAGGCTTCTGTGCCAGAGACTTGACCTGCGATGGTATCGGTAACTGACAGCAGATTATTCACCGCATCATAGGTGTAGCTCAAAAGCACGTTGGGCACACCAAATGTCCCAGCATTATCTACTGAGGTCAAGCGCCCATCCAGGTCATAGGTGTAGGCATAGGCAGAATCGGGGTCATTGATCGCACTCAGTTGACTGGCCGCATCATAGGTATAGCTGAACGTGCGAAGGGGATTGCCACTGCCATCGACCCAGATTTCTTGAGTCTGCCGATCCAAAGCATCATAGGTGAATTGTCGCTGCCGACCATTGCGGTCTGTCCTGCCAATCTGGTTGCCTACGGCATCATAGGTATACCTGCGGGTATGACCCAAGGCATTGGTATCTGTGACCCGTCGGTCTAAGGCATCGTAGGTATAGGCTGTCGTGTTGTTTTCAGGATCACTGAGGCTCAGCAAGTTACCAACCGCATCATAGGCCAGGGTTGTCGTCTGACCGAGGGCATCGGTTTGGCGAGTTTGTCGATAGAGGGCGTCATAGCCATAGCGAGTGGTCTGACCCAAGGGGTCAATCACGGCTGTGACATTGCCCACGGCATCGTATTGAGTGCTTGTGGTCTGACCCAGAGCATCCGTCACACTGGTGCGCAGATCGCGCTCGTCATAGGTAAACTGAGTGGTCCGATCCAGTTCATCCGTTAAGGCAAGGACATTGCCCACCGCATCATAGGTCGTGGTAGTGATATTGCCTAAAGGATTGATCCGAGTCTGTAAGCGATTGAGGGCATCATAACCATACTGGGTTGTACGGCCTAAGGCATCGGTGTTCGAGACTAAGTTATCGACCGCATCATAGGCAAAGCTAGTGGTGTGGTTGAGCGGGTCAGAGACACTAATTTGCCGATTGAGGGCATCGTATTCATAGGTCGTCATCCGACGCAGCTCATCTGTCACTGACAGGAGATTGCCAACCTTATCGTAGGTATAGTTTCTGAGTCCATTCAGCGGATCCGTGACTGCGACCAGCCTGTCTCGGTGGTCATAGTCAAACTGGGTTATTCGTCCCAAGGCATCAGTTATGGCAATAACATTACCGACTTTGTCGTAGGCGGCAGTGGAGACTCCGCCCAAGGCATCCGTAGTTTGGATCAGCCGATCCAGTGCATCGTAGGTAAAGGATGTTTGATGACCCTTTGCATCCATCTGAGCAATGAGATTATCAACTGCATCGTAGCCGTACTGGGTTACCCGACCGAGGGCATCAACTTGATGGGTGAGGCGATTGCGCTGATCATAGACAAAGGTTGTCCGATTCCCCAGTGCATCCACCACAGCGATGACATTATCGTTCGCATCATAGGTAAACAGGGTTTGTGCCCCCGCTGGATCAATAGAAGCGATCCGTCGATTACGCCCATCGTATCGGTACTGGGTGGTACGCCCCAGTGAATCTGTCATTGCAATCAGATTATCCGCATGATCATATTGGTACAGTGTGGTACCACCCAAGGAATCCACAGAGCGGATGAGACGACCTCGCGGATCATATTGATACTGTGAGGCATTGCCCCGTGCGTCTGTCATGGCAATGGGATTTCCCGCTGCATCATAGACATAAGTGGTAGTGGGTGAGGTTAATGAGCCAGCCCCATCGGGATCTGCTGCCATCACCTTGACTAGACGGTTGAGAGCATCATATTGAAACGCCGTTCGGTTGCCATTCTCGTCAACAAACGCCGTTTGGTTGCCGATGGCGTCATATTCCATTTGAATGGTGGCTTGATCTACCGTTTCTTTGGCAAAGATGGCTTGAGTCAGGCGACCCCAAGCATCATAGTCATAGTCTGTGATCTCACCCATTGGGTCGGTCATCAAATCAACCAAGCCATTAGCTGTATAGGTATAGCTCGTGATCAGATCATCACTGCCTCCCACAGCCCCGACCACGCGGGTCATGGAGAGGACGTTGCCCGTGTTGGGATCAATCTCATAGAGCGTCTGGCGACCTAGTTCATCCGTGCTGCTAGTCAGCTTGTTGAAAACAGAGTCATAGGTATAGGAAGTCCGTACAGTCTTGGGTACGCTCAGGAAAACGTTAGACTCCCCATTGATGCCAATAGTCACTTGGCTACCGCTAGGAATGAGCACATCTAAGCGATTGTCATTGCCTATGTCAGCTAATGTTAGGGAGGAAGTGTAACCATCAAGGCCATAAACCTGCTCACTGGCGAATGTACCATCGCCGTTCCCCAGATACACAGAGATATCCTGTAAGTTGGCTGTGACAATATCTAGAGTTTGATTCCCATCTACATCCCCCAAGGCCAATGACCGGGAGAAGCGATTATTAAGTTGAAAAGGGGTTTCAAAGGTGCCGCTGCTGTTACCCAGGAGAATAGAAATCCCCGCATTAGATGAGTGGCCAACGACGAGATCCAGGCGATTGTCCCCATTGAGATCACCTAATGCCAGCTTATTTGGACTATCTCCCGCCTCATAATCGGTTCGATTGCTAAAGGTGCCATCCCCATTGCCAAGGAGGACAGAGACAGTACCAGAGGAACTGTTGGCAACCACTAAATCGGCAAGCAAATCGCCATTCATATCTCCAACGACTACGGCGCTTGGACTTGAATCCACATCCATCGCATAGCGTTGGGATATTTCAAAGGGAGTTGTTCGGTTCCCAGTTCCCAAGTAGACTTGCACTGCATCTGCAAACCGATCCACCAAAATCGCATCCAGGCGACCATCTCCATTTACGTCTTTTAAGCTGGTTGCGTTCGCACCTGTCCAGGAACGAGCGGTTAACTGACTGTCTTGAGAGCCAAATAAGATCAGACCTCCTTTTAGTCCATATTGACTATAGGTTGTGTAGATATCGGTATATCCATCTTGATCTAGATCCCCTGTGGTCATAGAGAGGACACTGGCATCCTTGGGAAGCTGGTAGAAGCTTTTCTCACCAAACGTGCCCCCCGCTTGTCCTGTGAGGATTGATATGCCCGCTTCATTGGCATCTAGGTAATAGCCGTGGGCAATGACTAAATCTGGGTTGGCATCGCCCACCACATTGGCTAAGGCAACGGTATGGGCAGATTGATAGCCACTCAAGGCGGCAAACTGAGAGGGCTGCTCAAACTCGGTTGCACTCTTACCCAAGCGAATGGACAAAGCATAATTGACTGGTTTGAGCAGATCGACGAGGTTGTCCCCATCGAGATCAAAGAAAAAGGTATTTTGGTAATCTTGTGAAACCGCTTGCTGATCAATGACCCCTTCTCCAAAAGAACCATCTCCGTTCCCTCGCAAGACCGATAGTCTACCTGTGTTATTGGCAAACAAGAGGTCAGCAACCCCATCCTGATTCTCATCGACAACACGCAGCGATTGAGCATATCTGCTATCGCTTTGAACCGAATAGCCGACAGACTGACTCAGCGTCCCGTCTAGACTCCCCAATAATACCTGCAACTCTTCGCTATAGCGAGGATGAGCAACCACATCCAAGTTGCCATCGCCATTCAGATCACTGAGGAGAATGCGGCTTGCTGCTGAGGTGAGGGTATAGCTGTTCCCCAACCCAAAGGTGCCATCGCCATTACCAAACCAGGTAAATAGGGAGGTATCAGCATCCCGGATGGTGACCAGATCAAGCACCCCATCTCGATTAAGATCACCCAGACCCATCGTATCGGCAAAAGCCGTTACCCCAGAATTGGGCTGGAGCGAGAAAGTGCCCGTGCCGCTATTCAACAGAATTGAGGCACCAACTTGTGGCTCTGCTAGCGGTGCTTCAGCAGTAGAGAAGGTTTGCAAAGCTGATGTGAACTCTGCCGTGGCCAGAAGTTCTGCTTCACCATACCCCCCACCCGATGGAGCTTGCTTTGCATGGTTAATAATGACATCTAAGTCTCCGTCATTATCAACATCCCCCCAATGGATTGCTTCAGGTTGAGCCTCAAGCTGGTAAGAAGTTGGTGTATCAAAGTTGCCATCACCACGACTCATCAAAATTGATAAATGAGATTGATCTGTGGTGGATTGAGAGGCAGCCGCAAAGAAAGCATTGGCGGTAAAACTGGTTTCTGTTCCTCCAGAGCTTGGAATGAAAGTGCCAATCAGTAAGTCCTGCTTCCCATCTCCATTGAGATCAGCTAGGGCAACACTGGTCAGATTGCCTTCAAGCTCAATATTGGTAGTGGCCTTGAGGGTGCCATCCCCATTCCCCAAAGCTATCGAGAGCGTCCTAGATCCGGATCCGCCACTGACGACATCCTGAGTGCCATCGCCATTGATATCCCCCACAGCGATGAGATCTGCTGACCAGGTATTGGTTCGGAAAACCTGGTTGGGAAATAGTGAGGAATATCCAGTGTCAGCAAGAATGGATGTGATTTCAGCGGTGCCAATCAGGTTGCCCTTTTGATCATATTCATAGGAAATCGTGTGATTTTTGGCATCGGTGCGAGCAGACACTAAACCCTGCATATTTCGTTCCACAACAGAGAGTTGGCCACTACTATCTTGAGACGAGATCACTTGCCCTGTTTGGTTCAAAAGACTTGTGGTGAGATTGCCATTGCCGTCCACGTCTGTTGCTTCTCCCGCACCTAAGATAAACGTTGATGGTGCGGCTAAGGGGTTAATGGTCGCGTCCGGGCGATAGAGCCCCTGCATTTGAATGGGGTCAAATTGTACCGTGGAGCCATCTTTACGAAGGGCTCCTGTCGCCCGACCCGCAAAGTTATAGAATGCTTGCTCTTGATTGCCTTCCTTATCAATCTCACCCGTCATGTGGTACTCGGTGTCATACTGCCAAGTCCGGGATTGACCATCAGGATCCGTGACTCGAATCAGATTGCCTGCTTGATCATGCTCTAGCTGGGTCTGACGTCCGGCTGGGTCGGTAATAGTGCTGACGCGCTGATTGGTATAGGTGAGGGTTGTCTCTAACCCAACTGGGTCAATGATTTTGCTGATGCGATGTTCCCCATCGTAGATATAGCGAGTCTCATTGCCATTACGATCCCGTACTGAACTGAGCTGGTTGCGACTATTGAAACGATAGACGGTCTGATCCTTCATCGTCCGCTCGAACGTGCCATCAGCCAGTTTCTTTAGGGTTGAAAAGTCTGCCATAGGGGATTGATAGGTCGCCCCAGGTGTTAGAGGGGCCTGGAACAGCATTTCACCCCCGTCTCCATCAACCAGCATGATGGAGCCATTGGGGGTTTCAATAAGCTCTTGTAACCCAGCTAAACCCCAGCCATTACCAAAAATACTATCAATGCCGTTGACATGAAGAACTTGACCATGAGAGGTGGTGGAAGAACCCAAAAACTGATCCCTGACAAACAAGTGAATGCCCGTTTGCAATGAATAATCGTATTGCCCCGAAGGTAAGGTTCTTAAATCAACTTGTAGCGCTGCATCAACCTTGCCTGACGTAGCAGGAAGAGACCAAATATGCTCACCTCCTGTCAAGCCGTAGCTGCTACCTTGATACCCTGGCACCTGATACTCAAAGTCTCCTTGACTCACAGTCATTTTGGCTAATAGCTTTAAGCGGTCAGGCGCGTTGGTAATCGTGGAGGGGTTGATCGTGTCATACCCAAAATGGACAATGGGTCGTGGGTCTGCCCGCAGGGAGTCGTAGGTTAAGGTCAAACCCCGCGTTTTTCCAAGGGATTGATAGGAAACCAGGTTATGAGTTTCAGTCAGCGTACCTGAGTGCAGGGCGATCTCAGAAGCGGCTTTTTTCCCAGCTTCTGGACAGGGGCAGTCCATACATAGGTTAAAAACGTTTTAGCAAAATCCTTCAGTGCCTGAATAAACGGAGCAAAGAAATGCCAACTGCTATTACGCACACCTCCAGAAATGGTTTCAATTACGGAGCCATCCGCACTCACCTGCCCAGTACCCACATTGTCAAACTGGCCTGTAATCGGGTTAATCGACCACAGATCCATTAACATTCCTGGCGCATAACCCGCATTATTGGGCAAAGTTAGGAGAGCAGGGGTAGTAAACACCATGTCTCCTGGCTGAATCGTCACCACCAGATCAGGTTTCAAGTTCTCCGGTAAAGCCGCAGGCGTCAGATTAACAGGCACCTCTGTAATGCTGAGAATATCTCTAAACAACAACCCACTTTGATCCTTCAAAGATCCCGCTGCGATGGTGACCGCAGCTCCCGCCAGCCGATTGGAAGTAATCACCATATTCTGCGACGGATCAATCACCTGACCACTGGCGATATCTAGCGGCGGCAAGTAGATGGGGCGGGCAATCACATTATTGACCCCCGCATAGACCTCATGCTCCAGCATCAGAGGCAACTTCTCCGCAATAAACGGATACTCCTCGGATAGCTCCAAGAGCTGTCCATGCACCCGCAACGTATTAGTGGGAGGTAAACTGGGCAACTCAATGGTGAAGCTGCCATCCGCACCCGTCACCGTCTGCCAACCATCCACATCAATCAGTACCCCCGCCAAGGGCATCTGATTCGTATCCTGGACCACCCCTGAAATTCGAGTCGTGGTCACCGGATCTGGCTGAACATTGAGGGTCACGGCCTGGGTAGTCTCCAAGCCATTACTGGTAGCCACCAACGTAAAGGTATAGGTGCCCACATCCGTGGGACTGGGCAAGAAAATTAACTTGCCATTCTCCAGCCGACCCGTGGGCAAGCCCTCTGCATCTCTCAGAGACAGGGTCACCCGGTCGCCATCCAGGTCAATGGCGGTCAGGGGAATCTCTAGGCGTCCCCCCGCCACCACAGTCAGCGTGCCTAGATCTGCCAACTGAGGGGCCAGATCCCGTTGCCCCGTCAGAACTACCGTCTGTAAATCAAACTGGGTAAAGTCGGCATTGCTAAAGGTAACCTGAAGGATCTCGGACAACGCCCCTGGAGCCAAGTCCCCATTCAACATCGCTGGGGTCAGATTTAGATAGGGCGACCCATTGGCATGGGTTCCCGAAGGATTTAAGAGGGTCACCCCCTCCGGTAAGCGAGGGAAGACCACTGCCATCTGCCGACTCACCGGCGTATCACCGATATTCTGCACCCGCAGATCGGCGATCACCTGACCCGTGGCTTCATCCACTCGGACATTGCTCAACAGCGTCTTCACTTGGATCGTCGATAGGAAGCTGTCGATGGGGAGGGTATTGCCGGGATTGACCCTATCAACAGCCACGGGGAACACAGGGCTAGAGATACCTTCCGGGTCAACCGTCTGAGTGAGATGAGTGATACGGACAGAACTCCCCGTATCGCCATCTAAATTGAGCAACTGGAAGACCAAATTGCCCGTCGTGCCTTCGGGAAGGCTGCTCACATCAAGGATTACCCGCTGACCATCAAAGCGAACCAGGCCGGGACGATACTCCGCTTGCTGACCACTCAACGAGAACAGGGCACTTCCAGGCTCACCGCCATCCAAGAGCGTTTGGGAGGGATTTGCCGGATTGACCAGGTAAACAACTAGGCGATCTTCAGCAATGGCATTGACATCCGTCTGGTCCCAAGCTGCATTGACGGTAAACTCAACCGTGCGAGTGCCTGCGTCTATCCCCACTTGGATAGGGGTAGTCTTCTGGACTAATAAGCTATTGCCTTCAAACAGGGTCAACGCATCCTGGGTTTGAATGCCCCACCCTTGGGTTTGTTCTCCTTTAACGCTAAATTGATCTGAGACAAAGAAGGCCACAGACTTCTGGACAAAATTGCCCGCGGCATCGTAAATCTCAACATTGATCTGATGTTCACCTGCACTCAGTCCAGCCCCCGCAAGCATCTGGTCAAATTGACCCAGCCCATCCGCTGTTCCTTGGACAAAGGGCTGCCCATCCAGACTAAAGCGTACCGCTCCACCCCGACTAAAAGCATCCTCAATCTGCCCTTTCAAGTGGGCCGTTGGGCTTTGGATGGCATTGTCTAAGGGCGCTGCAAACGTCACCGTTGGTGCTGTGCGGTCGAGGATAAAGCTCACCTGCACCGAGTCCAGCAACAATCCCTGGGCATCCCACGCTTGCAGGTAAACGGTCTGCAACCCTTCACCTAATGCCCCCTGATTGAGTTGAGCGAGAACACCTTCAGTGAGGGTGAATTGGCCATCGGCACTCAAATAGGCACTAACATCCTCATAGGGGGAGGTCTGATTTAGCCTCGCCTTCAGGACCACCGCTGTCCCACTCACCTGACCCGATATGGTCGGATCTGCGGTAATCTGATCCCGATTGGCACCCCCCGCTGGGGCGGTATCATGGGCGAGTCCCGCTTGCAGTTGCGCAGAGGCATTAATAGGCTTGAGGAAATTATCCAAGACATAGCCCGCGACATTGCGACCCAAGGTCAAGCCGACGGTGTTATCGGCCATGAAGTGAATCCCACCATAAATGCGGCTCATCCCGGCTTCATCTGCTGCTTGCGAGAAGCTAGTGAACTGGCGTTCTACTCCAGGCAAGCCAAAGGTGGTCGTTGTAAACCCATAGTGATCGCCAAAGGCATCAGCAAGGATCGTTGAAGCCGCTGCACTGAAGGTACTGTGACCTGAGACATAGGCAGGGAAAGGCGGGGTGGCAATCAAGGGCTGCCAATTGGGGTCAGCCGTGGTTAGGGGATTCCCATCCACGGCTCCTTGTTGAATCGCAGTAATGGGTCGCCAAGAGTTGTAAGTATATTTCGTATCCCAAGCGGCAATCCCCGCATCTGCCAAGGACAGATTCAGCAGGGCAAATAAGCGGGCATTCTCAATCAAAGAACGGTTGCTCTGAATCGCTGCTTCTCCTGCAATCTGATTCCAATGGCCAGGGGGCGTGTAGGTACCTGGACCATCCGCCCAGAAGAAAGCAATTTCTGTTTGCTCAGCCGTTCGCGTTGTGCTTGTCTTACTCCCCAGTTCTTTGACCTGGTTATACTCAGCGGCATATTGCTCAGAGTCTAAAGCGGGGGGTGCATCAGGGCGGAACTGAGAGCCATCAATTAAGGCAAAGGGGACAACATTTGGCCACTGGGGTAAGGCTGCCCCATAGTAGTTCGCTGGAGTGGGTCGCCAGATTCCAGGGGTTGTGCTGGGTTCATGGGCAACAACCGCCTCTGAGCCGTCATCCTGGCGCTGAATCAAAAACTGGTTTGCCACAGAGGTGCCCAGGGCTACCCCTAGATCCTCACTGAGGCCATCGGGAATGTCTGCTAAAGACTCCGCCAACTCCCGGTTCAACATTGCCTGCTGGAAGGGGAAATAATCCATGAGAATGCGGAAAGCAGCGGCAGCGGCGGCGGCTTCAGCAGAAGTGCCCGTCACCGCTTGGGCCTCGACTTGATAGATCTGATATTCATTGGCAACAGCATTGACCGCATCAAAGACCGCCGCATGAATGAGGGCCATGATGTAGGCCGCTTTAGGAGGAGCCGTCCGGTCTACTCGAATCGCTTCTAGGGTGACCCGGTTCCAATCGACGACAACATCTCCATCTGAGATCGGGTCACGGGTGAGGGTTTGGGTAAAACTCTGGCGATTGCCTGCTGCATCGACCGCTTCAATCGTCAGGGCATTGGGACCGAGGGCAAGGGGAACCTCCGTAAATTGGAAGCGGCCTGTGGCATCGGCGGTGACCGAGACGCCAGTATTGACTAAGAGGAGTTGGGCATGGGGATCCGCTTGACCTTCCAGGATGACCTGCTCCTTGGTGGTGCGGGCATCGCCGATGGGAGCCGTATCAAATCCTGGAGCCAACATAAAGCCCATCACGGCTGGGGCAGTGGTATCGAGGGTAAAGCGAATCTCTATAGCAGAGCGATTGCCCGCTGCATCTACGGCTTCAATATTGAGGGTGTACTGACCATCACTGAGCAAGCCCCCCTGAATGCTTTCCAGTTGAGAGCGAGTCAGTTGAAACTGGCCATTGGCATTCACTGCACTCTGAATCGATTGAGCTAAAGCGGGCGATTGTCCGCCAAACCAAGCCTTGAGTTCGACAATCTGGCGATTGTCAAAGATCTGCCCTTGCAGGGTAGGGTCACTGGTCAGACCATCTGTATTGGTGAGGCCATTGGCGGCGGTGTCATGGGCGAGGGCCACCGCCAGTTGAGGAGCGGTCGTGTCTATCACAGTGATCGTCACCGACTCCACCTTGCTCAAGCCCTGAGCATCGATGGTTTGGATCGCCACGGTATGACTGCCCGCTTGCGTCAGATCAAAGCGAGTTCCATCTTTGACTTGCAGTTGATTGCCCACAACCTGGAAGCGGCCCTGGGCATCATCGACCAAGGTATAGGTATGGCTATCTCCTACATCCGGGTCGGTGGTCGTCAATTCTCCCAGTACTGTTCCAGACGTGGCATTTTCACCCACGGATACAGCACTCAAGCTCAAATGGGTGGGTGCTTCATTGACATTGGTGAGGGCGATCGCAAATTGCTGCACATTAGCCAATCCCGCAGCATCCGTTACCTGCACGGCAATGGAATAAGCAGACGCCGATTCAAAATCGAGTAGAGAACCGTCTCGCACCTGGAGCTGATTGCCGACAACTTGGAACCGACCCCCGGCATTATCCACCAGCGTATAGGTATGGCTATCCTGCAAATCGGGATCAAGCGTACTCAGTTGGCCAATGACTGTACCTTGGGAAGCATTTTCGGCAATGGCGTTTCCAGAGAGATCAATCCTGATCGGTGCTTCATTGAGGTCATGCACCTGAATCACATAGCTTTGCTCAAAACTGAGTCCACCTTGATCCGTTGTGCGGACGCGAACGGAATAGCTCGACTTCGTTTCAAAATCAGCCGCAGTATTAATCCGTAACTCATTGCCAACAATGGAGAAAGCGGCATTGTCAGCATCTCCCGTACCTGTCACGAACTGATAGGTATGCGTATTATTGGCATCGGGATCTACCGTACTGAATTGACCGATCGCCCCATTCGGCTCATTATTCTCACCGATGGCTGTATGGCTCAAGTGCAATTGCGTGGGGGCTTCATTGACATCCGCCACTTGGATTGTCAATATCTTCTCGGCAAACAATCCTCCCAGATCTGTGGTACGGACCCGGATGGTATAACTAGATTTTACTTCAAAGTCAGGGGTTGATTTTATTTGCAGTTGGTTGCCTGAGATCGCAAAGGCGGCATTATCGGTATCGCCAACCCCAGAGACCAACTCGTAGGATAAGCGATCGCCTTGGTCTGGATCGGTGGCGGTGAGTGTGCCAATCCCAGATTGAGATGGACTATTTTCTGCGATCGTATTGTTACTGAGGGCAAGGTTAGTGGGCGCTTCATTGACATTGGTGATGTTGACGGTGAAAACCTTCTCAGTAAACAGCCCCCCTTGATCCGTTGTTCGCACCCGAACACTGTAGCTAGACTTAGCTTCAAAGTCAGGTGAGGCATTGATCTTCAGTTGATTGCCCACCACAGAGAACACCGCATTATCCGCATCGCCAATCCCACTCACCAAGCTATAGGTAAATGTGTTATTCGCATCTGGGTCAGTGGTGCTGAAGTCACCAATCACAGACCCAGCCGCAACATTTTCAGTGATCGCACTTGGACTCAAGTCTAAAGCCGTCGGAGCCTGGTTGGTAGTGATACTGGCATAGATAACCGTGGCATTGCCATTGAAAATGACATTGTTCTTTGCCCCAATCGAACCGTAAACAGAAGAAGCACCATTCAACGTAAACGTACCCTTGCTGGTAAAACTACCGCGTGTATGGGACGAACCATTGAATGTAATATTGCCTTGAGAAATAACCCGGATCTGGTCAGCCCCCGTCGTCGTCTTCGTACTGCCATTAAAGGTCACACTTCCAGCATTCGTCGCCAGAAGATTTTTCATCCCTGTGAACTTGGCGCTGCCGTTCATGTTAATCGAACCCGACGCAAACCCAGCTAGGTCTGTCGCCTTCACATTATTGAGATTGATATTGCCGTTATTGGCAATCAACGTCACATTCGTGAAAGTATGGCCATTGCCGTTGAAATTAATATCACCACTCTCAACGATGATCACCGTATTGCTCAGATTCGCTGAGGCCGGGATATTGAGACCCCCATTTTTAACCCGCACGACTCTCGGTTGGGTGGCGGTTCCCGATGCTGGAAACTTACTGTTCCAGTCACTGAGGGAGTTCAGGGAATTGCGACTGGCATCAAATACCACTTCTGGTGTGCCTGTGGGCACCATGCTCGTCAAGGTCTGCGATCTCAGATCTGCATAGGCGGGGACGGTCACTGTCTGGGCCGCCATCGTCATCGGCGGATTCAACCCTGCATACTTATTACTGGGTCCATTGGCCACCGTATAGCCCGGTGAAACCGTCACTGCATTGAGGACCAACAGCGGCTTGCCAGAAGCATCCTTAATCACATTGCCTTGAGCATCCCGCTGTACAGGCAAGGTGGGATTGCCATTGATGGTAAAGCCCTTAGCCGCATAGACCAAGGCATCATCGCTCAGGTTGAGGGGTTCTCCATCGAGATCCCCCGACCCATTCATCGTAAACGTGCCTTCGGTTTGAATAGCAAAATTCGGCGCAGACTGCTCCACTCGATGCACCTGGCCATCGATGACCAGCAAGGCATGATCCTCTTCTGCTTGCATTGCTGCCAGATCGACTGGCGTTAGCGTTTTCCCCTGAGCAATGGCCGCAAAGATCTGCCCCTCATCTCCTGGTGCATCACTGCCATTGAGCTGGGCATCCAGATAATGACCAAACTCTTCTAAGAGAACGTCTGCAATGGCTTCAGGATTAAGAGTTGGATCCTGTGTTAAAGCCTCCGAGATCAAGATCGTCGCAGTCTCCTGGTCATAGGCCGCCCTTGCCCCTGCTAAGGTGTCAGCAGGAACCACCTTGACGAGAGACGATAAAGAAAATTCTCCTTGCAGAAAAGCCTGTGCCAGTTCCTTGGCTTTGTCTGAGTTCAGGGTATCCCCAAAGGCAGGGACAACCTGCGTCAGCCAATCCGGTTGAGCAAAGAGCGATTGAAGTTGATATTGGGCATTGTCAGAGGCCAGCACTAACGGGTCAGTCTGGACAGGTGCTTCCACTCCCTTCACATCCCCTAATCCTGATAAGGCTTGAGGATGGGTGCTGAGGATATCCAAGACCAGCGTCGTCACCTGTAGGGGTTGACTGATATGGTCTTTGAGAAACTGCTCCGAGAGATACACTGCACCCGTCAAGGGGTCAAAATAACCCAATTGCTCTGCCATTGCCTCTGATGGCATCACCTTCATGGCGGGTAGACCGCTAAAGTCTCCCGCTGCCATGCGAGAAGCCGCAGCATAGACCACAGGATCTTGGGCATACTGGGCTGGAATGCGACTCAACCCATCGGCAGTCTTGAAGAAGTCTACTAAGACCTGAGTGGGATCTGGGGTGATGCCCTGAGTTGCTGTCGATTCTCGTCCCTCATACACCCCTAACTCAGTCATCGAGCCTATACTGAGACTCGGCTCCGCCAAATTAGGAATCTCCGGCATCATGGGGGAATGAGCCGGAGTTGTAGGATTGAGTGGGTCTGCTGGAGTGGTGTCCCAAGTCTGGGCAGTTAAGGGGTTATGAGGTTGCAGAAAATCGCGTTCCATTATTGTTTTTAGGAATTAGAAGAGTAAAACGGACAAGGACTTAGACCTAGGCCATGCATAGCAAGCAAGCACTTTACGAGCGGCGTAAAATGCTTGCTGATTAAGCACTAGTGAGGAGGATTCAGGATATTTTTATTCAGCAGTAGCAAACACACTGGGCAATGCTTCCGGTGCAGCAGTCCCCAAGAACTTCTCAGAAATCAAAGACTTAAAGGTTTGCAGATCGCCTTGCCATTGACTGACCACCTCAGCCAGTTCGTGCAGCTTCTCTGCATCCGACTCACCCTTGAGGGGATAGTTGAAATTGCCCACAAACAAGAGCACGGGGAAGGGTTGCTCCTCTGGTAATTGCAGCGTCGCTTCATTAATCGAGAGATTGAGCTGTGCCCGCTCCAACTTGTAGCTGAGGTTCAACGCCGCCTGCACGGGTTCGGTGCCAAATTCTTGCCAAGAACCTTTTGCTAGTAACTGATTGAACAAGTACTCACGAGCCGCATCCGTTTCCCCTCCAGCAAAGGGAACATAACCCCGAACATTGATGCCCACACTTTGAAAAACCATGTTCCGCAATACTTCTGCATAGCGCTGTGCTACTCCTGGGATTTCGACAGCACTTTCTTCATTCAAAGATTGAGCAAACACCACTTGATTGGGATAGGCCACAATCGTAGCCCCATTCTGATACCGGACTTGGGAGGCTTGTTGAGTGCGAATCGGCTGTTGAGCTACTTCCCATTCTGCTCGGACAATGCCGCTATAGCTCAAAAACTCAGGACTTAAAAGGGTGGGATCTTGACGTTGAACGGCAAAAACAAGGGCGAGGTCTTGGACGGTTAACGCGGTGTTCATTTAGGTAGGTAATATCTCAACAACAACAAAGCAAACGGCATGTCAGGGAGTAAGCAGCAAGGCATCACCCAAGATTGGAAAACCTTGAGCATCCTGCTAGATCACCCTATCTAGTTCATGGAAAGGCGGTAAAAACTTGCTTCATCCTGATCCCATTAGGTTTGTGAGCCTACATAGGAGGATATGTATATAGCATTCCCATTTTTTGCCCTTTTCATAACTCGTAGAGGAATAGATTTTCACTACACAAAAACATTGAACAAAATGTTTTTCTCAATCTTTAGTTGTAAGCTAAGTCATCAAAATTCTAGATAAAGTCCTTATTGGATAAGGATTTAGGATAGCGGACTCTGTACTTTACCTCAAGCCTATGTATGCCGTCAAAGCCCATCCCACTTAGATCTTTAGCTTCTAATTGATTGAGTACAGGCTAATAATTTGTCTCTAGAAATCCTCAAACCTTGCCGATTGAACTCACTAAAAGGGGAACAATAAAGAAGAGAGCCTTCACCCCATTCTCCTCCTTTTTTAGAGACAATGACCGCTGTTCTCCATCGACCTCAAACTCAGCTTGACACCCAGCCTTTATTGACCAAGCTGGCCCAGTACCAACTCCTCCCCCACCTCATCAAAGAACTGATTCTAGATGAAGCCATTGCCGACATTCCTCTGTCTGCATCTGCAGTTGAAACCGCCATTGCCCAGTTCTGCCAGAGTCAACGCCTAGACTCAGCAGAGACTAAACAAGCGTGGTTGACTCACTTTCACATGAGTGAAACTCAACTCGAAACCCAGGCGATTCGTCTAGCCAAACTAGAGCAATTGAAGCAAGAGCGTTGGGGCAATCAAGTAGAACCCCTTTTCCTCGCCCAGAAACAGCATTTTGATCAGGTCACCTATTCTCTACTACGCACTGACAGCAGTGACATCGCTCAAGAACTCTTCTTTCGTCTCAAAGACGGTGAACAAACCTTCGCCCAGTTGGTATCTGACTATTCCCAAGGACCCGAAGTGCAAACCGGGGGCCGCGTCGGTCCCATTGAAGTTGCTCGCTTGCACCCCATCCTCGCCCAACTTCTAATGCGGGCGCAACCGGGCAAGATCTGTCCGCCCACCAAACTAGAGCAGTGGGTCGTGATTGTGCGCTTAGAGGAATTGACCTCCGCCGTGTTGGATGACTCCCTGCGTCAACGCCTCCTAGATCACCTGTTTCAAGAATGGCTGCAACAGCAACTCGCTGAATTTGACCGCGCCTCCTTGGCCAATTTTGCCTAATTCCTCCGCGTTTCTGCGGAGTCTATTTCCACAGCAGAAGTACAAATTCCGTAATCCTCCCCTTCAATCTCTAGACCAAATCCTCAATGATCAAGAGCGAAGGATCATCCCCACCTCTTCTTTAAGGCTTATCAATCGACTCCTAAATGGAAACCAATCCCCCCCTGATCGCTGAATTCCTGGCAACCGTTCCCGGCTTTGCCGTTCTCAGCGAAACCCAGCGTCAAAACATTGCCCACCATCTGCAACCGTTGCGCTACCCCCTGGGTCGCACCCTCCTCATTCACGATTATCTGCCCACCCATCTTTATCTTGTCTACAAAGGCCAAGTGCGTCTGATTGGTCACGACCCGCGCACCGATACCCCTGAAACCCTCTCCATTCTCCAACCGGGTGACGCCATCGGCCATCTGGGACTCCTGCGTCAAGTCCCTTGTGAAACCGCCATTGCCTCTACGGATACTCTCTGTTTCACCCTCCCCGCTGACCACTTCCTGCACCTGATGGCCACGGAAGCAGGCTTCGCTGCCGTCTACCGCGATCCAGTCAGCCTCGTGGAACTCTTTGAACTCTTAGGCCACCACCTGGCCCGCCAAGCCAATGGGGGAACAGACTTGAAAACCCTCAGTCTGCAAGCCCATCCTCAGGCGCTTGCCCGGACCTTAGCCCCTGGATTTCACGCCCTCAATGAACTCGAAGGCGACTATCAGTGGTTTGTCAGTACAGGAGAAGCCGCTCCTTTTGAACGCGGTAGTTGTTTGCCCTCAGACTTTGACACCAGCTTAAAACTCTCCAGTGCGACCCCAATCCGTCTGGTGGGTGTACCGCTTCACCTTCTGCAAGATAACACTACCAATACTCTGGGAGTCGAAGACAGCATTCCCTGGGACACCATCCCTGAAGGCCCCCCGCAACCCCCTGAACCCACGAACCAATCCTCACCCCAGCGCCTCAAATATCCCTTCTTCAGCGGTCGCGGCCCCATTGATGCGCCTCTCGCCTGTTTTACCATGCTAGCCCAGCATCTGAATCTGCCCTTTCGCCGCGATGTCATTCGCCGCATCTTGGTCAACCAGCAAGACCGTCAGGACGGACTTTCCCTAGCCACTTGCGGGGCCATTGCCGAAATGATGGGCCTGCGCGCCCACCTCAGTGAACCCGACCCGGCGGTCTTGGGGAAACTCCCCACTCCCGCCTTGATGCTGTGGCAAGACAGTATTGCCCTACTCTATGAAACGGGTCCTCACCAGATCGTGCTCGCTGTCCCTGACTATGGTTTGGTGCGCAAACCCACCCGCCAGTTCATCCAGATCTGGGAACCTGGTCCTGTCTTGCTCCTCGAAAAGACTGAGCATACCCCCCAAAAACGCTTTGGTTTATCCTGGTTTGCCCCCGCCGTCAAACGCTTCAAAGTCGCCCTCTTTGAAGTCCTCTTTGCCTCCTTGATTGTCCAACTGTTTAGCCTTGCCAATCCCCTTGTCACTCAGATCATCATCGACAAAGTCATTGTTCAGAACAGTCCCGACACTCTACATCTGTTGGGGATCTTACTGCTGGGCTTTGCGGTGTTTGAAGCCATCCTCAGTAGCTTTAGGACCTACCTGTTTGTCGATACCACCAACCGCATTGATATGTCTTTGGGTTCTCAGGTCATTGACCATCTGTTGCGCTTACCCCTCAAATACTTTGATAAACGGCCTGTCGGCGAACTCTCCACCCGCCTCAACGAGCTAGAAAACATCCGTCAGTTTCTCACAGGCACTGCCCTTACCGTCGTCATGGACGCCTTGTTCTCGGTCGTCTATATCGTCGTCATGGTTGCCTACAGTCTGCCCTTAACCCTAGTCGCCCTGGCCACCGTTCCCTTGTTTGCCCTGCTCACCCTCTTATGCTCCCCCATCATCCGCAAACAGACTCGGATTAAAGCCGAGCGCAACGCTGAAACCCAATCCTACTTAGTCGAAGTCCTCTCCGGCATCCAAACCGTCAAGGCTCAAAACATTGAACTCAAATCCCGATGGCAATGGCAAGAACGCTATGCCCGCTATGTCAGTGCGGGGTTTGATGCGGTGATTACCGCTACAGCAGCGGGCTCCATGAGTAGCTTCCTCAACAAACTCTCCAGCCTGCTTTTGCTGTGGGTGGGAGCCTATCTGGTTCTCCAAGGACAACTCACCCTCGGTGAACTGATTGCCTTCCGCATCATCGCTGGATATACCACCAGTCCCCTACTACGGTTGATTCAACTGTGGCAGAACTTCCAGGAAACTGCCCTTTCCTTAGAGCGGTTGGCGGATATCTTGGATCATCCCCAGGAAGCCCCAGAATCAGACCGTGACCAGATTCCCTTGCCCCCTATCCAAGGGACCGTCACCTATCGGGACATCACCTTTCAATTCAAAGAAGACGGTCCTCAGCAACTCAAAGGAGTCTCCTTTGAGGTTCAACCCGGCACCTTTGTGGGCATCGTCGGTCAAAGTGGCTCTGGCAAGAGTACGCTGCTCAAACTGCTGATGCGCTTATATGCCCCTCAACAAGGCCAAATCCTGGTGGACAATTACGATGTCAGCAAAGTGGAGTTGTACTCCCTGCGCTCTCAAGTGGGCATGGTCCTCCAAGACAGCATTCTCTTTGATGGCAGTGTCCGCGACAACATCGCCCTCAGTCAACCCGATGCCACGGATGAAGAGATCATTGCTGCGGCCCAAGTGGCCTTTGCCCATGACTTCATCATGCAACTGCCCCAGGGCTATAACACCCGCGTCGGTGAGAGAGGTTCTGCGCTGTCTGGGGGGCAACGGCAACGGATTGCGATCGCCCGTGCTGTCCTCCAAATCCTCGCCTCCTGATTCTCGATGAAGCTACCAGTGCCTTAGATTTCAACGCTGAACGCCAAGTCTGTCAAAACCTCAGTCAAGCCTTCCGCGATAGAAGCGTCTTTTTTATCACCCATCGATTGGGCAGCCTCAAGCTCGCCGACCACGTCCTGATGATGGATCAAGGTCGGATCGTCGAGCAAGGCACCCATGATCAGCTTCTGGAGATGGGCGGAGCCTATGCCACCCTATTTCGTCAACAGGAAGTGACCTCATGAGCGAGTTTCTCCCCAGCAGTGAATCCCTGCTCAACACCGCCAAAGTCTCTACCCCTAACGCTAAGGCCAAACCTCAACCTCAGTCCCCCCAAATTAAAACCCGCCCTTACGACCGTCCCGTCCTCCTCAAATCCTCCCCGATCTGGTCACGGGTGATTATTTGGAGCATCGCCCTGTGTACAGGTGGAGCCATCACCTGGGCCAGTCTCGCCCAAATTGAAGAGGCGATTCCCGCTACGGGACAACTTGAACCCCAAGGCACTGTCAAAGATGTGCAATCTCCTGTCACAGGCGTCGTCAAAACCGTTTATGTCCACGAAGGCCAAACGGTCAAAAAAGGAGAAGTTCTCCTGCGGCTCGATCCCCAAGGGCAACAATCTGAGTGGAAGTCTCTAGAGCGGATTCGCAAGACCCTCCAAACTGAAAATGAGTTTTATCGACGCCAAACCCGCTTACCCAAAAGCCAAGCCTACGCAACATCAGCCTTCACCCCCGTCCCTCCAGAAATGCTCACCCTCGCCGAGAGTAGACGCACATTGGTGGCAGAAAACCAATTGTTCTATGCCCAGTTCCAAGGCAACAGGGGAGAGGGATTAACCCCCGAACAGCAACTGCGCCTGCAAGTGGGACAGCAAGAAGCCACCACCCGTGCTAATGCCACTCAAGCGGAAGCCGCCCAACTCCAGCAGCAAGCCGCCCAAGCTGCCATTGAACTAGCCAGTGCTCAAAAGACCCTCGCTACCAACCAAAGTCTACTCAAAGACATGAGTTCCCTCGTCGCCTCTGGTGGGATTGCCCGCGTCGAGCAGACTAAACAAGCTGAAGCGGTGCAAAAAGCCGAAGCCGAGGTTCTGCGCCTACAACGTGAACAGATCAGAATGAAGCTGGCGATCTCCCAAGCCCAAGAAAAATATAGCAACACCCTCTCCCTCTCTCGCAAAGATTTGCTAGACAATGTTTCCATCAATGAGAAACGCATTGCTGAAATTGACAGTCAGTTTGCTAAGGCGATGGTGGACAACCAGCGACAACTGGCCCAAGTCGAGAATCAATTGGCCCAAGCCAAGCTGACGATGCAATACCAAGAAGTGCGTGCTCCCGCAGATGGGGTCATCTTTGAGCTGAAAGCCAAAGCCCCAGGGTTTGTCGTCAATGCTAGTGAACCGATGCTCAAACTGGTGCCCACCGAATCCCTGAGTGCCAAGGTGTATATCACCAATAAAGATATCGGCTTTGTGCGCACGGGAATGACCGTGGATGTGCGTGTCGATTCCTTCCCCGTCAGTGAGTATGGGGATATTACAGGTCAATTGGCTTGGATTGGCTCCGATGCCTTGCCCCCCACGGAGACGCGACCCTTTTATAGCTTCCCCGTCAAAGTCAAATTAGATGCCCAGACTCTGAAGACGAGTGGCAAGACTCTCCCCTTGCAGTCAGGGATGTCTGTGAGTGTGAATATCAAGACTCGCAAGCGCAGTGTCATGAGTTTGTTTACTGAACTGTTTACTAAGCAGGTCGAAGGCATTCAACATTTGCGATAGCTATACCGTCCCAGCGTCAATGACCCCCAAAATCTCCCTAATCATGACGGTTCATAACCGAGAACGGTTTTTGGCCGTCGCCCTTGAGAGTTTGTTAGCGCAGACTTACAGAGATTTTGAGTTATTGATCTGGGATGATGGCTCTGAGGATCATTCTCTGAAGATTGCGCAAGCCTATGCCCGCCAAGACTCCCGCCTGCGGGTGTTTGCGGGTCCTCATCAAGGGCGCACCCGTGCTCTGCAAGCGGCTCATGCCGTGGCTCAGGGCACCTACTTAGGGTGGGTCGATAGTGATGACTGGCTGGCCCCCACTGCTCTAGCCGCAACCGTATCCCCATTAGAGACTCATCCTAATATAGGGATGGTCTACACCAACTACCTAGTCGTCAATGAAATGGGAACGGTGCAGGGACTGGGAAGTCGTTGTCAGATTCCCTATAGCAAAGACCAACTGCTCCTAGACTTCATGACTTTTCACTTTCGGCTGTTTCGGCATTCCGCTTTTGTGGCAGCAGGTGGGATTGACCCTTATTTCCCCGTCGCCATTGACTATGATCTGTGTCTACGATTATCGGAAGTTACCCTCATTCAGCATCTGGAACAACCCCTCTACTACTACCGAACTCATCGTGACAGTCTTTCCCAGACCGACCGCTTGCAGCAGACCTACTATGCGCGAGAAGCAATGGTCAGAGCATTACAACGTCGGGGACTCGCAGATCGCTATCAAATTGATGTCCAGCTTGAGTGTCGGTTCTCTCTTATCCCAAGAACCCAATGAGCTGAGAAGGCTCTGCTGCATAGGTTCATCCGATAGAATGACGAGAATTGCTCAGCGCGATGATCACGGGCTGATTATTGTCACAAAGGTTGAGGAATGCCATCATGATGCCGCTAGTCTCATCAGGCATGGGATGATTGAGGCTCTTGTGCAACCACTCCGGCATGGCTAAAAACCCATTCGACCAGTTTTCAAAGCAGCTTCTAGAAGAGATCCTCGCTCCCTTGGGCTCTGTCGAAATAACGCTGGAGGTTCCTGGCGAATCTCAATATGTTGATGTCTATTTCCAGCCCTCCGTCCCGCCTGCTATTACCCCTGCAAATCTAGGACTGCTGGGACGTATTGCTCAGACGCCATGCCTGCTGGAGCCATTTCGCAATCAGCCGACACCTGCTGACATCCGCAGTTGCCTGCTCAAGCTTTACCAAGTTCATGGCGACTATGAACGTAAAGCCAGACGAGAACATGAGCGCATTCCAGAAAATGACCTGCCATATTTATGGATTCTCGCCTCTTCTGCCTCGGAGAACCTGCTCAATGGCTTTGGAGTCTCGTCGAACGAAGATTGGGGTTCTGGCGTCTATTTCTTGCACCCCTCGTTCAGAACAGCCATCATTGCCATTAATCAGCTTCCTTGTGATAAAACAACCCTATTGTTACGGTTGCTGGGCAAAGGCCAGACTCAGAAGCAGGCAGTCGATGAAGTTATCGCCTTTGATGCTAGAGAACCGAGACGGGCAGCTATACTGAGGTTATTAGCAAGTTGGAAAATTAGTCTTGAGATAACGGGGCAAGTTGAAGCAGAAGAGGAGCTGATGATGGTCTTATCGCAAGCGTATCTGGAATGGGAACAGCAGACCGAGCAGCGGGGTGAAGCTAAGGGTCGTCAGGAAGGTCGTCAGGAAGGGGAACAATCCCTCATCCTCCGCCAACTCACCCGCCGCATTGGTGACGTTACCCCAGACCTGCAATCCCAGATCCAAGCCCTCTCCCTCGATCAACTCGAAGCCCTTGGTGAGGCGTTGCTGGACTTTACGGAACCCGCAGACTTGGTGGGCTGGTTGCAGGACAATCGAGTTGAGTAGCTTTTAGAACCATTCTAGGGAAAGGCTTTCAGGTCACCCAAGTATTTTCTAAAGGCTCGGCATGTTACAATCAGCGGGAGTAACCCGCTGATTGTAACTCAAGCTCCCTTAAGACTTGATTCACTTCCTCTAGATCAAACGCTTTTGGGTCAAACCTTTTCCCAACCCACTCTTTCCGCTCCCTGTACTCTGGATGTCGGCGGTTCTTCAATACCTTCAGCAGATGAGCATAGCCCCAGTCCCCGCCACAGCTACCGTGTACACACAAGTTGAAAATCTGTGAACACAAGTCTCACAACCCTTATCCAGCAAGAACTTCAAAAAAGAGATATATTTTCAATAATTCTGATCTATTGAGAATGATCAACGAGAAATCAGGGTTATAAAGAGTGAGCTTTTTGAAGATGGGTCAGCGATCGACTTGTGTGTACACGGTAGCCTACTGCCCATTCAGAAAGTTTGGCTCAGGAATATAGTTCTGTGCAATTGGGCAGTGAGAGAGGGTCATTTTAGGCTGTGGAGCGATGCAGATCGGGAATTCTGCAAACTGTGGGGGGAAGTTGAAGAAAAAGAGTTGATCGATGAATGGATCGAATATTGTCAGGAGAGAAAGTTATGAAATTCTTCCAGTGGAGCCTAATTCTATGTATTGGAACTGCTACGGGACTTTGGTTAGCGGCAACATTCATCGAATATTCCCCAATGTCCCTTAATCCCCACAAACAGGAGGATCAACAAGCGATAGGAGATAAAAACTAATGGACAGACAGCAATTTGCTATTCTCTTTGTTCAAATCCCAATTGCATTATCAGCAAGTGCAGGTGGAACAACGCTCATACTATTCAGCCTTCTAAATGCGCTGGGTATGCCGACCTGGCCAGACTCGTATCAGAATTTGGCCTGGGTATTGGCGATCGCTGTGGTCGGGATCGTTTCTTGGGTTGTCGTAGGGAAAGTTCTTGATAAGGAAGTGAAATCATGAAAAGTACGCACTGCTAACAGTAACAACAATGATTATTGCCACTGCTCAGCCTGTAATGGCAGATACCGTAACCCCTGATCAACTAGATCAATTGTTCCTCAAGGTCGGCTTGCCGATTGCCTGGATCATCTCCTCTGCGATCGCAGTAGGCATCTGTACTTCCGGTGAACTTCGCTATTTCCGAGGCGATCTGCAAGCCAAGGACTGGAAAACTTTGGCGATTGCCTCTGCCGCCTCCATTGCGGCCTGCACCCTTCCTTCCCTCGGCTGGGGGCAATTCGGGGTAGGGAACGCAGTACTACTAGGGATCAATTGCATACTCATTGTCATCGGATTGGCTCTGCCGTAGTGACTTGGCTTGCTGGCCTATCTTGCCTATCCTTAATTAGCACTACTATTATCAGCGATCGCCCAATCTTCCGGGTGACTTATCAGAAATAAGGGGTATTGATATGAAGAATATGAACAAAAATTCCCTTGCAGTATTTTGCGTAAGTATTGGCGTCGCTTTCCTTTCTGGTGCCACCTACGGCATACACGAGACAACTTCATACTTCGAGTCCAGGATTGAAGAAATCACCACCGACGCTGATCGCAATCTGCCAGAAAAGCCAGCCACTGAAAACGATCAGGGGGAGCGTGAGAGGCTAGTGAAGGAGCTAAGAAAAAGTAAACCGATACGATTGAGGAAGAATTAATGTCTGATTACAAACAAGAAACGAAACAAACCTATCCAGACTGGGAACCCACAGGCATCAAGCCCTTTGGCTTTTGTTCCAAACCAAAATTTTTGCTTGAAGCTATTACTGACCATGTAACAAAGCCCACAATGACGACGGGACAAGGATTCCATCTCTGCTGCTCGATCCCTGAAGCCAATCCCAGAGTTAGTTTAAGCCAAAACCACGCTTACTGGTCATTTGATTAAAATTCATTCTGCGATCGCGGCAGGGATCTGTTTCAAAATGGTTATCAATTGAAGAAGTGAAGCAAAACCATGTGCCCTAAATCCCCAGTACCAACTGCACCTGCCTCTTCTTCCTAGCCCCAGATCACAAGCCGCCCTAACGCTATATGAAGGATTGGCTCTGCCATAGCGTCAGTGCCTTCGAGCGAAAGACTGTGCCAATCAGAATCAGGAATCAAAGACTCCACTTGCTTTGATTCAGATTATCCCTAAGAGGGGTTAGAGAGATTAGATACGGCCTAAAGAGACGCTTGCACCACTAGAGGCAGGTATACTTGCTTCAATCCCTGTTGGGTTTGGATTCACCATACGCCAATGAATCAAAAAACGCTAGACTTCATCAAAAATCATTGGCAAATCCTCATCGATCCAGCGGCAAAACGCTTTGCTGATGTGATCGATGCCAGTCCGTTGGCTTGCGTGGCTGTCATCGCTACGGAATTACAGCACCAGGGAACGCTGACCATACAAGAGCTGGCAGAGCGCACAAGGCTCAACGAAAATACCATCGCTCAAGTCACTCGTGTGCTTGAGGGGAAACTCTTTGAGCGAGTTCAAAACGTGAAACCTATATTAGCTGGATCGCACAGGTGCAACAGTCGGCACCCACTGAGCCATCCGTGCCAGTAGTCCAATCGATGAAATTCTGTTGTTACCTCCCCGAACCGCAATTTTATCGGGCGATTGAGTCAACCAAGCCAGATCGATGGATTTACCAGGATAGACAGACAGAAGCGTTTCAGATTCTTTCACCTGTAGCTAGCCCGTGGGGGCAGGAGTGGAAGATCGTCTTCACAAAGCAGTTCCGAAAGGGCAACAACATCAAATGGCCGTATCGATTACAATTAAAGCTGTTTGAGCCAGATCAAGAGCAAGTTCCTGCGGCTAAGATTATCCGAGAGCAACCCAAAAGCCTATTTCCCTACAGTGAGGGGCTTACAGCGGCCTTTTATGCCTATCCCTACTCAGAGCAGAACAATATTTGGATCTCCTATAGTGTTGTTCTCAAGCACTCCGAACGCTAACACTTAATCCGAGGGACGAACAGCCCAACACTTCAACAGTTCAGCTTTACGCCAATCATGCCAGTAGTGTTCACAGCCGTTCTGGGTGTCCTGGTGCATAGGGTTCACCGCACAGTTCAGCTCATCTGAATCCTTGCCATAGTCTTCGGCTTCGTTATCTGGGTCGAGCCAGTACAAACAGCTAAAGCACTTGCCCCGCTTCTGTGGTTCCAAGTAGCGGAATCGCGGCATCCTTCCCCGATCAATGCACCAGTACAAACCGTCATCTTCCTGCCTGAGATAGATCGCCCCATGCTCCATCAGCAACAACAGAGTCAGATAAGTATGGCGCGAATCAATCTGGGGGACAACGTTTTGCCGCATGAAACTCGCCCCTCGTCTGACTAGCTTTTCCTCGTTGTATTCGGGGTACTGTTTACCGATGCGATCCGATATAAAACTCTCTGATGTGAATATCGAGTCGGGTCATAGTCTCTTTCTTGTCAACTTTTGCCCCAAAAACCCCTACACCGAGAAACGAACCAACGAAA
>JAAUOM010000137.1 GCA_012034865.1 Acaryochloris sp. CRU_2_0 | reverse complement strand
GATGTTGCATTAGGTCTGGAAAACCAACTAATGCAGAGGATGTGTGTGCCAAATAATGCTGCTCAACTTAGGAGATGATCCGCCTATTGGTTGTCGCGAACTCGCCAAAGAACTTGACATTTAATAGATCTTCGATCTGCCAGTCAGAGTTTCCGGAATTCACAACCGGGAATCGTTTCATTGAGCTTTCGGTCTAGCTCAACCAAGAATGTCCTGAGATGATCCTCATAGGTGTCAATTAAACCTTGACGCAGAAAAGCTGCTTCTTGCTTAACCTGCTCAGTGAAGTCAATCGCATCATTAATTAGACTCCCATCTATAAACCGGAACGGCTTGACATAGATCGAGTATTGTTTGTTGAACTTCTTCTGAAGTCCTGAGAGGACGTTTCGAGCTTTGCCAAATTCTTCAGAAAATACCTTCCTATAGCCTCCTGCAAGGGCATCCACAACATGAGGGTCTAGCCCCAGGTCTTCGGCTTCTAGGCGGGTTGAGAGTCGTAACCCTGAATCAATTTCGATGGATAGCCGATACAAATCACGATCTGCAAGGGTGTCCCAAATGTCCTCAATCGTGAGTTGAGGGGCATCAGTGTCAAACTGGGTATTTGCCAACAAACCCCCTTGTGGATCTGAGGTCTTGGCTTTGACTAATTCGCTGACTAAGTTTTTCATGAGTTTATAACACTCAATTTCCCTATAGAATTTATATTACCTAGCCAATATCAAAAAGTCAACTAATTGACTAGGTAATGTTTGTTATAATCCACCTGACTCTAAAAACTCAAAACCTTGGGCGAGATGGATTTGCAGGAATTTCAATCAAAGAACTTAGCTGAACTTGAAACAATATTCTTGGAACCGACCGAAACTGGATCTGATGCTCTGCTATCTTCTGGGTTGGCATTAAAAATCATCCAAGATAATGAATTGTATTTGCCAAACTCAAAGGGCTTCGTGGAGTATGTAGAACAAAATCTTGGCATAACCTATCCACACGCTTTTCGATGCATCAAGGCGGCTGAACTCCTCTTATTCTTACAAAAACATTTTGATGTACTCCCCCAGTCTGAGAGTGCTGCTAGGCCGTTGGTCAAACTTTCACCTGCCAATCAGCTCAAGGCTTGGGGGGAAGTGGTGAGAATCACCGCTGGGGATAAGTGGGCACCAGGGAAGGACAGGATACAGAAGACTATTGCTGGGCTGGGATTAGATAAGGCTTAGCTGTTGGATTCTCGGCGGAAACTGTACAGGGCAAGAAGGGTAAAGAGCTACTGAAGAGTCCTCGGCGCAACCAAGGCAACCCGAAAACCGTAGTTGAAGTTGCGGTAGCCGGGATTGAGCCTGAGGCGGGACACGCAGCGACAGTACCACGGAGAGTTGTACCAGGAGCCACCGCGTATAATTCGAGAATCATTATCATTATCAGTCCAAGCACTTCCATCAGTGGGTGCTCCGGTGTAGTTGTCATGCCAAGTGTCTTGACACCATTCCCAGACATTCCCGTGCATATCATACAGGCCAAAGGCATTGGGCGGAAAGCTGCCGACTTCTGTGGTCTGTTCACGGTATTGGTTTTTGGGACCAGACTCATAGCTATCGGTGCCGTTATAGTTGGCTAACTCTGCGGTAATCGTTTGGCCAAAGTAAAAGGGTGTGGTGGTGCCTGCTCGACAGGCATATTCCCATTCGGCTTCGCTGGGTAGCCGATAGTCTGTGTCTGTAGCTTGAGATAAGCGTTTGCAAAATTCTGTTGCATCCAGCCAACTAACATTCTCAACAGGTAAATTCGGTCCTTTGAAATATGATGGATTGTTGTCTAGTGCCCTCTCTATACAGGGTAGAGAAGATACCACTTGCCATTGTTGTTGGGTGATGAGGAACTGGCCCATCCAAAATCGTAAGATTTTCACTCGATGTTGGGGTCGTTCTGAACTATTACTGACTTCCCCTTCTTCAGGTACCCCCATCAAGAATTCACCACTTGGTATTTCTACCAAGTGGATGAGGGCCTTATCACCAATGCGCTTAGTGATCGGGGTAACTGTTAAGGGTACTGATGAGATAATTTGCCCTCTCGTATCGACAGTGATCACTTCGTTTTTATTGAAAGTTGCTGGGGTTACGCGATCTTTGTTTTTTTCAATGTTTGGATGGATGATCTCAGCTTCGATCATCAAACCTTGATCTTGATAAGGATTCAGTTGTCTAAGTGATTTTGCTAATAGTTGCTCTTTCAACAGGGATAGGTCTTTATCGGTTGCGAGAGCCTTTATAAGAACGTCGATCCCGCGCTCTATTACATCTAGCTCAAGGATTTGATTCTCTAGTTCTAATTTCCTTGCTTCAGCAGAGGAACGGTACGCTCTGTCTTTCTGTCTTTCATGCCGATCATTCAGGTATTGACGTAGGACTTCAAGGGGATTGAGTTTACCTAGAAAATCCCAAAAGCCAGGGGAGTGCAGCTCAACGCCAGACAACCTCAGTCGATCCTTTTGGGGGACCATCGCGGCAACTTTCTCTGGGGTGGGTGGCCACCATGTCATCCACAGAAGATTTCTAATCGGTATGTTTAGAACATTGTCTGCGCGATATAGTTCTTCGGCTTCCTCAATGATGCTATCGAAGACATACGCGCTGTTATAAGCATATTCAAGATCTCGCAAGAAACCAGAAATATCACTGACAAAAGCATCCCCATCTCCGTGAATGCGGAGGGCTATACCTTGGGATGTTTCTGTAGTAATGAATCTTGAAACCACACGAGGACATATTTACGGCTTTCATCAAGATAAGGGCTTCACTATCCAATAGCAAGGAAATTTAGCAAAGTTTCAAGGTTGGTATAGGTTGTGAGATCGTGGGTTTGGAGTTGGGATGCGATAATCTCCGACCGACCTATGTTCTACGGACAACAAGCAGCGGTCATGGCGAACGCTTACGGAGTCCTTAAAGTTTAGGTAATCTCTAAACCACCATCAAAATCTAGTCATCACTATTGATCAACTCCCATGCTTTAGCCCTGATATTGTCAGGGCATTGCTTAGGAAAGGTGGAGATATCAAGCCTAGTTTCGTTGGCCGCATCTCGACGCGCCCGTTTGTAACACAGATCAAAAGACTCTTCCAAGTAACGGCGCAGTGATGGACGGTCTTCAAATTCATCTTTAATCTGGTTTGCCGCATCAACTATGGTGAAATCCCAGCTATCAGTGTGTTTGGATGGCTGATATTTTATCTTTAGCAAATGCCAGAGCATCCGCTTGAGCTGGCTTTTTACCTTATCTCGATGGCGGTTACCCACATCTTCAATTTCCTCAATCAAGTTCTCCAGGTCGAGTAAGTCAAACTGGCGATCACGTAGCAGTTGAGCCTGCTGGTCGGCCCACTCCACGACGTCACGGTCATATAGGGTGCGTAGGTTGGTGGTCATGATTGTCCTCCATCCTTGCTCAGCAGATAGTCAACTGCCCGCTTGAGCTGCAAGGTCTGCTCGGCAACTTGACCGTGTAAGGTTTGCATTGCTAGTTGATTCTCTATCATTCGCTCAATAGATTTAGTGTTCGCCTGGGTTGCCTCTAGCAAGCTCTGGGTAGAGGCTGCAAGGGCATCGAGCCGATCATCAGTCCATCGTTGTGGGTTGGTGCTAGTCATCTGCATATCCTCTAACTATCCGAAGCGTAAGCGTGGGAAGTGTACAAAGATTCAGGATCAAGCATGAATCTTTCCCCCTTGGCTGTCTTTAATAGCTTCAATTAATTGATCAAAGTCAATCTCATACAGATCTAATAAGTCCTTAAACTGGTCAGCTCTAAGCTTCGGAGTAGTCTTTCCATACTCCCAATTCCTAACTGTAGACTCAGCGACACCTACACGGCTAGCTACATCTACAGTTCGCAGCGACTTGGCCTGTCTTAGTTGTTTCATACCCATGTACTAAATATAGCAACTATTAGAGTAGCACAATCAATTATAAATCATAGTTACTAGCTTTAGAAAACATAACAAAATATACTATTGACATTTACTAATGGGTTAGCTATTATTAATACAGATACAACAAAGGCATCCGGCTTCCTGACAAGTCCCCGAATGCCCTAGTTAAAACCCTAGACAGGAAATTAACTATGACTACTCTAACCGAAACTCCAATTCTTTCTCTTCATACTCAATATCTTGATCCTCTCGCTTTTGCAGCGATGGAGGCTGAGCAGGATCGTCAAAACTTCATCACAGACTTGACTGACCTCTGCGAGAAAATCAACAGCTACCTCAATATCGCTGATGATCGTCACTCCGAAGATCCAAACGCTCTCAGTGAAAGGTTCCAAAACCTCAGCCATCTCTACCAGTACGTTACGACCAAGTACGGGGCTGACTTGAACGCCTAATCCTATCTCAGGGGCACCTCTGCCCCTTCATCGTTTCAGGAAATTACAGAGGACAAAATCATGGAAACCAAACTGACTAGCGCACTACATATACTCAATCGCTTAATTGATGACGGAATTGAGTTCCCCAACGCAGAACATAAAGTGACACGCTGGTTCAGTCTGAGCGATTCTCAGGTTGTTCAACTGCGTCACTTATACGACGAACAATAGCCCCACATCCCCAATTTCCACAGCACATATACCCACTCGCTACAAAAGGGAGAAATATTATGGTTACCGCTTCAGAACTGAAACAGGAACTTGCTCATTGCAACGGCAGTGAATCTCACTATCAGCATTGGCTTGGCATCCGATACACAGAGGGTGTGAAGACACTCGCACACAAAAGTGAATGTTTCTGGCTCCTCGATGCGATCTCCAGATATCAACCCGGCAAACTCATTAAAACTAATCCCAGCCTCCAAGAGTTCCAAGTCTGGATGCTGACTGTCAATGAAGACCATACCGCTGTCTTAGCCTGCTACGAAGATAGCCCCAGTGTTTGCGATCCTGTCATCACTCAGGCGATTCCCCTGACTGATTTCCCACTACCAGAAATCAAGCTCTACGTGGAATATGGCGTATTGCTACTGCCTTCTGAGCATTAATCTTCCTGGTTTGGCGGTTGCCACAAAAACCGCCTATTCAACACATAGTCGCATGAGGCAATCATCATGACACAAACTCAAACTATCCAAACTAGCCAAAGCAATCCAGATCTTAGAATCCCTTTAACCCCTGATGAAGAATGGGCTTTAGTAGCTCATGTTCAAGCACGAACCCAATTGCTCAAAAGCAAAAAGAGGGTCTGACCCTAGATGAAAAACGAATTTGTCTTCGGGGCGATCGCGCTCTTAAGGCGTTGGCGGACGAGTGCCGACGGGTTATCTGGGCACATATTTATCGCTCCAACTTTTCTCACCGCATTCCCAGGGAAGAAATGTATCAGATTGGTCTGATGTGTGTGGAGCTGGCAGCGAACACCCACAACCCCAATAAACCTGGAAAGCAAAGAAGTTTCAAAAGCTGGGTTGCCCTAAAACTTAGGGGGCGTTTAATCAACCGCTTTGATAAAGAGTTTAGGTATCACCGGAGAGGCAAAGCTTATTGCGAACAACTGATTCATAGCAACGGGGTTACCGATGAGTATACCCCTGATGAATTCGTAGGGAATAGAGACTTAAGCGCAAAGCTTGAACACATAATCCAGACTTCATTGACTGGCAAGCAAGCCCAAGTCTTCCAGGACTACTATTTGCACAACCAAGAACCAACGCAAATTGCTAACAGATTAGACCTCAAGGTTGGAACTGTCTGGAAATACAATCAGTTGTCCCGTCAACAGCTTAGAAACAATCCACAACTCAGAGAACTGGCTGAGATGTACTGAGCCTGCATCCTCCGGCCTGGGGCGGGGTCATATCCGCCCATCCATTTCAGTTTCTAGCGAGAATTTGAAAACTCAGGGGGCAACTATGGACGGCTACAACATCCTTTGGTTCCTAATCTGGCAAAGCCTGTACTTCTCAATGTTTCTGTACTTCTTCATCCCATTCGCTATAGGACAAGACCAATGAAACCTATCACCAAAAACCGATTAGTTCCGCAAATCGTTTTCACCACAGCCATTGAGCTTGATCATCAACAAATCGCTCAACTCAACCGCCTGGTGCTGGCCAACAAAGATCTGGACGATGACGAGGCGCTAGATCTGTGGCGATCGCTCAATCCATTTATCCAAGCCTTCAACCATGCCAACCCCAGAGATGTCTTTGCCTCGCTCCGACATGTCGCCCTGGCCAAGCCAGCCATAGACGAGCCAGATCTGCCGTACTCTACCGAGTTGATGAATGCGGTGCGATCGGATATCGAAACTGACGGCTGGGGCTACATTTGCTCCTGACTAGGAATCCACCTATCTCTTACATAGTCCTCACTAGCCACTGTTGACAAAAACTATTTCTGGAGAAAAACCATGACTACCTTAACTGACAATGCCACACGCAACGCTTTGATCAACGCCATCAAAGAACACATCAACCCCGACAAGCCTCAGAGCGTCAACATCCGCAAATACATCATTAAGCAGTACAAACCTGATGACCCAACCGGGCAAGACAATCTGGCGAAGTTTGCCTGGGAGCTACACCACAGCAACCGCAATTTGAGAAACCGCGATCATGTGCTTGAACTGTTCCAACTGCTGACCCTAGAAGCAACGGGCTTAGAACAGCGCAAAGCTAGCAGCATCAAAACTTCCCCACTTAAAGAAGCAGCGTTCAAAGTCTTCAAGCTGATTGCAGGACAAGACATTCTCATGGTCGTTGCCCTCAATGAGATCAAGGAACAGATCAGCCTCAAAACCATTGCCAACTGGGAATCTCTCTTTGAATTGCTCACCAAAAAGCGAACCGAACTAGAAGCGATCGCAGACACGGTTTATGAGCTAGCGGGCGTCTCGCCTGGTGCATTGGATGATCTCAGCGCCGTCATCGTCCCGCTCTATAACAATCTGCGGGGCAAAAACATCACCACCATCAACTGGGAGCATCGTTCCTGGTGGGAGTGGTCGCACAAGCACTTGCTCGAAAGAGTCAGTACTCAAGCCGCTGCCTAGCAAGCATTTCACCTTGGCCAGTCCTGTGTGATACCCCCCAATTGGGCTGGCCTTTCCTAATCGTGATTCTTCTGGAGAAAGCCATGAAAACCCATCCCACCTTACCTAAAATCCCCAACCTGCCTACCGTCAACGCCGTGTTCTCAACCGTGTCAGTGGTGACAGTGGCCACGGCACAAGAGTTGATGGCATCCGGCGACCTCACCCTCAATGGTGCCCAAAGACTCTTTAATCCAGCGGTCTGGCCACAGTTAGAGCCGGAAGTGACAAGAGTTCCGTTTAACCGAAAAAAGGCTGAATGTTTCAGGGATTGCGTTGCCTATTTGATGCAAGAGGCCACAACGTTGAGATCTGAGCGTCGCCCTTTTGACGCCCTCAAACATATCGATGTAGCCCTAACTCTGGAAGCCTTGATCTATGACGGTCATGCCGATGAGTAACACAGTCCCAAGCAGTAAAAAGGCATCGCTAAACTGTGCTGAATCAAGCGATGCCTACACCAAAAATCATAAGGACTTTCACCATGAATCATATAGTATTCCCCCAACAAGTCTTAGGCAATATGGATGAGATGCAACCCACTGGATTGAACTGGGTGCGATCCAAGGACAACCCTCTCAATCACCTCATCTTCTACCACACCGAATACATCGGCAGCATCAACACTGTCGATATTGGCGATCTTCGCTTCTACCAGCCGCTACGAAGCAACAAACCGATTGGGTTCTTGCGCGGTTCTCTAAAGGAAGCGGCGCTGGACGTCTTTGACCACTGGGATGGACACCTAACCCCAGAACGGCGGCATCTGCACTGTTGGATGGGGGAATACAACGAAGCCCTGAGCGCAGTCGCTGTCTAACAATCCTCACCACTGGAACAACACCATGCCGATGATCAAAGCCCGATATCCAGCCGATTGGAATGCGATCGCGTTGCAGGTCAAGAACACGGCTAACTGGTGCTGCACCGAATGCGGCAAACCCTGTCGCAAGCCCGGTGTCGAGTGGTTGCACTTTGCTTACTGGATCATGATCACTCATCCTCAATGGTTCCCGCTCACAGAAGAGGATGGTGAAGCAAAAATCCAAAGGTTCACCCTCACAGTGGCCCACTTGGATCAGAATCCCCAGAACAATGAGCCAAGCAATCTTAAGGCGTTGTGTGCGCCGTGTCATCTGAGGTTTGACGCTCCATTTCGACAACATAATGCTTACACCAAGCGGCAATGGTTTGGACAGTTAACTTTGGAGGAATTGAATGATGAGTGCAACTAACGTGACCCCGATAATGAGATCGCAACCAAAGGGCGTTCTACGTTCTACGGGCAGTAAGCAACAACCATCGCAGCCAGCAACACCCCAAGATAAGGCCACACAAGCCAAGCCAGTCTATAAGCGACCGCTGGCAGAGATCATGGCAGACTTGGCTAAGCCAGTACCCAAACGTCTGCTCAAAACGAAGGTCTTAAAAGGCAATCGAATTAACTTTGTACCCTGGTACAACTACGTGAAACTGCTCAATCACTATTGTCCTGGCTGGGAAATCGAGTCTGAAATTGGACAAGCAGGGGGCAAAACTACAGTGACAGCCAAACTCACCATCCATGCCCAAGAATGCTCTGTGACTCGCACAGGCGTCGGCATTGAAAACACAGACCTTGATGTATTCGGGGATGCCGTCAGCAATGCCAATGCCCAAGCGCTCAGAAAAGCCTGTGCTTTGTTCGGACTGACTCTGGATCTTTGGGAGAAGTGACCGATGCAAGCACCACCAAGAAATACAAAAACGTGACCCTATGTCACGAATAAAGCCGGAATCAAGAAACATTTTGAACTTTATACGTGACATTTTGTCACGGTTAGAAATGACACCTCAAGAACTCGTTGCGATCGGGGAACGAATCTACGGACAGAGATGGAAGACACCCTTCGCCCAATCCATCGGACTCAGCAGGGAAACGATTTCCCGCATGGCTCATGGGCACCGACCCATTGCCCGACAGGTCGAAACTGCGGCGCGATTGCTTGATCAGAATGTCAATGCTGCCAAGTATAAAGAACGGCGGTTTGGGGCTAAAGGCGAATCCGTCACCCTCCGTAAGGGCGAGAACTGGGCACATCTCATTCACTGCAACAGCGTGGAATACATTCCCTCCCTTGACGGGTCTATCCATGCAATTGTCACTGATCCGGTTTGGCCAAAAGCCCTGGATTGCCTTGCAGGTAGCGATAACCCTTACCAACTGCTAACCGATGTCTTGCGAAAGTTACCGGAATCCTTGGACATCAAACAAATCGTCATTCATCTGCGCTGTGATGGTGACCCTAGAATCCTGTGTGCTATCCCTCACTGCTTTCCGTTTCTCCGCTTTGCGTGGCTCCCCTATGCAGTTCCCTCACCCCAAGGAAGGCTGCTCATCTCTGGGGATGTGGCGTATATCTTCGGCACACCACCCAAGGCGGCGAATGGCAAGCGGCTATTACCCGGTCACCCCCACCCTGATTACTGCCCACATGCAAAGCCTTCTAAAGGTTCAACAAACCATCCCTGTTCTAGAAGTCTGGAGCATGTGGAATGGATGATCGAGAAGTTCACTGAGCCAGGATCGACTGTGCTTGACCCGTTCATGGGCAGTGGCACGACTGGACTTGCTGCATTGCGTCGTGGGCGTAACTTCATCGGCATGGAGATTGACCCCAATTTCTATCGAGAAGCTGTTAATCGTCTTAGGGAGGGCTAATTATGGACTCATGCCCCCACTACCGCGTTGTCGATGGCTCGGAGATGCTTAAGAGACTTCGAGCCAGACGTGAGAAAGCCAAGCAATCCAAAGTATCCAAGCAGCAATGGCAGGCCATTCTGGAACAATACGCGGAACCTGAACCCACTAAACTACAACCCAAAAGTCTGTGGTCAAAATTGGGGCTTGTCACTGGGTACAGTCTCCGAGATATCGCCGAGTTTGCTAGAGCGGAAGGGTTTAGCCACAGTCCCGATGCCCTACTGCCAATTCAGAAGGTCTGGCTCAGGAATATAGTTTTGTGCAA
>JAAUOM010000136.1 GCA_012034865.1 Acaryochloris sp. CRU_2_0 | reverse complement strand
CTTGCACCTGGGCATCGGCCACCATAAACTGCAAGCGCTCTGCTGGATAATTGGGGTCAAGCGGCACATAGGCTCCACCCGCTTTGAGGATACCCAGCAAGCCCACCACCATCTCAATGGAACGCTCCACACATACCCCTACCAGCACCTCTGAACCCACACCCAACTCTTGCAGGTGATGGGCCAGTTGATTGGCCCGGGCATTCAACTGCTGGTAAGTGAGGTGTTCATCGTTATACACTACCGCAATAGCCTCTGGAGTCCGCTCCACCTGTGCTTCAAACAACTGATGGATACACTGTTCTTGGGGATAATCCACAGCGGTGTCATTCCACTCCACCAGCAGTTGCTGCTGCTCAGCAACCGTCAGCAGCGGCAATGTCGCCACAGACTGAGTTTCATCCGCCACCATTGCCGCCAGCAGGGTCTGCAGATGTCCTCCCATCCGCACAATCATGGATTCATCAAACAGGGCGGTGTCATATTCAATTTTGAACAACAACCCATCACCAAGTTCGGCGGAGACGGTAAGCGGGAAGTTGGTTTGCTCGACATCCTCAGCTGGAACGACCTCCAAGCTGCTCTCCTGCTGCTCTAGGGCCTCTTCAACGGGATAGTTGTTGAACACCACCATACTCTCGAACAGCGGCATTCCGGACGGCACCTCACTCCAGCGCTGAATGTCCACCAGAGGCGTGAAGGAGTAGTCATCCAGGTTCACCTGCTGGGCTTGTAATGCCTGCAACCAGGGCAGGAGTTCAGTGGTTCCCTCCACCTGGACGCGTATCGGCAAGGTGTTAATGAACAGACCCACTATCGACTCCACCCCAGCCAGGGCGGGGGGCCGGCCAGAGACGGTGACCCCAAACACCACATCTGCCTCACCACTGTAGCGACTCAGCAGCAGCGCCCAGCTACCCTGAACCAAATTATTCATCGTCAACTTGTGATGGCGGGCAAAGGTCTGCAGGGACTCAGTAAGCGTCGCTGAGAGCTGGAAATGCTCGGTTTTGTACTCGCTATGGAGCCAGTTATGATGCGACTGCCCCAAGCGTAGTTGAATCGGGGCACTAAATCCAGCCAGTTGCCGCCGCCAGAAGCTCTCAGCGGCGACCATATCCTGTTGCAACAACCAGGCAATATAACTCCGATAGCTGGTGGTGGGAGACCACTGGACGGCTTGACCCTGACACAAGGCTTCGTAACCTTCAAACACTGCTTCCAGAATGATGGGCAACGACCAGCCATCGAAGGTCATCTGGTGATAGCTCCAGATGAACTGATGGCGATGGCTACCGAGGCGGATGATATCCAGCCGCATCAAGGGCGCACGAGAGGGGTTAAAGCCCTGCCGTTGCCCCTCCTCCAGGAGGGCTACTAAGCGCCGCTGCTGTTGGTCATCTGAGAGATGCTGCCAGTCATGAACCGCAAACGGCAGCGCCACCTGTCGCAATACCACTTGCACGGGCGGCTGCTGGTGCCACAGGAAGGCGGTGCGCAAGGCGGGATAGTAGTCGATGGCCTGCTGCCACACCTGCTCAAAGGCGGCAATATCCAGCTCACCCTGAACTGTGAATGGCATTTGGGCCACATACACCCCAGATTCAGGGGCATAGACACTATGGAAGAGCATGCCCTGCTGCATGGGGGAGAGAGGATAAAGGTCTTCTACATCCCGCCAGCTGAGAGGCTGGTCCCCACTGAGGTGGGTGGGGAGTTCATCAAGTTGGGGCTGGGTAAGGGTGGTCAAGGGGAAGTCATTGGGTGTGCGACCACAACTGTCGGGTTGCAGACAGTGGGCAATCAACGCTTGTAGCTGTTCAATAAACTGATGGGCGAGCTGCTCAATAGTGTCTGCCCGGTGGCTCTCAGGGCTGTAGACCCACTCCAGTTGTAACTGGCCCTCTGCAACCATAGCGTTGACTTCCAGCAGATGAACACGATATTCCCCAGCCCCACTTTGATTGCCAGTCTCCTCAGTGGCGTAACTAAAGGCCGCTTCCCCGTCTCCGTCTTCCCCGTCTCCGTCTTCCCCACTCTCCAGGGTTTGGTTCATCTGTCCCAGATAGTTAAAGGCCAGCTCGGCTTCAGGGAACACCTCATCCGAATCGGCGGCATCACTGAGATAGCGCCAGATGCCATAGCCAATGCCCTTGTTGGGGATCTGCCGCAACTGCTCCTTGACCGCCTTGAGGACACTGCCTAAGTCTTGGGGAGCCAGAACCTCCAAGACCACAGGGAAAAGGGTGGTGAAGAAGCCCACGGTGCGGGAGAGGTCTACATCCGCAAACAGGTCTTCCCGTCCATGCCCTTCCAGGTCAATGCGCAACTGGAGATGTCCGGTCCATTGATGCATCGCCAACGCCAGGGCGGTCAACAGCACATCGTTGATCTGGGTGTTGTACGCCTTGGGCACCTCATGGAGCAGCGCATCGGTGTCGGTCACACTCAAGGAGACGGAGACCTCCTGGGTGGTAGCTACCAGGTTTACCCCACTGGTCATATCCACGGGTAGTGGCTGAATCGGAGTCCGGATCTGGGCTTGCCAGTAGGCCACCTCTTGGTTCAGGGTCTCGGAGTGAGCATAGGCTTGCAATCGGCGCGCCCAGCTCTGGAAGGAAGTAGTCTTCCGCGGCAGCTGCACTAGCGCTCCGGCCAGCAGTTGTTGGTACACACTCAGCAAGTCGGCCAACAGAATGCGCCAAGACACCTCATCCATTGCCAGGTGATGAACAATCAACAACAGATAGCCGGGCTGCCCCACACCCATCTGGAACAGACCAGCCCGGAAAATCGGCCCTGCCGCCAAGTTCAGACTGCCTTGTAGGTCATTGCCAATCCGTTTTAGGGCTGCAGGCTGTGTCTCAGGTTCGTGGGTCGAGAGGTCAACCACGGTTAACGCAACTGTCTCTCCCAAGTCAGCATTGGTCTGGGTCCAGCCGATTGGTGTCTGGGTGAAGCGCAGCCGCAACGCATCATGGTGCTCTAACAGATGTTGTAATGCCTGCTGCAAGGTTTCCACTTGTAGGTCGGCGGGCACCGATAGCAGAACTGATTCGTTGAAATGATATGGCTCTGGCTGATTTTGCTGTAAGAACCACTGCTGAATCGGGGTCAAGGGAACCTCACCGCTGACCACCCCCTGCTCGGCATCAATCGCCTGAGCCGTCCCGGTCACGCTGGCTAACTCAGCAATCGTCTGATGCTCAAATAGTTGCCTGGGGGTCAGATGCAAGTCAACTTCATGGGCCCGGGCAATGATTTGCAGGCTGAGGATGGAGTCCCCACCCAGTTCAAAGAAGTTGTTATGGATGCCAATCTGCTCCACCCCCAGCACCTCTGTCCACAACTGGGCCAGCAGGGTCTCTGTTGCCGTTCTAGGAGCCACATAGCCGACTGAGACCTGGACGGTGATATCGGGCACGGGCAAGACCCGGTAGTCCACCTTGCCATTGGGAGTCAGCGGAAACGCCTCCAGGAACACAAAGGCCGACGGAACCATGTACTCTGGCAGCCGTTCCTTGAGCACTGCTCGTAGATCCGCAATGGCGGGCAAGTCTGCGGTTGGGTCACACACCAGATAGGCCACCAATCGCTTGAAGTCCCCATCCTCTCGGACCATCACCACCCCCTGTTGCACCGCTGGATGCTGGCTCAGGGCGGCTTCTACCTCACCCAGCTCAATGCGGAAGCCCCGAATCTTCACCTGATTGTCGATACGACCGATGTACTCCAGGTTGCCATCTGGCAAGTAGCGCACCAAATCCCCCGTTCGATAGAGTCGGGCACCAGGAACATCACTTAAGGGATTGTCAATGAAGCGTTCAGCGGTCAACTCGGGCTGATGGAGATAGCCCCGCGCCAAGCCCGCGCCGCCAATATACAATTCCCCTGTCAGACCCACTGGCACGGGATTTTGAGTACTATCCAGCACATACACCTGGGTATTGGCGACGGGTCGCCCGATGGGCAGATAGATCCAAGGGGCGGTGGCGGCATCGTCGTGCAGGCCATAAAGGGTCGAGGTAACGGTTACCTCGGTTAGACCATAGACATTTACCAGCTCCACCGCCATCTGCTGCCATTTGGCAGCCCGCTCGGCGGTAACTCGTTCATTGCCCACAATCACCATCCGCAGGCAGTCTGGCAAAGCGTCCGGGGTTGGCTCTAAGCTATCCACCCAGGGATTCCAGTAAGCAGCAGGTAGTTCTAACAAAGTCACTGACTGCTGCTCAATCACCCTCATCAACGTGGACCACGAGGCGATAGCCGCGGCCTCACACAGCACCACTGCTGCCCCACTCAGCCAGGTGGGGAACAGTTCCTCCACCACCACATCAAAGCTGAGGGAAGCAAACTGCAACACCCGGTCCCTGGCTTGCAGACTGAAGGGAACTTGCACCGCCAGGGTATAGTTCACCAGGGCTTGGTGTTCAATCATCACCCCCTTAGGCCGACCCGTGGAGCCAGAGGTGTAGATCACATAGGCTAGGTTCTCTGAGGTTACCCTACTTGGAAGATTCTCCGATGGGGATTGGGCAACAATGTTCCAATCACGGTCTAGACAGACGATGGCCGTCTCACAGGCAGGCAACTGAGGCAACAGCGCTTGCTGAGTTAGCAGCACTTGCACCTGGGCATCGGCCACCATAAACTGCAAGCGCTCTGCTGGATAATTGGGGTCAAGCGGCACATAGGCTCCACCCGCTTTGAGGATACCCAGCAAGCCCACCACCATCTCAATGGAACGCTCTACACATATCCCTACCAGCATTTCTGGACCGACTCCCAGCCCTTCCAGGTGATGGGCCAGTTGATTGGCCTTTGCGTTCAACTCCTGATAAGTGAGGTGTTCATCGTTATACACTACCGCAATAGCCTCTGGAGTCCGCTCCACCTGTGCTTCAAACAACTGATGAATACACTGTTCTTGGGGATAATCCACAGCGGTGTCATTCCACTCCACCAGCAATTGCTGCTGCTCAGCAACCGTCAGCAGCGGCAATGTCGCCACAGACTGAGTTTCATCCGCCACCATTGCCGTCAAGAGTATCTCAAAGTGTGCAGCCATGCGGCTGATAGCGTCCGCTTCAAACAAATCACTGTTGTAGGATATCTCTAGTGACAAGCATTCTCCAGGAATTACAACGAAGTTTAACGGATAATTCGTGTACTCAATCATGCTGGACGCTTCAATTGGCAAGACCTGTTGCTGATGACGCAAGGCTTCATCCATTGGATAGTTCTCCACCACTGCCAATATGTCAAACAATCCATAACCAGCCGATATCTCACTCAAGCGCTGCACCTCAAACAGAGGTATATAGCTGGTCTGCAAGGACTGCAAGTCTTGCTGCACCCGCTGAAGCATTCTCGTTGGCTGTTCCTGTCCATCAAGCTTCACCCGCAGTGGCAGGGGTATTGATGAGTAGACCGACCATCTCCTCAATACCTGTCAAAGGCACAGAACGCCCGGAAACCGTCACGCCAAACACCACATCGGTCTCGCCGCTGTAGCGGCTCAGTAGCATCCCCCAAACCCCGTAGATAACAGTAGCAAGGCTGAGCCGCTGCCGCCGCTGCCAACTTTGCACAGCCGCCGTCAATTCGGCAGAAAGACAATGCACCTGCTCGTGATACTCTCCCGCAAAATCCTTCGGAGAAGCAGTTCTCACCCGTTGAATGGGTAAAGACGTTGGCGCTGTAAAACCGGCTAGTTGTTGCCGCCAATAGCTCTCCGCTTGGCTCTTGTCCTGCTGGAGCAACCAGGCTACATAATCTTGATATGGCCGTCGGTAAACAGCTCGGTAGGATTGCCCTTGCACTGTGGCCTCATAACTGTTCAATAACTCTTGCATCAAAATTGGCAGACTCCAACCATCCAACAGCACATGATGGAAGGTCCAGATGAATTGATAGCGCTGCGGGCCCAGTTGAATCAGAGTGAAGCGTGTCAGGGGGGCTTCACTCACATCAAAGCCAGCTTGGCGGTCCTGCTGGAGCCACTGCTGCAACTGTTGCTGCTGGTCAGCTATAGACAGATGTTGCCAATCATAGCTCTGCCAGGGCAGTTTCACAGACTTGAGGATCACTTGCAAGGGCTGAGAGCGCTCCCAAATAAAACAGGTCCGCAACACACTATGATGAGTCACTAAATGTTGGCAGGACTGTTGGAATGCATCCACATTAATGACATCATTCAACGTGAGCTGAAATTGTTCTATATAGACACCAGAATCTGGTGCATAGGTGCTGTGGAAGAGCAATCCTTGCTGCATCGAAGTGAGGGGATAAATTGCCTCAATGGCCCGATGAGGCCGGGAAATCCCCTGCTTGGCTAATGTTAAGAGCCACTCATCGAGTTCGGCCTGACTGAGTTGAGCCAGGGGAAGTCGGACGGAGTATAACCCCCCGCTTCCGGAGATAAACAATGGTCTATCACCCCTCTCAACACATCCAGATACTCCTGAGCTAGAGACTCAATTGTCTGCGGGCGATGGTGAGTCGAGCTGTAAGTCCAACTAACTCGGAAACATCCCCCATCGGCCTGGGCATTGATATCCAGTAAGTGGGCAAAAGGCCCATCAGAACTGGCTGTAACTCCTGATGATTCCGGTGCTAGCGCCCAGTCCCTTTGAGGACAACTAATCCTTGTTCTATCTGACCCAGATAGTTGAAACTCACCTCAACTTTGGGCAAATTAGCAAGAGCGGCTTCCACTTCAGCCACTCCACTCATATAGCGCAGGAGGCCATAGCTCATTCCCATCTGAGGAATGGCTTGCAGTTGCTCCTTGATGGCTTTGATCACTTCACCAATCGAGACAGGATTGGCCACCTCCAGCACCACGGGGTAGAGACTGGTGAACCATCCCACTGTTCGGGAGAGGTCTACCGTCTCAAACAAAGCCTCCCGACCATGACCCTCTAGGTCAATGGCGACGGTGGTGCTCTCGCTCCAGCGACCAATGACCTGTACCAAGGCTGTTAACAGCACATCGTTGATTTGGGTGTTATAAGCCTGGGGCACTTGTTTGAGCAACTGCTCAGTTTCGTCGGCACTCAGACTTACCCATACCGTAGCTTTAGTGGCTGATGTTGGTTGCGATGAGGGCGCTTCCCCATCCAGGGGTAGGGTTCTTACTCTGGACCAGGGTCGGCTTAACCAGTACTCCAGTTGACTCTGCAACTCTACTGAACGACTGTAGCTCTGTAACTGCAAGGCCCAGTCCTGGAAGGCTGTGGTCTTTGGTAGCAGTTGAGGGGCTTCACCGGCGAGATGCTGCTGATAAAGGGTGAACCAGTCGCCTAACAGAATTCGCCAGGACACGCCATCGACCACCAGATGGTGCAGGACAATCAATAGCCGGTGAGATTGGTGCTCTCCTAGCTCAAAGAGCACCACCCGCATCACTGGACCCTGACTCAGATGCAGACTTGCCTGCCGCTGGCTAGCGATTGCTTCCAAGGTGCTGGCTTGCTCGGAGGCGGGCACGTGCGATAGGTCAATGACTTCGATGGATGGCACCGTCCCATCGTCGTCTACATGGTACTGATGCCACTCCTCTTCTTGAGGCTCAAACCGCAACCGTAAGGCATCATGATGGGCAACCAGCTCCTCTAGGCTCTGCTGAAGAACCGCCATTTGCAGCGTCGATGGCATCTGCAACAGCACCGCTTGGTTGAAGTGATGAGGATTCAGCCAGCTTTGGTCCATAAACCACTGCTGAATCGGCGTCAGCGGCACTGAGCCTGTCACCCGATCCTGCTGAGCCACAATCTTAGAAGCTGGTTCAGAGGACACTACCCTGGCCAGTTCAACGATGGTCTGATGTTGAAACAGATGCTTAGGACTTAGGGTGAAGCCCGATTGCTTGGCCCGAGCAATCACCTGAATACTCAGAATCGAGTCTCCCCCCACCTCAAAGAAGTTGTCATGGATGCCAACTTGCTCTAGACCCAAGATCTCTTGCCAGATAGCGGCTAGAGTCTGCTCAATCTCTGTTTGGGGGGACACAAACCCACTAGTGCGGCTGAGATCCTCGCTGGGGGCTGGCAAGGCTCTGCGATCCACCTTGCCATTCGGGGTTAACGGTAACGCCCTTAAGGGAATGACCACACTGGGCACCATGTAATCCGGCAGGTGCTCTTTGAGGTAAGCCTTCAATGCAGTGATATCCGGTTCACCCGCACCGACCACATAAGCCACCAACCGCTTATTGCCAGGGATGTCTTCACGGGCAACCACTACACAGTGCTGCACCTGCTCATGACGTCCCAGCACTGCTTCAATTTCTCCCAACTCAACGCGGAAGCCCCGAATTTTCACCTGATAGTCAATGCGGCCCAAAAACTCGATGGTGCCATCTGGAAGGTAGCGGGCTAAATCACCCGTCTTGTAGAGTCGCCCTTCGCCAAACGGATTGGCAATGAATTTCTCGGCCGTCAACTCTGGACGGTTCAGATAACCTCGAGCTAGACCTGCTCCGCCAATGTGCAGCTCACCAGCCATCCCAATCGGCACCGGTTGGAGCTGTGTATCCAAAATATAAACCTGGGTGTTAGAAATAGGTCTGCCAATCGGTATGGAGGACAACTCTTCAGGTAAACCCCGAGGAATACGATAGCAACAGGTAAACGTGGTGCTCTCGGTTGGACCATAGCCGTTGATGAGTTGGGTATCCGGTAACCATCTTTGCGCCTCACGAATGTGAGCCACGGACAAGACTTCTCCACCGATGAGCAGCTCCTTAACACTCGCCAACGTTTCAGGAGCTTCCATAATCAGCGTATTGAACAACGCCGCAGTCAGCCACAGAGTCGTGACACGATGACGCTCAAGGAAACTCTGTAACTCTTGTGGCTCAGGTGTACCACTGACCGAATAGAGGATGCACTGACCCCCATGCAGTAGGCTTCCCCAAATTTCAAACGTAGCGGCATCAAAGGCTATTGGTGCAAGTTGCAAGCAGACAACAGTACTGTCCAATGGGGTGTACCTCGCCCCAGAGACTAGGCGCAGCACCGCCTGATGCGAGATCTGAACCCCCTTCGGTTGGCCCGTGGAGCCAGAGGTATAGATCACATAAGCCAGGTTCTCAGCGACGGCACGACTGGGAAGCTTTTCTTCAGGGGTTTGAGCAACAATGGCCCAATCGCGGTCCAGACACATAACTTGAGCCTCATGCTCTGGCAGTGTGTCTAGCAAGTGTTCTTGGGTCAGCAACACTGGTACCTGGGCATCGTTGAGAATGAACTGCAAGCGCTGAGGAGGATAGGTGGGGTCCAGCGGCACATAGGCTCCACCCGCTTTGAGAATCCCCAGCAGGCTTACCACCATGTCGATGGAGCGCTCGACACAGAGACCCACCAGCACCTCTGGTCCTACTCCCAATTCCTGGAGATAGTGAGCTAGCTGATTAGCCCGATCATTTAACTCCTGGTAGGTGAGTTGCTTCCCTTCAAAAACGACGGCAATGGCATTGGGACTTCGCTCCACCTGAGTTTCAAACAATTGATGAATACATTGGTTCTGAGCGTAATTGACGGTAGTGTCATTCCAGTCCACCAATAGCTGATGTCGTTCGGCATCACTCAGCAAGGGTAGCGTAGCCACGGGTTGGGAGATATCCGCCACCATCACCGTCAATAGGTTTTCAAAATGAGCCGCCATCCGAGCGATGGTCTCAGCCTCAAACAGGTCACTTCTGTACTCCCAATGCCCTACTAATCCCTGTGCAGTGTCATATAGCCGAATGTTCAGGTCAGCCTCAGCCACGGTCGTCGCTACTGGCATTGGAGTTAAGGTCATCCCAGCTAATTGTGGGAGAGCCATAGGGATATCTAAGTTAAAGATCACCTGAAAGAGAGGGGAATAGGCCAGTGTCCGCTCCGGATTGAGAACTTCCACTACTCGCTCAATGGTACATCTTGATGGACATAGGCCTCCAGGATCATGCGTCTCACCTGCTGGAGCAGATCCGCCACACTATCCTCCTCTCTAATTTGGGTGCGCATTACCAGGGTATTGATGAAGAAGCCAATCAATGGCTCCAACTCTGCCCGCTGGCGATTGGCAATGGGAGAACCTACCACAATATCCGACTGACCACTGTAGCGATAAAGAAGAACCTGGAAGGCAGCTAGCAGAGCCATGAACAAGGTCATACCCTGCCGTTGAGCTAGGGCTTTTACCTGGTTTCGCAAGGTCAGCGGGAGAGTGG
>JAAUOM010000135.1 GCA_012034865.1 Acaryochloris sp. CRU_2_0 | reverse complement strand
AGGGGAGCCGGACAACCTATCAATCTCTGAGCAACTCCCCCCTCGCCCAGTATTGGGAGAGGGGGGCTGGGGGGGTGAGGGCTTCGAGTTGGTCGAGGGAGAGGGATTGGATTTGGGATTGTAGAGCTGGGGACACGTCCGTGTTACCCCGACCTCCTGGAAGTTGAACCATGCCAGCAGAGATATTCCTAACCAATATCCCGTTGCGGTTATGCTAGTCGATAACCGAAATTAATATGGCCTTACATCGATGGTCTGTTGTCTGAATCCAGATTGCCAGAATCCCCTGAATCAAGATACCCACAAATATTGTTAGTCCTGTGGAACCGAACTGATTCCCCTCTTGCGACATCGATTTAAGATCATCAAACCGCTCGGTCGGGGTGGATTTGGCAAAACCTACTTAGCAGAAGACACCGATAAACTAAAGGAACCCTGTGTCGTCAAACAATTGGTCTACCAGGCACAAGGCTCCCATACCAACAAACTGATTGTGGACTTGTTCATGCGCGAAGCACAACAGCTACAGCAGTTCTGGGCCAATCCCCAAGTCCCCTCATTGTTTGCCTACTTTGAAGAGGGAGGCTACTTATACCTCGTCCAACAGTATGTTGAGGGTCAAGACCTGCTTCAGGAACTTGAAGCACAGGGCTGTTTTAGTGATCAGAAGATTCAAGCATTATTGGCCGATCTACTGCCCGTCTTCGCGGCAATTCATCACCACCAAGTGCTCCACCGGGACATCAAACCAGAGAACATCATGCGACGGCACAGTGATGGCCGACTGATTCTGATTGATTTTGGCGTATCCAAGCAGTTGTCAAAGTCATTAGTCTCCGTTGCTGGGACTTTAGTAGGTTCCTTGGGCTATGCTGCTCCAGAGCAAATGGAATCAGGGATAGCCCAGCCTGCTAGTGATTTATACAGCTTGGGAGCAAGCTGTTTTCACTTGCTGACGGATATCAACCCCTGGAGTTTATGGAAAAGACAAGGGTATGGCTGGTTAGGACAATGGCGACAGCAGGTGCAGCAGCCCCTTAGCCCAGAGCTGGAATTAGTTCTAGATAAATTGCTTCAGCTTGAACCCGCAGATCGCTATCAAAGTGCTTCAGCCGTACTTGCAGATTTGCACCCTCCACCCAAACCGCTAACGACTACTCCACTGACTCCACAACCCCCAGCACAATCACTCCCCACCCCGACGCCTCAAGAGATACCCTTCCATCCCCCCCTTTTTGGTTCTCAATCTGTCGGTTCACCCCCCGCAAAATCATCCCCAACTCCCAATAGCAAAGGTCGTCGCCAGTTTTTGACCTTAGCTGCCTACGGGGGAGTGGGCTTAGGGAGTGTCTTGCTCTGGAAAGCAGTTGATTCCTCCCAAAAGGGAGCGGAGAATTCTGATCCCCCACCAGAACTATCTCTAGATAGTCCAACACCAAGCCCAGAGGCAACCCCAGAGCCAAACTCTAGTCCAAGCCCATCACCTGAAACGTCCTCATCGCTACAGAACTTTAGTTTTGAAGTAGCGAGGGTAGACGCCCAAGGGAAAATTACCAACCGCAGTCAAGAGCAAGCCCAGTTTTTTGCAGAAGACCTAGGCAGTGGTATTACCCTAGACATGGTTGCCATTCCCGCTGGCCAATTTACCATGGGTTCCCCCGCCAGTGAACCTGAAAGGGACAGCGATGAAAGTCCCCAGCATCAGGTAAGCATCCCCGCCTTTTACCTAGGCAAATATGAAATTACCCAGGCCCAATGGCAAGCCATCATGGGTTCAAACCCCTCAGGTTTTCAAGGAGCGAATCGCCCTGTAGAGCAAGTCTCTTGGAACGAAGCCATCGCCTTTTGCCAGAAGCTATCCCAAAAAACGGGACGAGAGTATCGCTTGCCCAGTGAAGCGGAATGGGAATATGCCTGTCGAGCAGGCACCAGCACCCCCTTCCATTTTGGCCCCACCCTCACCCCAGCCATAGCCAACTACGATGGCACCTCTACCTATGGTTCTGGCCCCAAAGGGCAATATCGTCAACAGACCATAGATGTGGGCAGTTTTCCCCCCAACGCCTTTGGCCTGTACGACATGCATGGGAACGTGTGGGAATGGTGCCAAGACACCTGGCATGACAATTACACTGGGGCACCCACCGATGGGAGTGCCTGGGTAAGTGAGAATGATAATGATCCTCGTATTTTACGCGGTGGCTCCTGGCTCAACGATCCGAGGTACTGTCGCTGCGCGAACCGCGGCAGGTACGATCCCGGCGACCGCCCCACCACCCTCGGTTTTCGGGTTGCCTTGTCCGCTCCGAGGACTTCTTAGCTCTTTACCCTTCTTGCCCTTTTGCCCTAAAAGGGGCAAAATTTTTATTTTTTATATATGCAGGGAAATTGGAGACCATGAATGTCAGAACTGTCCATTATCAAGCATACCTATGAGTTTCTCTATTGGTATACTCCCATCCTCAACCGATTACCCCGTGATCCTATCAACTCGATTGTCTTGTAACCAGTTCACTAGGTCTGCGGGTTCTGTAAAATCCAGCAGTGCCTCACCGAGGGCTTCGAGCTGGTCGAGGGACAAGGCTTGGATCTGGGATTGCAGGTCTGCAACATCACCAATGCGGCGGGTGAGTTGGCGGAGGATGAGGGATTGTTCACGTTCCAACCCTTCCTGGCGACCTTTGAGAACCCCCCTTTCTTCACCTTCAGCACTGGCCTCCTGATAAACCCTAGTTTCTTCTAAACGCAGACCTAGCATGGCTTCAACCTCGTCACGACTTAATTTAGAGAATTTATAGACAGCAATAGTGCAGATCATATCTATATATCTCTTTTTCGAGAGGAATCCGGTATCCTCTTGATTGGCTTGCCGAATCAATTCACGCGCTTGCTCAGGGGCTTGCTCTGGCGGTGTAATCGTCAACTGCATCAGGCGAACCCCAATCGGTTGTGCAGACGGGTCACCTAATTCATCCAGATAAATTCGCTGAACTTGAGGGCCATTCAACAGCGAACGATGCAGGTTCAGATTCTCAGGCTCAATAGCAGGAGAAGGAAAAATAATGACTCCAAACCAATCCTCAAAAAGGTCTTGATTCCGGCTTAGATAAAGTGATATTTCAGAAAAAAACCGAAAATAGAGAGATTCATCCTTTTGGAACTGGACTTCACAAAAATAGACGATTCTAGGTGATACACCTTCAGGAGGGAGAAAAACTCCATCGATACGAAACGACGTCTCCTTGACCTCAATCGACTCAAAACGATAGGCTCTAGCATTCTCAGGCTGATGCTCAATCAGGGTAAAAAGCAGGCTGGGAAACCGCTTAAATAACTGGTAGTAAATCGTATCGGTTTTCAAGAGAGTTTGCCTGACGGGGCTTCAGCCATTGTACTGGACGCTGTTCCTCAGGTATCGCATCCACTTCAACACCTCCTCAACCCGTTTGGAAAAGGGTTTGTCTTCTTCATTGCCCTCACCCCTAACCCCTCTCCCAGAGCGGGAGAGGGGCTTTCAAATCAAAGTTTGGGGCTAAAGTCCCTTCTCCCACAAGGGGCGAAGGGATTTAGGGATGAGGGCAAAAGATCTGTCAGAACTGTCCATTATCAAGCATACCTATGAGTTTCTCTATTGGTATACTCCCATCCTCAACCGATTACCCCGTGATCCTATCAACTCGATTGTCCTGTAACCAGTTCACCAGGTCTGCGGGTTCTGTAAAATCCAGCAGTGCCTCACCGAGGGCTTCGAGTTGATCGAGGGAGAGGGCTTGAACTTGGTCTTGCAGGTCTGGGGCAACATCACCGATGCGACGGGTGAGGAGGCGGAAGACTAGCCGTTCTTCGCCAGACTGTTCACCTCGCTGCTCGGTCTGCTGTTCCCATTCTAAATAAGCTTGTGTTAAGGCCATTATTAGCTCCTCTTCTGCTTCGGGTTGCCCTGTAATCTCAATACTGATTTTCCAGTTCGCTAATAACCTCAGTATAGCCGCCCGTCTCGGTTCTCTGGTATCAAAGGCAATAACCTCATCGACGGCCTGCTTCTGAGTCTGGCCTTTGCCCAGTAACCGTAACAATAGAGTTGTTTCATGACGCGGAAGCTGATTAATAGCAATGATGGCCGTTCTGAACGAGGGGTGCAAGAAATAGACGCCAGAACCCCACTCTTCGTTCAAGGAGACTCCAAAGCCACTAAGCAGTCTTTCTGAGGCAGATGAGGCGAGAATCCATAAATGTGGCAGGTCGCTTTCTTGGATGGGTTCATGTTCTCGTCTTGCTTTGCGTTCATAGTCACCATGAACGTGGTAAAGCTTGAGCAAGCAACTACGGATGTCAGCAGGTGTCGGCTGATTGCGAAACGGTTCCAGCAGGCATGGCGTCTGAGCAATGCGTCCCAGCAGCCCTAGATTTGCAGGGGGAATCGCAGGTGGGACGGAGGGTTCGAAATAGACATCGACATATTGAGATTCGCCAGGAACCTCAAGGGTTATTTCGACAGCGCCAAAAGGAGCGAGGATCTCTTCTAGAAGCTGCTTGGAAAACTGGTCGAATGGATTTTTAGCCATGCTGGAGTTGTTGCACAAGAGTCTCAATCATCCCATACCTCACAAGACTAGCGGCTTCATGATTGAAGAGGATTCATGCCTAAGCCAAAACATCGCATCAGTATGGCTTAGGCATCACGGGCAATGGAGCGGTGGAGGGCGATCCTGGCGGGCAGGGGAGGCTGTAGCAGATCAACACCAATGCCAGAGAATCCGTTGGAACAGCCAGGTTTTGGGAATGGGCAGAGAGAACAAAACAGCATCATCTTCAAAGTGGCTAAAAAGGATTCGTCGAAGGCCATCCACTCTTTCAAGGCTTGTAGAGTTAGAGTTATGCTGGTCGATAATAGAAATTCACCTAGCCAAATTAAATGGTTTGCTGTCTCAACCCAGATTGTGCCAAGCCTCTCAATCCAGATGGCCACAAGTATTGCCAGTCCTGTGGAACAGAGCTAATTCCGCTTTTGCGTCATCGCTTCAAAATTATTAATCGGCTGGGTCGAGGCGGATTTGGCCAGACCTACTTAGCGGCAGACACAGACAAATTACACGAACCCTGTGTCGTCAAGCAGCTAGTGTATCAAGCCCAAGGCTCTCATGCCAGCCAGAAGATCGTTACTCTGTTTATGCAGGAAGCCCAGCAGTTGCAGCAGCTTGGGGACAATCTCCAAATTCCTGCGCTGTTTGCCTATTTTGAAGAGGGAGGCTACTTATACCTGGTTCAGCAATATGTTAAAGGCCAAGATTTGCTCAAGGAGTTAGAGCAGCAGGGTTGTTTTCGTGACGAGCAGATCTTGGCCTTATTGCAAGATCTGCTGCCTGTCTTTGCAGCGATCCATGAACGCCACGTCATTCATCGGGATATCAAGCCTGAGAACATCATGCGTCGAGAGCAAGATGGCAGGCTGATCCTGATTGATTTTGGTGTTTCTAAACAGTTGTCTCAATCCATCGTATCCATGGCAGGAACCATAGTGGGTTCCTTGGGCTATGCCGCCCCCGAACAAATGGAATCTGGGATTGCCCACCCCAATAGTGATTTATACAGTTTGGGGGCAAGCTGTTTTCATTTGATGACGGGGATTAATCCTTGGAGTCTATGGCGCAAGCAGGGCTATGGTTGGTTAGGGCAATGGCGAGAGCATGTGCAACGGCCCGTCTGTCCTGAACTAGAAACAGTTCTAGACAAGCTGCTTCAGCTAGAAGGAGAAGATCGCTATCAAAGTGCTAATGAAGTTCTAGCAGAGTTAGCCCAGGCCAAGACCCAAGCTGCTGCTGAGAAACTGCGACGGTATGCAGAAGAGTTTAGAAAAGCCGTGGGATCTACCTATCCCCTAGAGGGTTATGTGCGAGCAGGGCTTCAGCAATTTCAACAGACCTTGGGGTTGGCGGATGCAGAGGTGACAGGGATTGAACAGCCAATTTTGGAGCAAGCCGAAGTAGAACGACAAGCACAACTCAGACAGCAAGCCGAAGTAGAACGGCAAGCCCAGAGAAGACAACAAGCCGCCTCAACGCCAAACCAGCCCCCTCAGGTTCTCCCTATCCCTTCTCCCTCTCCAGTCCCTATTCCCCCCACGATTTATGTTCTGCCTACCCAAAGGTTTGAATTCGAGACGGCAACCCTAAAGAGAGGGGGCTTATTCAGGAAAGCTTCCTGGGAAGTTCAATACAGCCGTCAGACCGCTGAGTTTTTTGCGGAAGACTTAGGCAACGGCATTACCCTAGACATGGTTGCCATTCCCGCTGGCCAATTTACAATGGGTTCCCCCGCCAGTGAACCTGAAAGGGACAGCGATGAAAGTCCCCAGCATCAGGTAAGCATTCCCGCCTTTTACCTAGGCAAATATGAAATGACCCAGAGTCAATGGCAAGCCATCATGGGTTCAAACCCCTCACGTTTTCAAGGAGCGAATCGCCCTGTAGAGCAAGTCTCTTGGAACGAAGCCATCGCCTTTTGCCAGAAGCTATCCCAAAAACGGGACGATAGTATCGCTTGCCCAGTGAAACGGAATGGGAATATGCCTGTCGAGCAGGCACCAGCACCCCCTTCCATTTTGGCGAAACGATTACCACAGCCTTAGCCAACTATCGGGGTACAGACTGGGATTATGAGGGAACAACCTATCTAGGGAATTATGGTTCTGGCCCCAAAGGGCAATATCGAGAGCAGACCACAGACGTTGGCAGCTTTCCCCCCAACGGTTTTGGTCTGTACGACATGCATGGAAATGTGTGGGAATGGTGTCTTGATACCTGGCATGACAATTACACTGGGGCACCCACCGATGGGAGTGCTTGGATTGATAATGATAATGATTATCGTATTTTACGCGGTGGCTCCTGGTTCAGCCTTCCGGGGGGCTGTCGCTGCGCGAACCGCCTCAGGGGCTATCCCGGCTACCGCAGCAGCAGCGACGGTTTTCGGGTTGCCTTGTCCGCTCCGAGGACTCTTCTAGGTCAGAGCTGGTGAAAGGGAGTTTCATCGGGTGTACGTTTAAGAGTCCAGATCTGCTCCAGTGATGGAGGTCACTCTATCCGAAAATCAAACCGAGCCGAGTAGCTTGGTAAGCATTGCTGAACAGTTGCTTGGCTCTCCAAATTCAATGGGTTCCGAAAAGTCGAGCAATGTCTCACCAAGGGCTTCGAGTTGGTTAAGGGAGAGGGCTTGGATGGGGGATTGTAGGGCTGGGGACACGTCAGTGTTACCCCAAACTCCTGGAAGTTCAACCATGCCTAGTTGTACGAGATTTCAAATTAATCCCCTAGATAAATTCCCAAGCCTCTGGCCGTCTTAGCTAGGGTTCCCGTGGTATTGACAGCACGATAATGGGCGATCGCATCTAAAATGGGGACGCTGACAACCTGTCGATTTTGCCAGGTGACAATTTGATCAAAATGATCCTCGGCAATGAGATCTACTGCCGCCACACCAAAGGCAGACCCAATTAAGCGATCAGTGGGGGAGGGCATTCCCCCCCGCTGCACATGCCCCAAAACCGTCACCCTTGTCTCGGCCACATGACGACCACAAATTTGCTCCGATAGATATTGGCCAATCCCGCCTAAACGACATTCGCCCAAACCATCGGTATAGGTTAAGGGTGTACCTGTTTCTGTGCGGACAGCTTCGGCCACGACAATCAAACAGTGATTTCTGCCCTGTTGCTGCCGTTCCTTGATCTTGGCGCAAACATTATCCAGAGCGTAGGGAATTTCAGGTATAAGAATAATATCTGCCCCCCCAGCAATGCCCGCACTGATGGCAATGTGACCCGCATCACGACCCATAACTTCTAAGATCAGTACCCGACTATGGCTAGCTGCGGTAAATTGGAGGCGCTCGACAGCTTCAGTAGCAATGCTGACTGCCGTATCAAATCCTACGGACCATTCGGTGACGCCTACATCATTATCAATGGTTTTAGGAATGCCCACCAGATTCCAATTGCCCTGCTGGGCTAACTGGCGCAGAATCGCCATACTACCATCCCCACCAATGCCGATCAGAGCATCCAAGCCGAGTTGATGATAGCCAGCAATGATATCGGCTGAGCGATCGCACACCGTCCCATCGGCCATGGGAAAGGCAAAGGGATTCCCCTTGTTCGTCGTCCCTAAAATGGTTCCCCCGGCGGTCAACAAAGGATCCATTTGCTGGGGTTGAAGCGAGACCGCATCGGGTGGATCCTTCATCAACCCATGGGTAGCTTGGCGAATGCCCATGACTTCCCAACCATAATGCTCCACAGCTCGAAGAACCACGGCTCGAATGGTAGGATTCAGTCCCGCACAATCGCCACCACTCGTTAGAATACCGATTCGCTTTTGTTCACTCATGTTGGTTGACTACTACTCAGAGGCTGTTAGATACCGTAAACCAAAGCTAGTCGTAACCTGCGGAACTCTAGGTTGAATTTATCTTTGTCAGGGAAGGTTATAAATAATTCCCCAATTTTGCCAAGCCCTTGGCTTGAGATCCGGTCTACAGGTTCTCCTAGGATTTAAATTTGTCGAATTCCGCCATTGATCGGTATACTTGAGATAGTACAGGTGTTTTATAAGGCAAGAAATCCTTGCGCTTTATAGATGTACCCTGGCATCTGGGCTTGAAAGTGCCCCTAAAAAAATCTTGGATCCGTAAAGTTTGTATTGGCGTGATCGACTGTGGAACCTTTATCAAAAGCTCAGGAAGAATTATTTAACTGGCTGGTTCAGTATATTGACCAGCATCAACATGCGCCCTCCATTAGGCAGATGATGCAGGCGATGAAATTAAAATCCCCTGCGCCTGTGCAAAGTCGGTTGGATCACTTACGCAAAAAAGGCTATGTTAACTGGGAAATGGGTCAAGCCCGCACGTTACGGATCACCCATCCTGAGTTCCCATCCACCGCCTCTGATCATATTCCGATCCTGGGTGCGATCGCAGCAGGAGGACTCATTGAACCCTTTGTTGAGGTTGTCGATACGTTGGAGTTGAGTCCAAAGCTATGGCCACCAGAATCCTATGCCTTGCGAGTTAACGGGGATAGCATGATCGACGCCCACATCACCGATGGTGATATCGTCATTATGCGCCCGGTGCAAGAGCCCAAAAACCTGAAAAACGGGACGATTGTCGCCGCTAGAGTGGAAGGGGAAGGAACAACCCTTAAACGGTTCTATTTAAAAAACCATGAGGTTACCCTGGAAGCGGCTAACCTCAAATACCAACCAATTAGAGTGCCCGCCACTCAAGTTGAGGTTCAAGGATCACTATTGGGTGTTTGGCGCTGCTATGTTTAGCCCTTGAATCACCCTCAGCAGCGATACTCGCTAGACCCTGTGTAACTTAGCAATCCACATATCTTCTGGATCGCTGTAGAAATTGATTTCATCGACTTGGTATTCAAAGGAGTCACTGGCCTCAACGATAGCGATGCGATCGCCACACTGTACGCCTGAGCGACAAGAAGTCATATAATAACCCCCCTGATCGGGTATAGGCTCTAAACAAAAATGACTTGACACCGCTGAATTCTCGTAGCGATGGACTTTTTGCTTTCGTCCCCTCTTCGAGATACCCCAATCAGGAGAAGAGGCTGGTTGATGAAGTTGTATAAAGACCACTAAAACGATCCCCCCAAAACTTAGCAAGTCCCATATAACTTACAATATCACACTTGTCACATCCTTTTACAGGAGTAGTCATCCTTTCTTGGAATATCTCTACAGAAAGGCTGAAAAAGCGAACCAAACTTCTTCGGGATCACACATTCTCTGAAGATTTTTTGCCCTATAGGTGCAACACTCATTCACAATGCTGCTCTGCTTATGGAATAACCTTCACCAGAGGTTTTTAGTAACTTTGAACTACTGATGAATACCTAACTTTAATATAACTAATATATGACTTTAAAAAGTCAAAGTGTGATGCGTGCAATAGCCTTGCAAGCGGGTGATCGGACTCGAACCGACGACATTCAGCTTGGGAAGCTGACGTTCTACCACTGAACTACACCCGCACAGCGTGAATACTAAGATACCACCGAACCCTTACTGCTGAATATTTTGTGAAGAGGTAAATTGTGCGATCGCCCTATCTATAAACGCTTGCCAAGGAGGAATAGGCGTCCAAATATAATGCAAATCTTGGCGTTGCTGAATGAAGGTATGAATCAGGCGGGAACGGGCACATCCCAAAATTTTAGGTAGTGAAGTAGCAATCGAATCGAGTGTGCTAGCATTTCTGCGGACTTGGAATAACAAAGTGTCTTGCGA
>JAAUOM010000134.1 GCA_012034865.1 Acaryochloris sp. CRU_2_0 | reverse complement strand
GCACGACTGGCCGCTCTCAGTAGAACAGTGAATAAGGTCTGGAGACTACACACGCCCTGCATATCTATGGAGATATGGGTTTCAAGGCAATCAACTGCTGCAGCTAAAACACCTTCGTCGATCAGGGTCGGTGTTGTGGATAATGGGGTTGGGGTAGTTGTCATGGCTGATATTTAATGCTTTTAGTCTGACACTACCCTTCTTATAGGGACAATTCTCAATCTTTTCGATCTACTGAGTTTCTTTTAAAATTTGGCTTCGATCAAGAATTAAGTGAGCTGTTAAATATCCCTCTAAAGTGCTGCCATTTTCGTCCCTGCCTTGGATTAGCTCACCTCCAGACGTTAAAACTTCAATTCTTTCGCAAATGCCAAAAGGTGCTAGCTTCCCTACACCCTTGCGACCCATGACTTTACGATCAAACCTTCTAGATTTATCACCTCGTTCAGTGTCAACTCGTCTATCTGCACCAACACAGAGATAGAATTTGTTAACTTGATCAGGGGTCATTCCAGTGCCGTTATCCCAAATCTCAATCGTGAATCCTCTATCTTGAAGCTGATTGTTGGATTTGGTCGCAAGGAATTCTCCCATTGGTGCTTTGATTCTCACCTCAGTGGCATCTGCATCATAGCTATTGGAAACTAGTTCAGCGATTACAGCCGAAACTTTGTCGTAAAGCTTGACACCTAACTTGTCAATTGTTAGGCGTGATATGGTCATTGTGTATTTGACAGGTTGGTTTTCTTCCATAACGACAGAACTAGAACTTTTTATGATTGGCGTTCATCGAAACTGCAAAATGATTGAGACAAATTTCCCTAAAGCTCAAACTCCTGTACGCTTGAAGGTATAGTTCCCAAACCAGTGTAATGGGAGATTAGACATATTTTGCAATATGAGTTGGATTTTGTAGTGGTTATCTTCCAAATTTCGTAGGGTGGATTGAAGGATGAAACCCGTCCGCTAGAATCTTGATAGGTGTTCGACTAGCCGTCATCATCAACAAAATGGTCTTAGCAGCAAAAGAGTTGAGCATTCCCTTATTAGTTAAAGTGTCAGGTATTCTGGGCTAGCATTGGAGCATCTTAGTAGACCACAGCAGAATAAAGCGGGCGTGGAGGACTCCCTTATGAGCTGGAGCGATAGAATTTCGGTTGACCCAAAGGTGTGTCATGGTCGGGTTTGTATTCGAGGAACCCGAATTATGGTATCTGTCATTCTTGATAATCTAGCAGCAGGTGTCAGTTCCACTGAAATTTTGCAAAGCTACCCTTCATTAACTGCTGAAGATATCCAGGCCGCAATTTCCTACGCGGCTGAACTTGCCCGTGAGCGTATTATTCCGTTAACGGCATGAAATTTAAAATTGACGAGAATCTACCTGCCCAGTTTGCCGAAATACTCCAGGACGCTGGCTTTGATGCACTAACGGTACTTGACCAGAATTTAAAGGGAACGATTGACTCAAAAATCATTGAAATTTGCCAGCAAGAAGACCGTGCCTTGATTACGCTAGATCTCGACTTTGCAGATATCCGATCTTATCCCCCCAGCCAATACCCTGGGATCCTAGTGCTACGTACAAAGCGTCAAGATAAAATATATTTAATCTCGCTCTTGCAAAAAGTGCTACCACTTTTTTACCAGGAATCGATCAATCACCAACTCTGGATTCTTGAAGATGCTCAACTCAGAATTCGTGAATAATTTTGTCTTGTGTTCGATGAATTAAGCTTCGTAGATTGGGTTGAAAAATGAAACCCAAATACCATTCTTGCGTATTAACTGCCGACCTTTTAAGTTGAGTTAAAAATTCCAATGTTTAAGTTCCCCACCCATGTTGAATATTGTCGAAACTCTAGCTCAAGAGCTGTCCATCTCTAGGCAGCGGATTCAAAATGCCCTGGATTTGTTGGCAGAAGGAGCCACTGTTCCTTTTATTGCCCGCTATCGTAAAGAGCGAACCGGGCAGATGGATGAAACCCAACTGCGCCAGTTATCGGAACGATTTACCTACTTGAGTGAACTAGAAGAGCGCAAAGCCACGATTCTAGAATCTATTGCCCAGCAGGATCAGCTAACCGATACCCTGAAAGCCAAGATTACCGCCTGTCTGCTGAAAACAGAACTTGAAGATCTCTATTTGCCCTATCGGCCTAAGCGCCGCACTAGAGCCACAATGGCTAAAGAGAATGGATTAGAGCCTCTGGCTCAATGGATTCAAGCCTTAAATAAACCCACTGCCACCCTCAATCAACCCCTGACCACAGAAGCCGCCCGGTATGTCAGCAAAGCCGTAGAAACCGCAGAAGAGGCGTTGCAGGGAGCCTCAGATATTTTGGCAGAGGCGATCGCAGATCAAGCCGAGATTCGCACCTACCTCAGAGACCGTCTATTGCAAGGGGGAGAGTTTGTCTCCCAGATGAAATCTAAAGATCCAGAAGGCAGCACCAAATTTGAAATGTACCGCCACTATCAAGCGAGGGCTAATTCTATTGCCGCCCATAATTTACTAGCGCTGTACCGAGGAGAGACAGAGGCAATTCTCAAGGTGGACTTAGTCGTTGATGAACAGCAGGTGTTAGGGGATATTGAGGAGCAGGTAATTCGCTCTAAAATCCCTGCCGTTCGGTCATTCTATCGGGCTGTGATCAAAGATGCCTATACCCGTTTAATCAAACCCTCTGTGGTCAAGGAAGTCCGCGCCACCTGTAAAGCTAAGGCCGATCGCGAGTCGATTCAAACCTTTGCCACTAACTTGCGTGAACTCTTATTGGCTAGCCCAGCCGGGATGAAACCCACGTTAGGCATTGATCCGGGCTTTCGCACGGGCTGCAAAGTCGTAGCCCTGGATCAGACGGGTAAATTTCTGGAATATGAAGCCATCTTTCCCCATCAAGGAGCTGACAGACGCCAACAGGCGGCTAAAACCCTATCTCGACTAATGACGACCCACAACATCGACCTGATTGCCATTGGCAACGGTACCGCAGGCCGGGAAACCGATGTCTTTGTCACAGAGGTGCTGAAAACCCTAGATCGCAAGCCGATCAAGGTTATGGTCAATGAAGCGGGAGCTTCTGTTTATTCGGCGAGTGAGATTGCGATCGCTGAATTTCCTGATCTAGATATCACAGTGCGAGGCGCAATCAGCATTGCCCGCCGCTTACAAGATCCCTTGGCCGAACTGGTCAAGATTGATCCCAAATCCATTGGCGTCGGCCAATATCAGCATGATGTCGATCAAAAACGGCTCAAGCAAAAGCTAGAAGAAACCGTAGAAAGCTGCGTCAACTATGTGGGGGTGGATTTGAATACCGCTTCTAAGGAGTTATTGACGTTTGTGTCTGGGATTACGAGTGCGATCGCCAACAATATCATTACCTATCGCAACCAAAATGGCGCGTTCCAAAATCGCCAACAGCTCCTGAAGGTGGCCAAGTTAGGCTCCAAAGCCTTTGAGCAAGCCGCCGGATTCCTGAAAATTCCCACGGGCGATAATCCCCTGGACAATACTGCCGTTCACCCTGAAAGCTATGGTGTTGTCCAAGCCATTCGTGCCGATCTGAAACTGCCTCTTCATCAGATCACAGAGATTCCGGCTCGGTTACAGTCCAGTGACCTCAAACAGTACGTTAATGCAACCATCGGTGAACTCACCCTCCGCGATATTCTGAGTGAGCTAGAAAAACCCGGTCGCGATCCACGGGCGGAATTTAAGTACGCCACGTTCCAAGCAGGCATTACCGAACTCTCTGACCTTAAACCCAACCTGGAACTCGAAGGCATCGTCACCAATGTCACCAACTTTGGCGCATTTGTAGATATCGGTGTCCACCAAGATGGCCTAGTCCATATTTCCCAACTGGCTGATCACTTTGTCAAAGACCCCAAACAGATTGTCAAAGTGGGGCAAGTCGTGAAAGTGCGGGTGTTAGAGGTCAATGAGAAATTGAAGCGGATTGGCTTATCAATGCGATCTAGTGTTGAGATATAGCGGTCTTATGAGATTCATAAACTTAAAAAGTAATTGCTCAACCCAGGGCGAATCCATCTTATTTTGAGAATGCTGACTAGCAAGGTTTTCATGCCATTATCAGGGTTGAAATTGTAGGAGAGAGTACGCGCAGAAAATGCCAGCGATGAATCCAAATAAATGGCTTTGCCAAGAAACGCCCCGGTGGTAGGGGAGGATACCCCAAAGGGTGCTGCCGTAAAGTAAGCCGACGAGGGTCGCGGTGGCGATCGCCACCGGGCTTTGCTCAAAGTAACCTCTCGACAGTAAAAAACCCAAATAGCCAAAGACTAAACCACTGGCACCAATGTGATTGGATTTGCGAGGCGCAAACAACCATACCCCCAGCCCACTCATTAACCAAACCCCTGCGGTTACGGCCACAAAGTTTGGTGCGATGGCCGAAGGCCGGTCGGAGACCATCGCACCAAAATCAGCCATCCCAAAACCGCTAAAGGTACTGTATTCGCTGACAGATGGCGTAAATTGCCGTGCAGCAAAGGTGCGAACAAAATCCCCCGCAGACCCATCCACCGACGCGGCCAAATCCCAAACTGATTCAGCCACCCCCGCAACAACAGCGTATCCACAATCTCTAAAATCCACAACACACCAATGAATCCACCCAGGATGCAGCATGATTCATTCAGCTCCATTGATTCCTCGCTATAACAGACTGCCAGCTTTGTTCTCAATAGTGGCAGTGTAAAAGATGAGAGTGGCAACTTGCCAATGAGGAAAAATAATGAAGTTTAACGTAACGATTGAACGTGATGAGATGGAGTTTTGATCCTCCTTTTCTCTATGGGCGATGACGGGTTCGAACCGCCGACATCTTCGGTGTAAACGAAGCGCTCTACCAACTGAGCTAATCGCCCGACAGGATTGCATCAATAGAATGAGTATTGTAGCAGACCATTGGTGTCATTCCCCACAAATGTCGGCAAATCCAGCATAATGGATGCAACTTTCGTCGTGCTTAGCTGTCCATCATGCCCTCTGGCCGAACCCATGACCAAATTACCTTAGGGGTCTTACCCTTGTAGCTGTCTCATCGCTTTGCCTGAGTCGGAGTGCCAGTATCACTCTGAGTCTGTCTGGTGCCTTTTTATTTAGTGGATTGATGTTTGGTCCTGATCTGGATATTTACTCCGTGCAATACCAACGCTGGGGGGGATTAAAGGTCATTTGGTTGCCCTATCGCCGCATGTTTCGCCATCGCTCTTGTCTATCCCATGGCTTGATTATTGGAACACTCCTACGCTTGGTGTATTTGGGAGTGTGGCTGGGAATGGTTATCCTGGGTATGATTCTGACGATATGGGTTTTGGATCAGGGGTGGGGGATTTCTCTAGATTGGCAGGGGCAGCTACAGCCGTTGCAACAGCAAGTTAGCCTCTATCAACAGGAAGGTTTAGCCCTGTTGTTGGGCTTGGAGTTGGGCGCGATCAGCCATACCTTGAGTGATGGTCTAGGATCGTTCTTAAAATCAACCCGCAAGCGCTGGCGGAACTAATACCATGGGCATTGATACTGACCCTCGCGATCGCCCTGTTCCCAATATTGGCCTTCTCATGAGTAAATGACGCATGATGAAGGTACCTCTCACACTTGTAATGCCATGCCTAGTCCTGAAGCCCCAGCCAGATTGCAGATTGTCACGGCGACGAATGTCCTGACGCAAGGTGTTCAACTCCATGTCCCTGTTCTAATTACTCGGATTGAATCTGCTGCAACCCTACGGACATTGTATGCTGCGCTACAAGCGGCTTTTCCCCTTGATTATCCCGTGAGTATTGTTGGAGATCTCTCCGTGGAAGATCCCCAGTTCTTACAAACGACTTTGGCTCAAATTAGTGAGAAAAAAGGGATTTCCTACCCGGTGAATCTCTATCTGCCCGCGCAGGTGTCAGCCGTCACGATCGCAGTTCAGCAGTTGGTAGAAGTGGTGGCGAAGTTGCGATCTCCCGATGGTGGTTGTCCTTGGGATCTCGAACAAACCCCACAAAGCCTCACTCCCTATATCATTGAGGAAGCTTACGAAACCATTGATGCCATCCAATTGGGTGACCCAGGGGCAATGGCAGAAGAATTAGGGGATCTATTGCTACAAGTTGTTCTTCAAGCTCAGATTGCCAGTGAACAAGACCAGTTTAGCCTGCAAGAGATTACTCAAGGCATTACCAAAAAGCTGATTCGCCGTCATCCCCATGTCTTTGCCGATGTTGAAGCCAATAGTGTGGAGGAGGTGCGTGCCAATTGGGAAGAAATCAAGGCCTTAGAGAAAGGCAAATCCCCTCACGAAGCTCAATTATTGAGTGACAAAATGCAGCGATATACCCGCAGTCTACCACCGCTGATGGCGGGTTTCAAGCTTTCCGAGAAGGCCGCCGCAGCGGGCTTAGAATGGCAAGATCTCAATGATGTGTGGACAAAGTTTTATGAGGAGTTGGCCGAGTTTCAAGAATCCCTATTGCAGAGTGATACCAAACATCAGCTCTCGGAATTGGGTGACCTCTTTTTTACGTTAGTCAATGTGGCTCGCTGGTGTCAGCTTGACCCTATGTTAGCCCTGCGCCATACCAATCAAAAGTTGATTGATCGGATTGCCACAATTGAAGGCCAAATTAGCAAACCCCTAGCTGAACACTCTTTTGCAGAACTAGAAGCCCTTTGGCAAGTGGCTAAACAACACCTAGAGTCTGCGCCCCCAACAGTTGAAGCAACCGATAGGGTGGATATGGCCATCCTCGAAGATCCATCGGCGGTTTTTGTTTCCTCTGAAGGTGTCCTGTCTGGAAGCGATCCGGCTCATCTAGAAGAGTCTTCCCCTTAACTTCCGCATTACAGTAAGAAAGCGCTAAGGGATTTTTGAAGTGTATGCAATATTCTCGTTCTACGATTAATCGGGCAGTGCGAGCCTTGGCTTGTAGCCCTTTCACCTTGCATCTGTTAGCGACGATGCGATCGCAAAGTGTCGCTCTCCTAGAAATGACAGATGCTACTGGAGTGAGAGCGGGTTATACGCAAATGGCCACTTCCGAGCGGCAAGCCGAAGCTAGCTTGCTGTGGCTGATTCAAGTTGGCCTCCTGCGGCGGGAGGTCGATGGTCAGGGCTTAACGGATAGTTTTCGCCTCACCCCCTTAGGTCGGAAATTGATTGATCAATGGCAGCACCAGGGCAAAGCCTTCCCTAAAGCCTCCCTTACGGATCGGCTCCAAAACCTGACTCAGCGCTGGCTGCGGTTACCCGTCTCATGAGGGCGATCATGGTGGTGGGGACAACCTCCCATGCGGGGAAATCGATCTTGACTACGGCTATCTGTCGGATCCTCAAGCGTCAGGGTCACCGCGTCACCCCGTTTAAGGGGCAAAATATGGCGCTCAATGCCTATGTCACCGCAGCGGGGGATGAAATCGGTCATGCCCAAGCCGTCCAAGCCTGGGCAGCGGGGATAGAACCCCAGGTAGAAATGAACCCCATTTTGCTCAAGCCTCAAGGGGATATGACCTCTCAGGTAATTCTCAAGGGCAAAGCCGTGGGCAAGGTGCAAGCCAGCGAGTATTACCAAGCCTATTTTGAGCGAGGTTGGCAAGCGATTACCGCAGCATTAGCGAAATTGCAGCGGGAATTTGACTGGATTGTCTGTGAAGGAGCCGGGAGTCCTGCTGAGATTAACCTGAAACATCGGGATTTGACGAATATGCGGGTGGCAAAGCACCTAAATGCCCCCACCCTCTTGGTCGCCGATATTGATCGCGGCGGGGTGTTTGCCCATATCGTTGGCACTTTGGAACTGCTTGATCCAGAGGAACGGGCACTCATTCGGGGGATTGTCATTAACAAGTTTCGTGGCCAGCGATCGCTTTTGGATTCTGGCATTACCTGGTTGGAAGAGCGCACTGGCATTCCTGTCCTAGGCGTCATCCCCTGGTTAGAACAATCCCTACCTGCCGAAGATTCCCTGGATCTTTTTGAACGACGTCGGCTTAAACCCCAGGCCCAACTCACAATCGCAGTGATTCGCCTACCCCGAATTGCCAACTTTACGGATTTTGACCCCCTAGAAGCAGAACCCTCTGTTCAGTTGCAGTTTATTAGCCCTGAAGGTACCCTCGGTCAGCCCGATGCCGTGATTTTACCGGGTTCTAAAACCACCATTGCCGATCTGCAATCCTTACAAGCTTCGGGAATGGCTACTCAGTTGCAAGCCTATAGTCAAGCGGGCGGCAGGATATTGGGCATCTGTGGGGGCTTACAAATGCTAGGGCAAACCATTGCTGACCCCGACGGCAGCGAAGGCTCACCCGGTGAGTTCCCAGGACTAGGATTATTGCCCCTACGAACCACCATGACTGGAGCGAAGCTGACCCGTCAGCGCCAGGTGCAACTCACCTTACCCCATTATGTTGCTGCCCTTGTAGGCATCGATCTAGTAGTGCAGGGCTATGAAATTCACCAGGGCAAAACCGAAGTGGTGGAGCCTGATGCTGTCCAACCCTGGTTTGAGGATCCCGATTTAGGGATTGTCAGTGCTGACCAGCGCACCTTGGCAACCTATCTGCACGGGTTGTTTGATAACGGGTCGTGGCGACGCGCCTGGTTAAATCAGATCAGAGTCCAAAAAAATCTTCCGCCTTTATCGATGAATATCCCAGATTATAAGGTCTATCGAGAGCAGATCTTGGATCAAGTGACCGATGCCATTGCTGTCCACCTGAATCTGCAACCCCTGCTCTAGCATTGTGTTTGGCTGGTGATATGAGATGCGATGCCCGTTGGCAAAGCCGCTCCTAGGGAGCTAGGGCGGTCTAAGTCCTACGGACAGCAAGCAACGACCATCGCTCCCACCCGTGAGCCAGAACATTAGTGAATGGGTACATACCCTGCTTTTTTAATCAGGGTTTGCCCCTGTTCAGAGAGCATCAGTTGCGCATAGGCATGGCCAGCGGTTTGGTCGATCTGACCATTTTCTTTGACGATCACCAATAAGCGACGGGTCAGGGGATAGTCCCCAGTTTGCAAAGCTGAAAAATTTAAGGAATTACGCTGAGCTGGACAGTCCCCTGGATTAATATAAGGGGCCTGATAGGGGGCAACCCATTGGTTGCGTTGGCGACCGATGGGTAGGGGTTTAATCCGACATTGGGGCACCACTTCCGGCGCTGAGGCGAAATAGATCGCCCCCACTGTATTGGCTACTTTTCGCACCGCTTCCGTGGTCGTAGCCATATATTGAACCCTGGGATGGAAGGGTTCACCCCCTAAGACATTCTCTTGAAAGAAAGAGACGGTTCCGCCTGATTCTGGTCGTCGGGATAGGGCTGTAATGGGGGAATTGGGGCCACCTACTTGCTGCCAGTTGATGATTTTACCTGTGTAAATTTGCTTGAGCTGGTCTACGGTAATCCCATAAAGGTTGAGATCGGGGTGAACGGCTACGGCAATCCCATCAATGGCCACTGGGATTTCTTTCAAGGTGACGCCCTTAGCTTGAGCTTGTTCGATTTCCGCCTTTGTGAGGGAGCGTGAAACTTGGGCAAAGGTCAGTTGCCCAGCCAATAGCATCTGAATTCCACTACCAGATCCAGGTGAACCACTGGTTGGGGCTGTGTACCGCAATTCAAACTGGGGCCACACAACTTGCAGGGCTGCATCTACTTGTGTACGAATTGGTGCCCAAGTGGTGCTGCCACCATAGTTAAAGAGACCCTTGGGCACATTTTCAACTTGAGCAAAGGTGCGGAACTTGACTCCAGAATTCTGGGTTGATGATGTCTGGGCAGGCTTTTGCTGCAAGAGACTGAGAAGGGGTTCTCGAAAAAACCACACTAACCCACCCGTGAGTCCTGCTGTGAGCAGTAACGCCACCGATAAAGCTCGTACTTCACTGTTTTGGGTCATGTTTGTTGACCAGCCATAGAACCTGTAAACCTTGTAAGCTAAATCAGTATTCCCACATTTGCATGAATTGGATAGGCTTCTTCAATGTGATTATCCCTATCTTTCCCCTACAACAACAGTACATTCGCCAGGGGTTGGTCGCCATCAAACTGCTCACGATGACATCCCCAGGGGTTAATCGTGGGAGGAGGCACTCCCCCAACCACATCTCAAACAAATCATGATTACATGACCCTTCAAAGGTCATCGGGGCAAACAATTGACTTTGCTTGAGTGCTGAGATCCAACTGACTCTCTCGCTGGGTTTGCCAGAGTTGAGGGTATGGAAGCGTTCGCCCACCTCACAATACCCATACTCGTACTCTTGTCGATTATCGATACCTGCTTCGTCCACATACACAATCTGCTCAGGCTGCTGGCTGCTCAATTGTTCAATAAACTCTTTGCGCTTGGCTTCATCTCGCTGACGGTACCCATAGGTTTTTTTTGCGAGTAAATCCAATCTGGCGCAGGGCTTCGCTGATGTTTTGCTGGGTCACTTTCTCGCCCCACAATTTCGCCATT
>JAAUOM010000133.1 GCA_012034865.1 Acaryochloris sp. CRU_2_0 | reverse complement strand
CGTTGGATCAGGATACTAGGGGGGGAAAGGTGAGGGGCTTGGGTTTGAGGTGATTTAGGTGGGAAAAGGGTGGGTGCGATCTCCGTTGGGTAGGTTGAGGTCTGAGCTGGGTGGTTGTGGAGATCAGATTCTCTATGATCTAGTGAGTCTCACGTTTACGATTGTTCCAATTGCGATTAGCCTGATCAACTAATTCTTTTGCAACAGATGCGGGTACAAAGTTTTCAAGGGTAAGGTATGGCTATCAAAATCAACCAAATGGCCTTTACACTCATTCCCCGCAACCTCAACCAAAACAATGCCGAGGGATTGGGATATGTCTTTGGGACGTAAGACAACGTAGTGGTAAGTAATCCCATTTTGTGTGGTTGTGGCGTAAATTTCAGCGCTCTCAACAGGTATACGAGACCCAGTTTCAGGAATGCATGAGGCAATATCCAGACTTTTGTTCTCAGCAAGAACATTTCTGGGCAATAAAAGAGCAAGAAACAATTAGCAAGCTAGAGATCCACCTTTTCATACTAAATCTCCTAAAAACGAACATGTTTACGAGGGTCAACTGCTTGTCCCGAAGTGATGCTTCCTGTTTTGTAGCCCTCCACCACACCAAAGTCAACGTGAGGACCAGTACTGATTCCCGTAGACCCCACCATGCCTATATGCTGACCTGCTGTCACTTTTTGGCCAACTCGAACATTATTGGCTTGGTTGTGCCCATACCAAGTCGCTAACCCGTTCCCATGATTGATCAAAATGTAGTTTCCATAGCCTCCTTTCCAGCCTGCATATTCAACAACTCCTCCATCTGCGGCAAGAATAGGTGTACCTGACGGCATGGCCAGATCAACAGCCGCATGAAAAGAAGATGCCCCTGGTGCAGGTGGAACTCGTGGTCCAAATTCACTAGTCACAGTAGCTCCAGGCAAAGGGTTTTTAAGTCTTCCCGTCGCTACTCCATCCCCTTCAGGCCCGATCTCACCCGGCACTCCAGCTACCGTTGCAGGACTACAGGGCATTCCACCAGGGCTAGTCGGTAACGGAGCCGTGCCCACATCCGGCGCTTGGCCATTTGGCCCATACTGCTCTAGTTTGCCCGGATCTGACCAATGCCTAGACGCCTCAATCCCACCAGGAAGGCTCGTAAACTGACCTGCTCCCAGTACCTGATCTGCTGTAGCAAAGTCCCCAGAAGCGATGGCCTGGTGTAAATCAACCTCCTCCTCATTGCCAATTATTTGGATCCAAGCCCAGGCTGCTTGTGCTTGTTCCTCTGGATCGGCACTCCAGGCATCTATCCCCTGCCGCTGCAACAAGGAATTTCTAGAACTGTACTTGAACTGGTAAATGCCATATGGCCGTTCACAGACTCTGCTGTAGCTCTATCTCCAATATTGGTGCCATTGTCTGTCTCTCCTAGCGCAATTCGGGCGAGATACTGCCTCGCTCGATGCTGTTGCAGTTCTGATTCAGATAAACCGGCTAAGCGATCGGGCTTGGCAGATTGCGTTGGGCTTGGCGCTTCACCCTCAGCACTATCAACTTGCCCCACTGCTGCAACGAGCTGATTCGGGTCGCAGTAGACCTGGTTTAATCCAGAGGCATTGATCGCACCATCCCTCAGCCTCGCAATCTCAGCGGGCAGACTCCGACGACTTGCCACCAGGAATAAGCCTCCCTCGGTAACGGTGAAAGGAGTGGGGATGACTAGAAAGTGAGGAGTACATTGCTCTCCTATAATAGGAGCGGTCGCACAAAATTGAATGGCAAGATATAACTTGGCGGTACTGGGCTTATCGGGGTGTTCAGTGATCCGCTTGAGGACAAATTTGGTGTGAGAACCCGTTCCAAAGGGATGAATCCCTGCGGGTTCCCAGCCCCCATTGACCCACTTTAGTAATCCCTTTCCCCCTTTGACACCTTGCCCATTTTTACCCCCTGAGTCCCCTTGCACCCATTGTTTACCATCAATGTCATCTTCCCCCGTTATTTGAGCCAGGGGAGAACTGACAAACTTCCGCATCTCAAAGTGGGGGCAGTTGTCCGCCCGTTGCTGCTTGGTCTGTCCGAGGGTACATTTGATGGGTCTAAACTTCTGGTCTTCCGAGCCACCCGATAAGGAATGTTGGATTGAGGGTTCTTCCTTGCCTTCGACACCGCTGTAGGCGATATCGAACCGGGCAAACACATCCCCCGCGAGGAAGCTGAAGGCTAAGTCAAACGGCAGCTTGTTCATCGGAATCTCCGAGAGTCCGGGAACGGAGTTAATTAATTCATCTTCAGCACCGGGGATTTCCTCGATCGCCAGATCTACAATCTTTGGCAGGGCTTGCTCAATGGGCTGATTCACTAAGTCGGGAACCGCTCCCAATGGCAGATTCTTCAGTTCAGGTACTTCTTTATAAAGCTCTTTGAGGGTGATTTCTGTCCCTCTTTGCACCAGAACCGCCTGTGCCCGCTTCCTGACCTGTTCCCAGTCCCCTTGCACTACACCTTCAATAATCGGAACAATCTGGTTCACGGGTAGCTTCTTGAGGGTTGGACCGATCTTTTTGCCAATGTCCGCTAGCTGAATCTGTTCAGCGTTAGTAATCACACCCTGCCAATTGCCCTTAGCCAAGTCCTGAAGAGGAATGCCTTTGAGAGCGGGAATCTCGCTGAGCTTGGCAATCAGAACTTTCTCCGCCGTGGTCAGGGCGGCTTGCTGGATCTGCTTTCCCGCTTGGGACGGATCCTGGAGAATCCCGACTGCTGCTTGAATGGCGGGAGCCGCATCATCAAGGGTGATCTCTTCGCCATTGTTGAACTTGGTGTAGAGGTTATCAACCTCATCGATCGTCAGGCCATAGACGAGGGGCACGTCTCCAATGGGCACCCCTGCAATATTTGTCCCTTGCTGGGCGGAGATCTCCCGCAAGGTGAGCTTGGTAAAGCTCACGGTGACGGGGTTTTGCTGTAAATCCCCAAACTTGATCATTTGGTCAGGGGTGGCTCCTTGCGGCCAAGCCCGATCCATTTGGTAGGGAAGCTGTACCCCAGACGGAAGAGGGGGTACTTCGACATACCCCGCTTCCTCTGCACTCGTGAGCTGCTGGAAGGTGGGTGAGGGTCCAGGATCCGGGTCATAGTAGAGTCCCGGCAAATTCACTGGGGTATCAGGACTTACCGCAGCCGTTTGCTGTTGGGCGAGAACGGGGGCGATCTGCGCGAGGGTGGGCAGGCCAGCCAAGACTAGCGCGAGTAGTTTCTGTCTCATGGGGAAATGCTTGTAAGGGAAAAGGCTTAAGAAAAGCGGCCCCACTCGGAGCCGCTATCTATTGGCTTGAGGAAAACTAGAAGGCAATTTACTTGAGGATCAACAGCAGGGCAATCAACGCCAAGATCCAGCCGATGGGGCCAGCAAGGAACAAAAACGGGGTGAGCAGGAGGAGGACAAACAGGGCACAGCCTTTCATCAGACGCCCCCTGTAAAGAAGATTTCAACCTCGCCATCAAAGCGATAGATCCCTGCACGGGAGTTGCTAGAGCGATCTGGGGCAAAGCTACTCACCAAAGAGGAAGCCCGATCGCCAATATCGCTAGAGCGCAATTGGTCAATCCCCACATTCAGCCCTGCTCTAAGCAGTTTGCTGCCAAAGCTATCCCCCTGACCTTTGAGTTTGGCTTGTAGATAGGGCGATTGATTCCGCTGCACCATTGCCGCCCCCTTCGGGAGAGCCTGACGGTTAATTTCTACAACTTGGAGACTCACAAAGTCCCCTTCGGCACTTGTGACCTCAGCGATCGCCGTGGAGCCTTTGGGAGCTAACGTCCCCAGGTTTTCCTGTAATTTCAACAAGTAGCGTTGACCCACAATCGCTTCACTGCTTTGGGGGATCCAGGTGATGGGGTTGACGAGTTGGGCCTTAGCCGTCGTCCCCGGTGCAATCAGACCCGTGGCGAGGCTGGGGCTTTGAGTCTCCATGTCCGTGGATTCAGGGGATTCAGCAGGATCAGCAGAAGGGGAAGACTCTGGGGAATCAGGGGCTTGCTGGTTATCCAACAGCAGATTGCCTGTGAGGGAAGCTACAAGAATTCCTTGGGGTGGAAAGGTCTTGGGGATGACGGGTCGCTTCTGCGCTCGGTTGAGGGATGGGGTTGAAGTAATTTTGATGGGGGTGGTTCTTCTAACTGGCAAAGTGGCAGGAGTAGATTGAGGCGGTTCAAGGGGTTTGGGAGCAAAGGCAGAGTTTTGAGTGAGGCTAAATTGAGAAGCGGGTTGGGGGGTGGACTGAGCCACGGGTTGAGGGGCAGCTTGCACGACGGGTTTGGGCTGTGCTTTGGGGGCAGGCCGTTCTCTATAGATAATCCGGGGTGGAGCCACCGGGCGAGGGATGACTTGACGGATGGGGATTGTCCGGGCCACTGGATACGCTGGGCTGGGGGGACGGCGGTAGGACGCGGCCAAGGGGATGGAAGGAGCGGGCTTGGCCTTGGCCCTCGCAGGAGGAGCGGGCTTGCCATCTAGGGATTGGCGGAGAGCGGCGATTTCAACCCGCAGATCCGCATTCTCAGCAATCAGTTGATCTACTTCACCCTGACCAATGGGGGCGCTGGGCGTCTGGTTCGTGTTATTCGCGGTACTGGCAGCGGGGGGCTTGCCATAGATCATGCCCAACCCTATGAGGACAACCGGGGATGCCACCGCACCCAACAGAGCAAGCTGGAACCATAGTCGTTTATGCAGCTTGTTTTTGGGAACCGTGGACACAGTCTCTGGTAAGGCTAACTGCTTGAGGGTGACACCTTCCTCCTGAGTCGCTAGATCAACAGGTTCAGTAGAGGGGGGTTCTATTTTCTCCTGTTGCTTGCGCTTGAGCATTACTTTTCTAGCTTGTTGGGCTTGCTTAGAAATAGGCATGGTCGCACCTCATAAGTTGACTTTGATATCTCGAATTTCTACAATTTGCAGGCCATATTCCTGGCCAATCCGCATCAATTGGGCTAGCTCTGTCTTCTGACCAGGAGGCAGTCGCTGCGGCTGGGCCTCGACATAATCCACAGCCTTGAGAATTAGCTCCTGATTGAGCCGCTCAATGAAGTCGGGTTCATTAGCCCGGTCATGCAGTCGAGTGGCGATCACCGTCACCTTCCAAACCCCTGGCTCCAGGGCTTGGACAATAACATCTTTGTCCTGGTCTAAAATTTGGACTTGGGCTTCCCAATCCCCTGAGAGGTAGCGGTTGAAGGCAAATTCTTTCTTGTATTTGTGATAAATCGACGCCATCCAGCCCGTGCGGTAGGACAAATCAATTGCATAAGACACATCATAAAATCCAGGCGGGTACTCAATCTTGCCCTCCGTTTTGCCTTCTGCTTTTGTCCAGGTATAGGCTGTCTTCACCCACTTGCTGGTAAACTCCTTGATGTGGGAGGGTTCCCGATGCCAGCGCTCCACGGGCTTGGCCTGCACCGTCTGGTTATTGGGCAGTTGTACAAAGACATTGGACAACTCACGCTGGGCGGCTTGTTTACTATTGAGACCCACCTTGAACAGCATCCCCGTATTCAGGACGGTTAAGCCAATGACCAAATAAGGCATCCACTTACCTTTCTCTAGGGCTTGCAGAGGGTTGTGGGGAAGAGCTATTTTCTTGAGCATCTTTGCTTCTCCTAGCGGTAGCGCATGGCTCTAGATTGCAGGGCACTATTGAGGGCAATCACTCCCCCACTCAGCAGGGAAACTCCCGCTGAAGCAGTGCCAATCATCTTGGAGCGAAACGAATCAGCAGCAGCACCGACACCATCATTCACAGCCTTGTACGCAATATACGGGGCGAAGATGCCAAAGAAGAGGGGGAATATTAAGGGGGCGGCGGCCACCCCAGAGATCATCAACGCCACGAAGCCAATCAGAATCACGTAGGCCAGCCGTACCAACAAGACTCTGGCGAAGAACAAAAGCCACTCAATAATCGCATTGTGCCCTTGGGGAATGGTTCCCATAGCAAAGGCGATCGGTCCGAGTAGGGCAGCAAGGAGTAAAGCGAGTTCCTGGCCAGCGACAAAGATCCAGGCCATGACCATCGCAATTTCGGTGAGAATATCCTGCCATTCGGAGGCAATCAGCTTCGCTAGTGCCGCACCGGGGCTAATAAGCATTATGGCGGCATCGACAGCAGTATCAAAGCCCTTGACCGCCAACTCTGCGCTGTTGCGCTTGAGGGTCTCCGACACAGTCTCTTGACCCCGCTCCACCAAGTCCTGGGCGGTTTTGCAGTCAGGACACGCGGCGAGAATTGTCTGGTATTGCTCCTGGACAAACGCTTCGAGAGACTGCAAGCAGGCCAATTGCTCTCGTGCGGCTCTTTGTTGCAAGGAGGTGCCACCCTCGATCTGGAGCGATTCTAGACTGCGCGGGGCACCCGTGCCTAGAGGCCGCCTGTCTGCTTCGGGGATATTGACACTCGGCGGCTGGATCTGAGCGCACTTCTTGGCCTCTTGGGAGATGACCGTTCTAGTCACTTGGGTAAACAGAGCATCATCAATCGCTCGACGAACATTGAATCCCGCGACTTGAATTGCGGCGGCTTTTTGGGGGGCAAAATTGGCGATATTCCGCAACCCATGAGCGAGGTGGTAAATCGCAGATCCTGAATTGGCTAGAAACACTGAGATTAACACCACGGGCAACAGGAACTTCACCCAGTCGCTGAAATCACTCCCTCGGTCAAAGATCTTCTGACCAATCCGCCAAGTCCAAGCAGCAAACCCGGCCAAGAGGATATAGCGCACGACGTCCATGACCGCTTGATTGTTGATCGTATTGGTGGCAATAGAGGGGTCAAAAGTGTCATCCCACAGTTGATCCCACCAAGCAGCAGTCTGGGTGATGTAGTCTGTGATCCGGCGCAGGTAGTCTGACCCCTCATCCGCAGTAGCGGGAAGCGCACTCACCAAGACAAATCCCATTGCCAACAGCACTAAGAGTAAGACACTATGGCGCTTGAGGGTCTTTGGGGTTTTGAAAACCAGGAATTTGCGGGGTGAGCAACGAGAGTTTTGTACTAACGGCTTGGATGTCTTGCTTAAGGTCTTTATCATATTTGAGTGACTCCAGGAGAAAATTGCTGTGGGCGCGTTGCTGGTTTCCAGAGGCTTCGAGCATTTGCAGGATACCGAGCTTGCGGTTTTGGACAACCCCCAAGCTGGTGAGGGCTCCCATTGTCCGGTTCTGGTGAGCAGCCGTGGCGGTCAGTCCCGCAAGTTGCTGAGAACTTTGGGCACTAATCGTCGAACCATAGGCTTGCTGAAGGGCGAGGCGCTTCAAGATCTGTTGAGAACTTCTATCCCCTTGGGCAGTCGCCCCAATCACTTGAACCTGTTCTGCGGCCATCGTATTGGCAGCAGCTTGTTCTTGGCTGATACCTACAACCTCGGTAATGTCTGTTTGTGACCCTGTGGCTTCCTCTTGGGCGAATTCACCCAGTTCCTCTTCCGCATTGATTGCTTCTTGTCCTTCAGCACTGAGTACCAGTTGGGTTAGCTTTTGGTGAAATTCTTCCCCAATCGCCCGTGCATTGCGGGCTAGAGCATAGACTTCACGAGGGGTCGTTCCCTCTAAGTCAAACCGTGAGGGATTGTCCTCGTAGCTCGGCCCTTCGTAGTTGGGTTTATTCGCATCTGGGGTATTGCCTGTGTTCGCTGTTTTTTCAGGGGGGTTAATGATGCCATACATTACAAGAATGTCCGAAATTCCTTGTAAGGCGGGTTTGACGCGCTTGCCGCTCAGGGATTGGTAGACGTTCTTGGCAATCTTGGCCGCTTTCAAAGCTCTCTGGCCATGCTCTAGAACTTTAAACAGGGTTCGCTGGGTTTTTTTGTCAAAGAGCCGATCTAGAAGGCTTTCCGGTTCACCCTCGCCTGAGTCTGCATCAGGATATAAATCCCCGACGTTATAGGGACTGTCCCCAAAGGTGGGGGTATCCGTGGTGATATCGCTGACATTGTAGGGACTGTCCCCAGTGACGGACTGGGCATAGACAATCGGGTTGACGGAGACCCACAGGACTAGGATTAGAAGGGGACGTTTGAGACTAGGCAGTTTGAACATATTGGTTCTCCTTGACGGTTGAGGGGCAAAGCCCGGAACGATGGGCTTGTGAGAGTAGATCTCCGTGGAGCCTGTATCCAGTAATCGGGTCGTGGGCGTAATAGGCTAGGATTCGCTCTCTTAAGCGCACTTCTTGCTCTTGGGTGGCAATCATCCCCAACAGCATATTGCTGGGATTGTGTGTTACTTCTACGTGCTGGTTGTAACGCTTCCAGTACCAATAGCTCTGTTGCAGGGTGTGGGAGACCCCTTTGCCAACATATTGGTCTAGTATTTCTCGTCTAAAGCCTAGATCCTCACACAGACGCTTAATCGAGCTTTCCTCTAGACCCCCGCAGAAGATATTTTGCAAATTCGTGAAAATCTCATGGCCTGAGACAGACTGGTAAATCGTTTCTACTTCCGTAGCTGCAACGACGTAGTTACACCGCCACTTGCGACCCTCGGATGGCACTCGACCTGACATGCGCGCATAGGAGTCAAACTTATAGATGCGGGTCCCCTCGTCTGTAATCAACGCCGAGCCTAGCGTACTCATGGCTTTTCGCAGCAGCAGGTTAAACCCCACCATTGAGTAGATCAACGAGTCCAGAGAATCACTGACATTGGTCATTGCTAAGACCAGGCACTGGACGTTGCTATCGAAGCTACTGATGCCGTTAATCGAGCGCCCTAAAGATTTAGCGAGGACGCCCTTGAGTTGGATGCGGATTAAGCCAATGGTATTTTTCTCTAGTTCAGAGACGTCTTCACGCATTACTTCCTCACTAAACCAAGCCTCGGAGAAGTTGACAAAATCTTCATAAATGGGCATCTGTTTTGAGGCTTCTGAACCAAAGGGAGCTGAACTGGCAACCTGATAGCGTTCCTGGATTTGGGGAACATGATGAAACGCTTCATAACAACGCGAGAGGAGGGAGCTAACCAGCAGTTCTTGTGTCGGCTCAGCAGCCGTGCCCATCACCAGCGCTTGCAGTATCTCTAGGTGGTTCTGGAACGCGGATTGAAACAGGTCTTCTTTCGTCGCTAGGCCAGGGTCGTATCCTGGTTCCCCTGGTTTGGGCAACGCATCTACCCAACGCATATCCGGCAGCTCCAGGATATTGATGATGTGGCGCTTGACATTGAGGTACGCAGCGCTCACTCCCAACTGGCTAAAGGTGTTGACGATATCGGTATACGTGCTCTTGCCGTCAGGACGCGGATACTCAAAGACAATTGCCACTTTGTTGTTGAGAATATAGCTGAATATTATTTCAGACAAAAAGCCTGATTTTCCCTTTCCCGTTGCGGCAAACACCCCCGTGTGGTTGGGTGATTTGTTGAGGATGTCCAGGTACAAGGGGACGGGCAGTTGTTGACCGAGCAGCATAATTCCCCGTTCATCCATCTTTGACAATTGCGTCATCGGCAGATGAGGAATTGCCTGATAGTTCAAGTACTTGGGTCGTTGGACAAAGGGTTTGGTGAGCAAAGAGGTCCACTCAAAGGGAAACGACTGAAACCAATACTGGTCAATCTGCTCTGTGACTAGCTCAGTGGGCACTGTCTGAAACCGATCCACAAGGGCTTGACACGCTTCAATCACTTCTTCTTGAGTGTCCCGGTACACCCAAATGCCACAGCTTACCCAAAAGGGACGACAGCCCCCCTTGATCTGTCGTTGCAGGTCTTTAGCTTCACACAGGCGCATCTCAGCGGTGACATCGGGGCTGTTGTCTGTCATCCCTTTGGCAATCCGCTTCATCGAATTCTTCATCACCAAGTCCATGCTGTCAATCTCGATGCTGGAGGAGTCTTCGGTGATTTCAGTGATTACCCGACAGTCCCAAAAGGGAGTTGGCGTCGTCAATCGATTCCATAGAAAGTTGACGTAGCCACGGGGGACGGAGTGGTTATCTGGGGGGAAGTGGCGTACCTTATCGAGGCGCACAAACGCCCAGTATTTTCCAGTACTGGGGAGATAGACTGTGGAGCGAGTGAATTCAGGCGTGGTAGGCAATCCCTGATAAGGCTCAAACACTGAGCCTAAATCATGATCGCCATACTCTTGGACGACAACCTCCGGCAGCTCAGAATGATCGTCTGTGCGTATATACTGACCGACGGGAACTGATTCCCCAGGATGCAGTTCTTGGTAAGGAAGATCCATCATCTCCTGCACCCCCAAGGCTTCTACCTCCAAGCCAAACCCATCCACGGAGGTCAACGCTAGTAATGCCCGTCGATAGCCGGAGACATAGGCTTGTCGGATGGCTTTGCCCCACGCAGGCAGAGCGTCAAAGTTGTCGTCCTTGAGGTTTGAGAGGAGCAGGGTCGCTTTTTCAGCAATCGCATCCATCCAGCCCTGGTTAATTTGAAATTCCGACCCCAAAATCATCCGGTATTTAGCGAAGTAGACTAACTCACTCTCAACAACCCGACCTTCACTTTCTAAACGCTCTAAATTCTCTGCGGCACTCTCAGTCAACGCTTGAGAGAGTGGATCATGGCTATTGGCATAATCTTCTCCGAGTAAAACCATCGGCTCGTCAGCAGTCTTGCGGATATTCAAGTAAGCCTTAAAATCAATCCCTTTGACGCCCGTAATCGCCGTGGTCGCCCTTTAGTCCG
>JAAUOM010000132.1 GCA_012034865.1 Acaryochloris sp. CRU_2_0 | reverse complement strand
ACCGGGCTAACTTAGGGTTTGAAGTGATGCATGAACGCAATGCTCACAACTTCCCCTTAGATTTGGCTGCGGGTGAGTCTGCTCCTGTTGCGCTCTCTGCTCCAGTGATCAATGGCTAATTGATTGATTTAATAATCAGTGAATTAAGCTGAATTTTATAGAGGGTGCTCTCAGTTTCTGGGGGCACCTCTATTATTTGTGTATGTGGTTTCCCTGTCCCTAAAGCAAAAGCCTCAGGCTGTTGACCTGAGGCTTTTTGCTGGAGATGGGGATGGGCTTTGAGTTTTTTGTGGAGCTGTTGACGTTGTTTTTTCAGTTGTCTGAGGCGAGCCGAGGCTGACTTTGATTTATGATTACGACGCCGCCCACGCCGGGGAGATTCCCAAGATTTCATTCTCATCGTTAATAGTCATTCTACGCTAGTGTTATTTTGCTGGAGTTAACGGAGCAACAGAATTGTCTCCTGATTAATATTGTAAACTTCTATCCCTAGGGTTTTCAGGCCAAACTAGCTTGACTCATCCTCAAAGGGTTGCTGTTCAGCATAGGCCTGCTGCATTGCTCGTGGCCAGAGAATCAGAAAAAGGCCCATCCAGGCTAAAACAGGAATTGCCACCAGGATCGTCAGCCAAATCCATCGGGTCAAGAACCAGGCTCCTGCGATGAGGGTAATCCCGGTGACAACAATGGACCAAGGTTGGCACCACCAAGGTTTATAACGCCAAGGGTTATCAGATTTTTCCATAGAGTCTACAAAGGGGTAAATCTTAAGAACTATATTACAGCGGGGTTATTCATTAGCGTCGGCCCCTGATCATTTTCAGCAAGCGCTTTGTGGCTATAGATTGCTGGGCTAGAGAAGGTAATTTTTGCTGCAATCGTTCAATGAAGAAATTCATCTCTGGCAATCTCAATTGCACCACCAAGACAATAAATACGAATAAGCCAACACCTGTAGACACACTCAAAGTCACCAATTGTCTGAGTAGACCCTCCGAACCCAAGAGTAATTGACAGCCATCGAGACTAACCTGGGCAGCAAACCCACAGAGCAGGCTACTAACGGCTAAGGCCAAAATGGGTCCCCCTGTTGCGACCCAGGGTAGACCCTTTAACCGCTTATGCAAAATCCAGACCAGTGCCACCATAGACAAAACTTGGACGCCGACTGTGGCCATTGCTAAACCAGGTGCACCAAATCTTTTGTAAAGAAGAAACAAAAGATGGCGTTAAAAAATAGCCCCAGGACACTAATCTGGAGGGGGACATTGCCATCTTCAAAGGCGTAGAACACCCGCACAAAAATATCTCGCCCTAGATAAAAGAACATGCCAAAGGCATACACTACCAACAGGGAAGCGACCAATTGCGATGCTTCGCTATCAAAAGCCCCCCGTTGATAAACAACGCGGACAGCTGGTAAGGCTAAGACGGCCATTAAAGCCCCTATGGGCATCATACTCATGGCACTGAGGATCAAGCTCTGATGAATGCGATCTTTGAGTTCAGTCCAACTTTCTGGTGCTGTTAATGCCGAAAAAATGGGCATATAGGGCACCAAAATCACATTGGAGAGAATCCCTAGGGGGGTCAAAAACAAGAGTTGAGCATAGGTTAAGGCAGAAGCGGAGCCTTCAGGGAGTTGAGAGGCAAAAACAAGCTAATGGCTACGCTGATTAGCAACATCCCCGAAGAGAGAGTGGCAGGTCCCATCAGTGTTGCCAGTTCTTGCACCCCTGGCCGCTTAAAGTCAAAGCGCAGCCGCAAGGTGCCCATGCCTGAGCCCCACTGGGCGGGGATTTGAGCAAACCATTGCAGTACCCCCCCGGCAAGGGTTCCCCAAGCCATCACTGCAGGCCCCACCTGATTGCTCAAGCAGAGGACGCCAATGATCACCGTTAGACTAGACAGCAGCGGGCTAATGGAGGGCAGCCAGTACTGATCCGAGGCGACTAACGTGCCAAAGCCAATGCCAATCAACCCAGAGAAAAAAGCCAAAGGGGCCATAATCCGCAGTTGTTCAACCGCCATAGCATGGACATTGGCGGATACGCCTGGAGCCAAGAGGTTGATCAAGGGATCGGCAGCCAGGATCAATCCGGCTGTCAAAATCAGTAATAGCACCCCAACCAGGGTATTAATCGTTTCAATGAGAGCCGCCGCATCTTGTTTGGGATGTTTTGCGAGAACACTGACAACAGAGCTATGAAAGGGACCATTGACCCCCCCCAGCAGAATAAACAAAAAGCTGGGAATCACATAGGCAAAGTTGTAGGCATCGACCTCAGGACCCACACCAAATTCGGCGGCGATCGCTTGTTGGCGGACTAAGCCTGCAACTTTACTAATGAGGGTGGCGATCGCAACAATGGTGGCAATACTCGCTAGGGAGCGACGGCGTTGTGGGGGTGAGTCGGTCACAAAGGCTGCATTAACATCAAAGAATCCTCACCTATTTAACCGCATATCTGGGCATTTGGGTATTTGAGAGCAAGGTATCTCTCAATGTTCCACAATTCTACTTCAACGATTCCTTGATTACTGTCCCTTCCGCTTAACTTGTGACTAATGGCTGGCGAGAGGTTTTTGGCTCATGAACCAATGACGGTAATGGTTGGATAAATCCTGAATTCTCTGCCTTTTGGACGTAGGCGTAGATCAAGGTCTAAGATAAATGAGTCTTCCCTCTATACACTACAGAATTTAGGAAAAACCTATGCCGCGCCGTCGTACCAAGACTTCCTGGCTGCATCGCTGGTCACGACCCCTGATTGGAGCCATTGCTGTTTTAGGGGCTACGAATACCGGATACTTAACCGCAACCAAATTTGCAGGTGGTGCAGCAGCTTGTCCGACGAAAGGTTGTGATTTGGTTCTTTCCAGTCCCTATGCAACTGTCTTAGGTCAACCTTTGGCTTTGTTTGGTCTGGCGGCCTATATCGCCATGGCCATTTTTGCCCTAGTCCCTTTGGCTTTAGGTTCTGAAGACAAAGAGTTGAGGACGAAGGTTGAAAATACATCCTGGTTACTCCTGTTTATGGGGGCAACCGCCATGATGTTTTTCAGCGGGTATCTGATGTACATCATGTTTTCCAAGTTCGTGATGCCCTATGGTTCAGGAGCCGTTTGTATCTACTGTATTGCCTCAGCGACCTTTGCTACCTTGATGTTTTTGCTCACCCTTTTGGGGCGAACTTGGGAAGATGTGGGTCAACTTTTATTCACAGGCATCATTGTTGCCATGATCACCTTAGTGGGCACCTTGGGCATCTACGCACACATTGATCAATCCGTCGTCACTAATACAGCAACGGAATATAAAATAAAATCGGCAACGGGCCAAGTCTTCTTTACGATTACAGAGACTTCTGGTGAAGCCGAAGTTGAATTAGCGAAGCATTTGAAACAAACTGATGCCAAAATGTTTGGTGCCTTTTGGTGTCCCCATTGTGCCGATCAAAAGAAACTGTTTGGTATTCAGGCGATCCCAGAAATTCCCTATATTGAATGTGCGCCTGAAGGTTCTAACCCGCAGCTTGAACTGTGCCAAACGGAGTTAGCAAAAGCGAGTGAGCAACTGCGCCCTGTCATTGGCCGAGATGCGGGTTTCCCGACGTGGAAAATTGGAGACAAATACTATTCTGGTCAGCAGTCTCTGCAAGACTTAGCAGAATTTTCTGATTATCAAGGTTCCAATAACTTCAAAAATACGCTGAATTAGGCATTGATGTAGACGTTGAAGATCTGTTTGACGGATAGAACTCTGTTGCCCTCCCCCCCAACCCCTCTCCCGCTCTGGGAGAGGGGCTTTGAACTCTCAATCCGAACTCCGACTCCCCTTCACCCCTTGTGGGAAAAGGGTCTGGGGGATGAGGGGTAAAAGCTGGGGAATGAGTTGTACCTTGCCAGGAGTTTGAAGATCCTTTCCCTATGATTGATTACCTTCGCAATGGTAAGGACATTTATCGCCAATCCTTTGCCATCATTCGTGCAGAAGCCCATTTGCATCCCTTGCCAGAGGATTTGATCCCTGTGGCTGTGCGGCTCATCCATGCTTGTGGCATGACGGATATTGTCGCCGATTTAGCGGCTTCACCCCATGCTGTACAAGCAGGACGAGATGCTCTAGCATCTGGTGCGCCCATTTTTTGCGATTCACAGATGGTGGCCAGTGGTATTATGCGCCAGTGGCTGTCTGTCAGTAATGAGATTATTTGTACTCTCAATCATCCTGAGGTGGTAGAGATTGCTGAGCGCCTCAATAATACGAGATCGGCTGCTGCTCTGGAACTATGGCGGCCAGCCGGAGCCATCATCGCCATTGGCAATGCGCCAACGGCTCTATTTCGTTTACTGGAATTGCTGGATCAAGGAATGCCTAAACCTGCCCTGATTCTGGGTTTCCCGGTGGGATTTGTGGGAGCCGCAGCATCCAAAGCAGAACTCGCGGCCAACAGTCGCGGTGTGCCCTTCATCACCTTGCATGGACGACGGGGGGGGAGTGCGATCGCAGCCGCCGCCGTGAATGCATTAGCCAAAGAGAATGAGCTGTGACTGCATTTGGACGACTCTACGGTTTAGGGATTGGTCCGGGCGATCCAGACTTGTTGACCCTGAAAGCCCATCGAATTTTGACCACTGTTCCTGTGATTGCCTATCCAACGCCAGAGAATGGCAAAGCGATAGCACGGGCAATCGTGGCCGATTTTATTCGTCCTGACCAGATTGAAATTCCCCTGCCCTTGCCGTTTAGTGTGGTGCGATCAGCTCAACCCTATTACGATAGTGCCGCCGAAAAAATCAGTGGATATCTGAGAGCCGGACAGGATGTGGCAGTGTTGTGCGAGGGAGAACCCATGCTGTATGGCACGTTTGTGTATCTATTTCAACGTCTAGCAGGTCGGTTTCCGACGGAAGTTGTACCCGGAATTTCTTCTACAATGGCGAGTGCTGCCATGCTCGGCACACCGCTTACCTTCCGTAATGATGTATTGAGTATTATTCCTGCAACTTTGGATGCAGAGACATTGCGTGATCGCCTCGCCGTTGTGGATGCGGCAGTGATTATTAAACTGGGCAGACATTTTGCCAAAGTCCACACCATTCTGGATGAGTTAGGGTTACTGGATCGTGCGCTCTACATCGAACGCGCGACACAATCCAATCAACGAATTGTCGGGATTACTGATGTTGATCCAGTAGAGGTTTCCTATTGGTCACTGATCCTGATTCCCAGCCACAGCCAACCTCAATGAACCCATTGATAATCAGCCCTAATTCCACTTATTTTGTGTGAGATGAAGCTATCAAAGGTCTTCTAACATTAAGGGAAGAAGCAATCAGAATGTCCAGTCCTGACCCATAGATCCAACTGTCAAAGCGACGATGCCAAACATAACGCTGCTGAGGGCTTAACCGTTGACTGGCGAATGCTAATAGGGGAATAAGACGCTGGAGTTCATGGTATACACCCAGGTTGATGTAATGGGGAAACCATTTCAAGAGCACTCCTAAACCCACGTGACCTAAAATTTTAGGCGTGAGTTGAGGATGACGCAGGGAAATCCTGAATAGGGTTTGGGTGAGGGCTGGAAACTGGACAATATCCTGGAGAAAGGGTTTAAGAACTGGATCACCCAATTGTGCCATCTCTTGAAAGACAATTTGCAGGAGCTGATTGATCTGTTGTGGATCGAGATTGCGATCGCCAGGGGCACGCATCGATTCCTGAAATAACCAGGTGGCAGAAAGATTGGGCTGGTAGGGCTGCAACCCCTTCAGCGCCTCGCAGGTGAGCATATCAGCACTGAGGGCTTCATGAATGCCCGCATCCAGACGACGCAGATGCCGAATCAGCGCTCCAAACCCACCAAAACTGAGGGGAGATTGACTGCCACTACTGTCACCAATGGGCAGGATGCGTGCCCAGGGAAAATTGAGGGGACTGTCGACATAACTGGGAAACATGCCAAATAAAGCTCGCAGGATCTGGATATTGGCTAAGTCGGTCTCTTGGTACTCCGGGAGCCGTTGCCAATAATCCGCAAACAGTTTCTGCAAACTAGGGCGCTGGGGATGCAGATCGCCATAGGTGAACATATAAGTCGTGCGGCCATCCCTTGCCGGAAAGGCTTCCCAGAAATACTGGCAATGGTCTTGGATGGGGGTGAGGGAAACTAGTAAATCTCCCGTATCTCGGTGGGGTAGCCCTTGGGCACAGGTTCCCACCACTAAACACACTCCCGCAGGTTGTTGTCCGTTGCGGGCTTGTGCCACCACAGGTGAGAAATGCCCCATCACATCCAGCATCAGTCGAGCCGTAATCAAGGTTGTATTGGTTTGGATGGCAACCCCATTGGGATGAACAACTACCTGGGAGAAGGTTGTTTGTTCTTGCAGATGTCCCCCCACGGCTAAAAACCGCGTTTTGAGGGTATCCAATAGAAAGACCGGATCGACACCCACATTGAGAACATCCTTCACCCAAACCGCAGATCCCCCCAGAAACTGGATGCGATTGGGATTAAATTCACTGGCAATGGCGGTTTGCAATTGCGCCTCAGTCAATAACCCTAGCTCGACGAAGACAGCCAGTTCAGCTCTGGAAATATTCCACTCTTGGTCTCGCCCCCTGAGGATACCTCGCTCTAAGATCAGCACCCGCCAACCCCTTTGGGCGAGGGCAGTGCCAATGATCACCCCCAAGGTGCCCCCACACACCACTACATCCCAATCTACGGTAGCCAAGGGTGTCCTACTTTCTTGCACGACTTGTGGAATTGCCCTTGATTGCCCCTGACGGAGTTGCTGCCAGCGCTGATCGGCTTGTTGCAGATTCGACCGCATAGGAGGGGGCAGCATTTCCAGTAATTCACCAACGGGGTTCATAATCAGAAGGTCTAGTATCGCTACGCGGAAGTAAAAAGGCAAAAGGTAAAAGGCAAAAGCCCTGAATCGTAATTTGTTTGCGAGTTTTCAAGAGTTGTGGTGGTAATGCAGCAATGGACTAGTGGGAGCCTGAGGAAGGACTCAGGGAGGATTGGTAGGGCAGTTTGACGATAAAAATGGTTGTCCCCTGTCGACTGGAAACGGTGATTTCTCCTGCGAGTTGATCGATCAACTTTTGGACGAGAGCCAGTCCTAAGCCTGTGCCTCCTTGCTTCCAAGGATCAGCATTGGGAACACGATAAAATTTATCGAAGATTCGGGGGAGTTCCTGCTCAGGAATTTCTGCTTGATTGGTGACTTGTAAATGCAGCATAGGCTGAGGGAATTCCAGGTATTGAACCGTCAACGAGACCTCTCCCTTTTTGGGAGTGTATTTACAGGCATTATTGAGCAGCTCGGCCAAGATCCGATCTAGACTAATGCGATCGCAATGGAACGTAGGAATGGTTTGCTCACAATTGACTTTCAGGTTTAGCTCACGATCTTTAATCCGTGATTGAAAGGGTTCTAAAGCCCGAGGCAACCAAATTGGAATTTTGATTGGCTCAGATCGTATTTGATTGCCACCTGCTTCTAAGCGTTGTAGGTCCAAAAGATCATTGATCAGTTCGGTCTCGCGGCTGCATTCGGCTTCTAGGATTTTGATGTAACGCTTTTGCCGAGGGTCAAGGGGAAACTGATTGAGCATGTGAATCGCCATTTTGATATTGGACATGGGGGTCCGTAATTCATGGGAAACTGTGCTCAAGAAGTCATCTTTGAGGCTATTGAGTCGCTCTAATTCCCGCATTTTCTGCTGGAGCTGGGCGGTGCGTTCTTCGACTTGCTGGGCTAAGTTGGTATTGAGATCTTGCACCTGCTGATAGAGTTGGGCTTGATGGATGGCGATCGCACATTGATCAGCGATGGTTTTGACTAATCCGCGTTCATCGGCATTCCAGATGCGCCCCTTGCCTGCATCTTCGCTATCGGCATGGGGATGGCAAGAATAAAGACTAATACTACCTAAATAGTGCTGCAAATATAAAAGCGGGGTCACCAGCAAGGTTTGAATGTGACCTTGGCTGCAAATCGACACCAATTCTAGATCAAGGTTTTGATCACTGTGGCAGAACACCATCTGTTGCCCCTGGGCCAAAGCCTCTTGCGAATGTCGCAAGAAGCGTTCATTCGATTGAATTAAATCCTGGCAACCGATAGCAGAATCACTGACATAGTGATCGGCTAACTCCCCATCAGGATTGATTTGGACAATCAGACAATAGCTAGCCCCCAAGGCTTCTGTTAACAAGCCGACGGTAATTTGTAGAACTTCGGCGGTGACCATCGTCCCCCGCATCGCTTGTACAATCCGATTAATGATCGACTCCCGTTGAGCCTGGTGCCGGAGTTGTTCTTCCGCCCGTTTGCGTTCAGTAATATCAGTGACGTAGCTTCGAATTAAATCACTTTCAAAAATATAATGGATGGATTGTTCATAAATCCTTTGCTCCATTTCCACTTCCCGCACAAAAAAGTTGTTTTTGGTGGAATGCTCTGATTGCAGCATCTGCAAGAGTCCCTGCAACATCGGGTGAGCAGTGCCCTCTTTGGAAATATCAGGAAACTGCATGACGGCGGCTGGATTTAAATAAGTTACCGTTCCCTGTAAATCCATCTCTAGGATAGGGCTGGGCGTTAGCTCTGGGAAAGAAGCCATCCGCACCAAGGACGCTTCACTCATGTGCTGTCGCTCGTCGTCATCCGGAACCAAGGTTTGGAAGGGATTGACGGATTGCGACAAAATCATGGATAGATCGGTAGCTTCACAGAATTTGTCAAAATCTGCGTCAGAGAAATTGGAAACTACAAAGTATTTGGTCTTAACATCTCCGCCAAAAATGATGGCATCTCCATGTTTGAGGTCATGGGAAAACAACCGTCGACCATTGACAATTAAACCATTGGTGCTGCGCTTCCCTTGTAAATCGCCATCGATAATTCGGAACAGAAAATTAGAGGTTTCTGGGGCTGTTACCCGCAATAAAATGGCATGCTGGCGAGACACCATTTTGGAGTGCAACACAATGGAATTGGTGGCATCTCGGCCAATAGAATAGGTAGCGGCTTCTAAGGAAATGGTGCGCCGACCTTCAGCATCATCAATAATGAACAAATGTCTGAAGCGCTGTTTTTGATCCTGCTCAAGATTACTCACGATTTGGAACGGTTAGTTGTGATGGGGTGAACGTCTAGTTTAGATTAATTTGCAAGTTGTCGCCTCTGTAGAAGGCTTACTGCAGCAATTGTAAATTCAAAATTTAAGAGGTGTTAGTCGCTGTCCGAGGTTGTGGATCATCCAACATAAAGTGGAGCAAATGCTGCCAACTATCAAATAGAAAGTATTTGGTCAAAGTTTGAATATCGTGGCGTTGTTGGATAAAGAGGAATTACGGATAGGTTAGTGTCATGGTAGGTTTGAATGACCAAAACCAACCCCACCATAATGAAACAGCAATACCGCATCCGCACCTAGCCTGATTATAACGCCGCCCTCAGACAACGGGGAAGCCTCAGCTTCTGGATGAGCGAAGACGCGATAGTCCAAAGGTTGCATAGCGGATCTACAGAGCAATTAGGCACACCCAAACTCTACTCAGAGCTAGCTATTTTGAGTGTACTCACGCTCAAGAGTGTATTTCACCTTGCAGGTCGTCAGGCGAGTGGTTTTGTTGAGTCTATCTTTGAGCTGATAGGTGTTGAGTTGCCCGTACCAGACCACAGCACGGTTTCTCGGGGCATAGGGCAACTTGATGTTCCTTTACCGATTCTAGAGACCCAGCAAGCGCGACATGTGGTGATTGATTCGACGGGCATCAAGGTCTATGGCGAGGGGGAATGGAAAGTCCGCCACCACGGGATAGGCAAACGCCGCACCTGGATTAAGCTGCATCTAGCTGTCGATGAAGCCACTGGGGAGATTCTTGCCGCAGTCGTCAGTAGCAATGACTGGGCAGATCCAGAAGTTCTCCCAGACCTATTAGAGCAGATAGAACCAGAAATTGAACAGGTCTCGGCGGATGGAGCCTATGATACGAGCGATTGCTATGACGCGATTGCTCAACGAGAGGCCAAGCCGATCATCCCACCGCGTAAAAATGCGGTCATTTGGCAGCAGGGTAACTGTAATGCCCCACCTCACCCCAGAGATGAGAATCTGCGCTACATCCGCAAACATGGACGCAAAAACTGGAAGCAACAGTTCCTCTATCACCGTCGCTCCTTATCGGAGACGGCGATGTTTCGACACAAGACCACCTTTGGGGGTAAGGTGCGTTCACGTCAGTTTGACAATCAGACGACAGAATTATTGTCTCAATGTGCTATCCTCAACCGCATGATTCATCTGGGTAAACCGGATAGTGTCCCAGTTGCTGCTTAAGTTAGATCGCTAGAGGAAGATTGCTGTCTGTACTTCTATTTATGCAACAACGCCTATTGCTTCCCAATTATCAGCCCCACAAATCATGGCACAGATGGTGATAATTACGATGTCAATTAGCTGATGTTCGATACTGTGCAAGGTTCTGGGGTCTTGTAATGCACCAAAGTGAGACTCAATCTCAGCAGGTAGGGCTAGTGGTCGTCTGCGATGAAATGGACATGGTAAAGGTTCTTCATTAGGGATAATCCCACTTCAACATGTCTCCTCGCTCTTTGGTTAAGAAACGTATGCGGTTTCCCTGCCTCTCTTCGCTTGACGACTTCCTTGCCTGTAGCTACAATGTAACT
>JAAUOM010000131.1 GCA_012034865.1 Acaryochloris sp. CRU_2_0 | reverse complement strand
GCCGACCAGCAGGCTCAACTGCTACGTGATCGCCAGTTTGACTTACTCGACCTGGAGAACTTGATTGAGGAAATTGAAGATGTGGGTAACCGCCATCGAGATAAGGTAAAAAGCCAGCTTAAGCGGATGCTCTGGCATTTGCTAAAGATAAAATATCAGCCATCCAAACACAGTGATAGCTGGGACTTCACCATAGTTGATGCGGCAAACCAGATTAAAGATGAATTTGAAGACCGTCCATCACTGCGCCGTTACTTGGAAGAGTCATTCGATGTGTGTTACAAACGGGCGCGTCGAGATGCGGCCAACGAAACTAGGCTTGATATCTCCACCTTTCCTAAGCAATGCCCTGACAGCATCAAATCCCAAGCATGGGAGTTGATCAATAGTGATGACTAGACCGTGAGGATGGTTCGTTTATTAGGTGTATGTTTAATTTGGGTGTAAATTCATTGGGGAGTTGTATCAATCTGAGATTACACTCCTCAATCCTTCCTAATAATTGAAAACCGATAGTTGACGATCCCCTGACCTGAGAGCGCAAGGGGGGAGGTTTTCTGCCTAGGTATAGGTTGGTATCAGGCCGAGATCGCGGAACAAGATTTCTTCTCAGATTCCCTAGAGAAACTGAAAACCAATCTTTTCTTACTGGAGATCGAACCTGAACAGGCAAGTATTCTCAGAGAATTGGCAAGGCAGGTCTGGGAGATAGACGCCAATCAAAATTTTGATGATCTGGGGGTTATTTTTACGGCTTGCTAGTTCTACCTACAATTAAAGTCGCCACAAGAGGAAGATTCATGACTCGCCTATTAATCGTCGAATCCCCCGGCAAAATCAAGAAACTGCGCTCGATCCTAGGATCGGGTTGGAACATTCGCGCCTCGGTCGGCCACATTCGGCAACTAGCGAATGATGGCAGCAGCAACTTAGGGTTCGAGGTGCAGAACGGACAGATCAAATGCAGGTACGAACCCAGAGACGATCGCGCCAAGCAGACGATCTCGGATCTCAAAGCCGCAGCCAAACAAGCCGATGAAATTTTTATTGCCTCCGACCCCGACCGAGAAGGAGAAGTGATTGGCTGGCACATTGCCCAAGTGTTAGGGCTTAAAAAACCTCAACGAGTGGTCTATCAAGAGATTACCGAACGAGCGGTTCGACAAGCGATCGCTAATCCCAGAGCGTTGGACATGGCCTTAGTGGAAGCGGGTCGCTGTCGAGACTGCCTAGATAAACTGGTGGGGTATCGCGGCTCTCCCCTAATCTGGCGGCTAAACAATGGTGCTAAGTCAGTCGGCAGAGTCCAGTCAGCAACCCTCCATCTGGTCTGCCAACGAGAGCGCGAGATTCGAGCCTTTATCCCCCAAGATTACTGGTCCGTCTTCGTGGATTATGCTGAAGGATTCAGAGCGTTCTATCACGGCAGCGCTCAAGCAAACGATCAGGACGAAACCAACATTGATGACTCTGGTTCTGATACTGGGAAAGATGAATCAACTAGAGTCACGACCCAGGCCGAGGCTGATTCACTGGTTGCGATCGCACAGCACAACCCCCATCACATCCTCTCAATAGAAGGGAAGATCCTCCCCAAGAACCCCCAGCCCCTTTCACCACATCATCTTTACAGCAGGCAGCAGGTTCAAGGCTGAATTTCAGCCCTGAGCAGACGATGCAGGTTGCCCAAAAGCTCTATGAAGCTGGCTTGATTTCCTACATGCGGACGGATTCGGTATCGCTGTCCCCCGATTATTGTGCGGCAGCAAAAACTTGGCTAGAGCAGAACGACCCTGACAACGTACCAAAAAGGTAGCCAAGCATCTAGGAGGCAAGCAAACCCAGGAAGGCCATGAAGCGATCCGACCTACGGATATATTCAAGTCCTCCGCAGAGCTTAAGGCTGCACTTCCAAATGACCAATTTCAGCTCTATGTTTTGATCTGGACGCGGGCACTGGCTTCTCAATGCAAACCCGCCCAAGATTCGTAAAACGGTTGTCATTAGTCAATCTGGAGATATCCAATGGAAAGCCAAGGGTAATCTTGTAGAGTTTCCAGGGTATTCCAAATACTGGAAGGACATTAAGGCTGATAGTGAGCTGCCAGCCTTGCAACAGCAACAGACTCTGAGCCTGACCCAGGCCAATTCTGAGCAGAAAACGACACAACCCCCCTCTCGCTACAGTGAACCCAAATTGGTGCAACTGATGGAGCGAAAAGGCATTGGTAGACCTTCCACTTATGCACCGACTATTAAGACCATCAAAAGCCGTGGGTATGTTGAGCTGGTTAAGGGTAGTCTTCAGGCTACTCAGGTCGGGATGGAGGTCGATCAGTTTATGGGTGGCGCACTCCCTGAATTGCTGGAGGCCGATTTCACCGCCCAGATGGAATCGAGTCTGGATGAGATCGCAGAAGGGAATCAGGAATGGCAAGACTACCTGATTGGTTGGAACCGCACCTATTTTGCCCCGGCGCTGGCCAAGGCCATGCAAGCCTTACCGGAACCCACCAGCAACGGCAGCAATGGGGGTAAGGTACTGGAGAAGTCCAGAACCAAATGCCCAGGTTGCAGTCAGCCGATGTCCAAGGTGCCCAGCCAAAAGGTCAAGAAGAAGTATTTCCTCAAGTGTGAGGAGGGTTGCACGGCTGAAGATGGCCGAGGGCTGGTGATGTTTTGGTCGGATCGGGATAGTAACTGGCAACTGCCAAAAGCAAAGTCTGATCAACCCACCACCCCGGCAGAATTGACCGATTACCCTTGCCCTGTTTGCAAGCAAAAACTGGAGGTATACAAGTATCAGAAGGATGGTCAGATCAAGCAGATGTTGAGGTGTTCAGATCCAAAGTCAAGGTCTGACAAGAAGCATAAGAATGCCGTGTATTTCTTTAGTAAAGGCAGGTGGTGGAGTCCGAAGCATGGAGAGCTTTCAAATTCCACCTAGAAGCTGAAAGCTAAAGCTTAATGAGTCCCATCTGAGCGATCGGTTATGCAGGAAGACGATGTCAGGCTGCTTCCACACCGACTTCAACCCTAACCTCTAGCCCTGCACGAGATAACATCTTTACTAATTTATCAATGCTAAATCGTTCAATATCCCCAGTCATTAAGTCACTAATTCTGGGTTGAGTCTCACCAAAAAATTGAGCAGCCTTTTGCTGTGTCCATCCTTGAGACTGAATGAAACTACGCAAGCTCAGCATCAGGTCAGCTCTGATTTTCAGATTCTGGGATTCCTCTGCGTCAAATCCCAGATCAGCAAAGACATTTTGACTGCCCTGAGTCACCTTAAACGCTTCTTGATTCATGGCTCTCTACTCCTTTGACTTACGGTATTGAAGCATTTGCTGATAACGTCTTTGGCCTATCTCAATATCCATCTTTGATGTCTTCTGAGTCTTTTTCTGGAACGCATGAAGGACATACACGGCCTCCTCAAACTTGGCTACATAAAACACTCGGTAAGCATCCTCAGTGCGTATTCGGATCTCTTTAACTCCAACACCAACAACAGACATGGCTTTGCAATCAGTGGGTTCTTCACCTCTCTGGACAAGACGAAGCTGAAACCCCGCTTTTCGTCGTGTGTTTTCTGGAAAGCTTGATATATCCTCTAGCGATGATCCTATCCAGTTGATTGGCTTATCAGTCATTTCTTAATTATACCTTGTTTGGCATAATTAAATAAAACAGTCAAGGCCAAGTTGAAAGCATCGAGCATAGCAAGCTCAGCACACGGCAAGGTTGGAAGGATTTGTTAGAAAGCTGCAAGGCTAACCGGAAGGGGCAGGTGGTTGAGTTGCCCGATCCGTTGGGTGTGGCGGCGTAGCCTCTGCACCAAAGCCAATTTGCTTATAACCCTCTATCTGTAATGGTTAGGGGGTTATAGATTGCTTGCAAAAATGGCGGTGGTACATTATTGCGTCAACCTATTATAGGAAAAATCAATGATGGACTTGACTGTAAGAAATTGGATTCTCGTTGTTGGCTTTCTTAGCCTGTTGCTTTATATCGGATCACACCCAAGATCTGATGAGCCTAGTTTTTGCTAGAGATGATTGATAAGATTAACAGTCCTTTGTTGGTTGACGAGATTGATGGATCTGAAATGCCACAGGAGCAACAACCGGAGGACCAATTAGAAAATCTCCCTACGCTTAGAAGAGAATGCGATGCCTTTTGCAAAATTGACAAAAGGAATAAGGAGGGTGACTTGAGTAACTGATACCAACCTTAGATTAAAAGCTAACAGCCCCAGGTCATTGCGACTTAGGGCTGTTTTTTTTGATCAAGGGCAATACAAGTGTTCGGTATCCTGTTGCGATCTCATTTTCACGATGGCAACTACCTATTCAAAACGCGAGAGCAAGACCCAGAGAGGAATTGATTTTTTAGGCTGAGCCTTAATATTACGAATTCTTAAGTGGAATAGCGGCTGACGGTACATTCCCTCGTCGTTAACTAGACAAATATTATGAGTAAATTTCTTCCCTTAGTTTTGGGTATGGCAATCGATTTCTCTGTTTTGTATCTGACCTTTCCGATAATGCTGGAGAAAGCGGGGCCATACATTATTCAGTGGGGGCAGTTCCATCTGAGGTTGATAGTAAATGCTCACTATCCGTTACCTGTTCAGGTGACATTGATGCTGGCCGTAGGACTTGTTTGGGGTTCGGTGGGATTGATAGCAGTTTCATCACCAACAATATTAATCCATTGTTTGGTATTACAGCTTATGGATGAGCGCGATTTAAGCGATTTCGATTAGAGATTCATAAGTAGCCAGTAAAGGCAACCCATAGTCTACCCGGTCAGGCAGTGCATATATCTGCATCTAAATGGCCGGGTCAACGCGGCTTTCCAAAGCCTTTTGGCTTTCTTTGATCACGAGCCTTATCTACCGCAGCCATCAGAACATCCCTCATCCACTGAGATGGATTGGGCTGAGCATAAATCCAATCTCGGTAATCTTGAGGCAACTTGACAGAGCAGGCCAGTGTATTGCTGCGAGTTCCTATCCCTGTGTCTTTATATTTAGCCATCTCATTATCAAAATTCTCTATCCTTCCAAGATAACCGCGTCAACGTGATATTGCAGCTACTCAAAAATTCTAGCTCTTAAAACAAAAATCGCTATACCTCCGCGTCAACGTGGCCTGTATCCTGTATCCTGTATCCATCCATTGTCAGGAGCGCATATAGAACATGGTAAACGCAATAAATAGTCATAGTTACCTCATGGGTAATGCAGAGCATGACGTCAGAATATTCACGTTGACGCGGTACTGTAGTGAACTAGGACTGATTATCTGTAATTTCATGCTTTCATCTGGCCAGATAAATGGCTAAGCCTAATACTCTTACGCGGGTTTGCGGTTTCAAGCTTTGACAGTTCGAAGGTTTCAGAATTCGCTCTGCCTGAAGTGATAAAAGAGGGTTACAGCAGTTTTCAGGCTCATGAAGTACACTAAAAGCTTGTGTAGAGAGGAATGTACTGCGACTACCGTGCCTCATACCTTTGACATCTGCGGTATTTAATGCTGGGTCTGAAGCTTCTTTCAGGCATGTCTTCTATCTGCGGTAGAACGATTAGGGGGAAAGTGATGAATCCAACCCCAAAACAAAAGCAGCCAAATAAGATGAGCAAGAATAATTTTTCCCAAAAATTTAGTAAGTCATTCATATCGTCCTTAGATTTAGGTTAATTTTCGTTAGCTATCGCTATGCTATATCTTCATGTCCTGTGGAAAGAAATTGCTGCATGGGTGGGTGATTACTTAGGATGCAGCATTATCGGAATTGTTGGGGATAGGTGCGAGTTTAGGAAATTGGTATTGTTTTGCGATCTCGTTCCCGGATACTAGCTCTAAGCATTTATTACCTAGTTAACATAAATACCCTGTAGAATTTGAGATTTTAGAGCTTCGTCATCAGGTAATGGCATTTCATTGGAAGGATAGCAGAGCTTCCTAAGCAGCATCTCAAACATGGGATTATCGCTGTTATATTCGACCTCTGCCAGGGGGGTAGAGTATTCGTACAGGACAACCCTCGCTTTCTCTGGCCATTCCTGGATCCGAAACCGCATCCCTCTGGACTGATCGCAGAAATGGGATTCATTAAGTGCCCCGGTGCTTATGTTGCTGGGAACATCGGTATAAAAGGTCAACTCAAACCCAGAGAAATCACCGTTGATGATGGTGTTGGCATGATTGAGAGATCCGAAGAGTCGATCCAGGTTTACTGACATGGTTGAGCCTCAGTAGCTAGGTAACATAGAATCTCTAAAGAAACTGAAATTAGAGTATGCGTGTCAATTTGCGATCGCATATGAAGATTGCAAAACCTAACACTCAAAACGGAATGTCATCACAGGTAAACTCGAACTTCAGTTCACTACTGTCTTTGCGCTCAAATTCCCGGCACTGCTCAGACGGGTCACCCGTGCAGCCAAAAGGCACGACCGCACAGAAGTTATTATTTCCCCCGATGTACTTACACCGATAACAGCAGCGATAAGGACGGAACGATGCTTGTTTGAGACTGGGTTCTAAATCCTCGTCACTAGATGGAGGGGCTGGCTCAGGCTCATTGACCACCTCAAAATCAGGCCGCATCCCCCACTCAATTTGGTTGTCCCGGATGATCGGCCAGATCATTTCCTCGACATAAAACCGCTCTGTGTCTTGGTAGCGCGTTTGATACTTGGCAGGCTCTCGCCATAGCCGAGCATCCATGCAAATGCGAGTCGCCCTGAACAAAGGCGTCAATACCCCTCCATCCAGCCCCAAGTCCGAGAGCATTGCTATCAAATTAGCTCTGGTCTGCTGCTCTCGTTCAGCTAATGATGCTGCTTCTGCGTTTGCCTTCGCTAGCGCCTGCTTTGCTAGAGCCTCATCAATTGCTCCCACTCGTTGCGCTATTTCTTCAACATCTTTGAGAATGTTGGCAAGATCTTCATCAAATGAGGTAGGCAAAAGGTTGTGGGTATGAACAGGCAAATCACTAGGGCTAGACTCTTGATCGTCTTTTGCTGAGCCTTCAAGAGGGTTGGGTTTCTCATCTTCTGGGGGGCAATCTTCTTGATCGTATAGCAGCAAATTCATTCCGGCAGTAAAGGATAGCGTCGAAGTAAATACCAGAACCCAATCATGGAGGGTGAATTGCTTAATGTCATCCTTGTCGGGCAGAGCATCTAATCCGATATACGACGCGATCGCAATGGCAAGCAAAGATACTGTAGCAATAGTTCGAGCTGAACTAGTTCTCATGATTGTACCTCCAATCTTTAGGAAGCCTTAGTGCTTAGGTTGTTTGGTTTTAGGTATGAGTTCTATGGTTTGGTATTGCTGGGATAACAATTGCGATCGCAACCAGGCAACCCCAGGCAACACAGAATCCGCCGAGAATCTGAAAGCTGGAGGTAGCAATTATGAATGCAACCACCTCCACCCCCAGCCAACATCACAAATCGCCCCGAATATCCACAATCACGCCATCCCTCAGCAGGATTTCGACCTGCATTCGGCGGATCAGATGATCCCCTTTTTGGATGTAAAAGAAGCTATCCATCTGCCCTTGTTCTACCTCCTCGCCCAGCTCCAGCCCTTGGACTTGCTGAAGTTGTTGCAAGATTAAGGTTTTTTGATCCAACAGCTCAGCTTTGCGATCGCCCCCCTGTGCCTGGATATTCTCGATCTGGGCTTGGGTTTCGGCTGAGGTGCCGCCCACGCCGAGGATCTGCCTGGATTGCCGTTGCAGTTCCGCAATCATTTCCTGCACTTGCTGATCCAGTTGCTCTAGCTGCCGATCTATCTGGTCAATTTGAGACTGGAGCTGTTGTTGAGCCTCATCTTTCCAGAGGGAAGTGACGACGGCTTTGACGGTGATGGAGCGCTTGAGTAGAAGTTGATCAGCTCCAAAGAGGGATTCAGAATTGGTCGGTGTTGGTCGGTCTTGTGTAAGCATGGTTTTCTCCTTATATATAGATGTGAATTTTGATTGGAATCAGGAATGCCATCGCGCAGTTAGCCAAATAAGGATAGGCAGGGCGGCATCTAGCCTACAAATCACATTCCCGAATCCAGAGTTATTTTGCTTGGCTTTGCCCAAAGGGTTGGGAGAACAGCGGTATTTTTTGGAATAGATCAGGATTCGATTTAGCAAATAGCCCCCCAACCGGAACGCCGATGAGCAGGCCAATACTGAGGAACACAAACTTGAACCAAGCTGCTTCACGTCTTTCCTCCCGCTTTAGTTGCCAGAGGCGATACTTCCGCTCTTCCTGTTTGTGCTGATCCTCTTCAAGCTTTTGCCTAGACCGCTGGTGCAAGATCACCCGTTTATCCTCAGCGAAGAGAAAATCCATTCGCGCTGTTAATTGCTGCTGGATAATAATGGCGGAGGCATCGTTGCTCCAGTGAGTTCCCCCGGCTTTTTTTCGCCTTGACCCAAGCTAGCGTTCATCCTCGCCATGAATTGAGCCTTAAACCCTGGAGAAAGCAGCTCTTTGGCCAACCCTTCTCGATATTTGGTCATGAACAGATTTTTAAGCCGTTCTTGCTCCTCATAGGCGAGGTCTGCAAAGCCTTCGATTTGGGCGATAGTGATAGCGATCGCCGCTTGAGCCTGTGCAGTAATGAAGGTATCCATCTGCACTGCTTGAGGATCAACAACTGGCGGTGCATCCTCAACCACGGGCTGAGGGGGCAAGATGGCCTGATCAGGCGAGACGCCATCGTTGACCTGTTGGCAGATCTCCTCAAAGCGATCGCGGTAGTCAATGAGACCACCTCCTGCTGCATTAATAGCTTTGTAAATCTCATTGAATTGAGTTTTATCAACCTCAAGCTTCTGTCCAATGGTTCGGAGGAAGGCATTAAGGTAGCTAGTCTCTGTGTTTGCCTCATGAATGGCCTGTATAGATAGCAAGGTATCGGCCTGCTCATCGGTGAACTCAGTGAGTCCCGTCCAACCGCAAGCCTCCAACATCTCATTTAATTTTTCATGAGAGGTTTTCAGGATTTCTAGGATGTCATCAAGGGTATTCATCGTATTGTCCTCATTTATAAATAGGGTTACTAGATACATAGGCAGGGCGACCCGTGAAGAACAAATCAGAATAAATTGTTCAATGGATCGCCGCTTTGATCTGCGGTAATTGCGGATGAAATTGGCTCCCCAAAAGCAGTTGGTGAGTCTTCTTGGGGCACATCTAGGGACACTTCACCCCCTCCGATTAGGTCTGAGGCTTCTTGGTGAAATCCCTTGACGAGGAGTTTGCTGCTAGTGAGGTGAGCCTGAATCTCTTTTTCTGGCAACTCAGCTAAAGCGGATCCGAGCGGTCCCAATACCGCCCACATTGCCTGAACCATGTGCCGTTCTAAATCATCACCAAAATAGTCTCGCAGGGCTGTAAAGCGTTTGCCGTTGAGTGAACTAACAGGGTACTGTTTACTGATCTTGATCGTCAGTCGAGGATTCGACAGCTTTTTCTCACGCATTACCTGAACCTCCCATCAATAAAAACGAATCGGTGAAGCGAGGCTTGATTTCCTTGTTCTTGGGTTCCTGCATGTCGGGGTAGGTAGCCACCATCGACTTCAGTGAGTCAGCAAAAAAGGTAAGCCGACCCCCAAACGTTGCTTTAAGCTCAGGCAACCAAACCCGCATTGAACCCCCCGTCACATAAATCTTGGCCGCAGTATTCATCTTGGGTTCTAACATCAGTTGTTGAACAATACGCCGCCAGGTTCGTTTCTTGGCTTGCTCAAAGTTAAGGCGCGCTTTGTCTAAATTGTCCTCACCAATCAGCCGCTTGAGTCCACCCTTACCTACCGCTTCCATATGTAAAAACTCAGCTAAGAGTAATTCATCGTTGATATAGCAAGGGAATTCATTAATCAGCGCAATCATGCCCATACCTGTGATGGTTTGGCAGGCGTTGGTTTGAATCACCCGATTCCTCACAGGCACGATAGAGATGTCCTTATGGCCAAACATCAGGACCAGAGCATCAGGGACAGTGACCCGTTGAGCGACACCTGCTCCCTCTGGATAGACCCGCACTCGATTAATTCGCAGACTGGGTTTAATGCCATTGAGCCTGACCTCATACAGGGCTTTAGTCAGGTTGTCTTCTAGTTGCTGAAATGTTTTTCTCTCCCCTATGGGCAGCAATACCCGCAAGTCAAGGTTACCCTCGGTAAAGTCTTCGTTCTCAATGACCTTGCCTAGCATTCCCAGGACTCGGATTGATGCAGTGTTAGATTTTGCTGCTCTGACTCTGGTTTCATGCAATCCATAGCGGGCAGATTCTCCAACAGTCCAAGCTCGACCCCTCAGTTCAATGGTGCAACTGTCGGGGGCTAGGTTATGGTGCTTTTCTTCATCTACGGCATTGGCTTGAGTAATCCAGCCTTTGCGAGGAGTGTCCCGCTGAAATCCGCCGACCTCGTTGGGGGGGCCTTTATCAATCGTGTAGCAAACCTTGCCCATACTGGAGCCGATGTCAGCGGCAACGGTCAATGTGTATGCCATTTTCTTGTCCTCTGGAGTCTACCCACAAGACATAGGCAGAATAGCCCCAGAAAGACAAATGAAAAAACCCTGATTTAGTACAGTTTTCTACAACGACTTACAACGACTTACAACCAGTCACACGCATTAATGGCCGATCTGCACGAAAACCGACCAATCTCAGGCACAGCGCGGGTTCAAGAGAGTGCGGGAGGACTTCTGAGGGGAGGGGGCACCCGGATACACCTAACCGCCATTGCCTGGGCTTGGATCAATTTGGAGCGAAAATCGCACTTTTTCAACTTTT
>JAAUOM010000130.1 GCA_012034865.1 Acaryochloris sp. CRU_2_0 | reverse complement strand
CCCATGCCGTTGACATACATTTTGAGACATTCCCGTTTCATCGCATCACTATAGCCTTGGGGCGGGGCATAAACATCAATAAATTGCCGACCGCAATCGACGCAAATGTGATTTTGCTTACCTTTTTTGATTCCATTTTTACGGATATGAGTTGAGCCGCACTCGGGACATTCCATGCTAATTCACCCTAATTCATACCCCCATTATGCAACGCCCTTCGTAGTAGCGGATAGTTTTAATTGGAACATGGCTTTGGGTGGAAAGTTCACCAATTTTGAGCAAAATTTGTTCTTCTGCCAGCATTACGACTCTCTTTGCGACTTAAAGTCCACTATAAATTCTCCAGTTAACTGGAGAGTCAAGAATTTAAAGTACAATGTAGACATCACGGTTGATTAAGGTAAACCCATGCATCAAGTGACTAGTGATTATGCCAAACAGCATTTTGGTGAGATTTTGGAACGGGCTAGTCAAGAACCAGAAGGTATTATGATTACCCAGGATGATAAAAGTTTTGTTTTGATTGACCAAAAAGAGTTTGATGCATTAATCGAGACAGCAGAGTTACTTAAAAACCCTAAACTTCTCTCAGATATTGATCAGGCACGTCAAGAATACTCTAGAGGAGAATTTTTGACGATGAATCAGATTTTTGGCTAATCAATGCAATGACCTTTTGACCCGAACTAATTTACAGTCCCATTTACAGTCCCAAATAATGCCGCAGAACAGGCATTAAGACCCGCTGTAATCTGGAGGGGGCTGAGCTTTGGTTCTCAGTCTGAGTCTGGGAGTCAGTTTGTCGCTAGAATGCTAACCGTAAATCGCACCCTCAAAGCTCAAGGTCGCTCTGTGCTGGACTTTCTGACTGAGTCTTGCATTGCAGCACGACAGGGAAATGAGCCTTCATCTTTAATCCCAACGATTCAGACACCTCCAATGCCCAGAACCCTCATTCTCTCGTGACCCATTTGACGATTACTGAAAAAGTTCAAGTTTGCACTGGAAGAGTATCGCGATCGCTGGGCAATCATTCCCGATTTAAACCAAGATAATCACGAAATTTGTCCTCTGATCGCTACTGTGCCTTTGAGATCTAACCCTGATTCAAATGTCTCTTTGAGTTGAAACGCTCATCAGTCCCTCCCTTAAGATCATGCTTAGTTTTTGATGCCTAGCACGCAAACCACAGACACTGGGGGTATGAATTGAGTATGCAGACGTACCTGCTCAAAATCAGCAGTATTTAAGAGATTTACCAGAAATTCACCCGTCTGTTGCGATGTCTCTTCCGTGGCATTCGGGGTTCTAGGTTGGATGGCCAGGGCAATTAACCCTCCAGGTTTCAGGACTCGTCGCAATTCTGCTAACACTTCCAGAGGTTGTGTCCAGAAATGTGCCACATTGATGGCAAAAATTTTGTCAAAATTGGCATCAGCGTAAGGGATAGCATCAGCAGCAGCACACTGTAAATCTACCCGTTGTGCCTGAATAGCTTTGGCATTGCGGTTGCGGGCTTGCTGTACCATCACCGCTGAGTGATCAATCCCGGCAACGAATCCGTGGGTAGCTAGGGCACTTGCTCGACGAATATCCGCGCCAGAGCCAAAGCCCACTTCCAAGATGCGATCCTCCGGTTGAACTTGAATTAAGTCAATCACCCACTCACTGCGGCTGCGGTTCTTGAGCGCCATGAGTTGACCAATGCCCCAACCCATCCATCCCGTCGGTTGACGAAACTGCTGAAAAATACCCGATGGCGGACAGGTAGCAGGGCAAGATCCTGGAGCAATGGGTATTTGACTCATTGTATTTGGCCTCCAACTTGAGCATAATCAAATTATGCCAACTCAGTTGCTATTTTGACAAGTAGGTTGTCACTTATGATCACAATAGGAAAGACAATTGAAAAAATGACGGCAAACAAAACGGACACAATAGCCGCGACAAAGGCAATGCAAGCGCTGATGCTGGAAACGATCGCCGTTTTCTTTTTGCTGCGCGCCGTGGGCAAACGGATGGGAGCTGTGACTGCTGCGGATGGGGGCTATTGGGGAGTGCTACGAAGCTTGAAGCTGGCAGGGGCGCAGACGGTTCCCCAACTTGCGAGATCGCGGCCTGTTTCTCGTCAGCATATTCAAAAACTAGCCAAGGAAATGATTGCCGATGGGGTGATTGAGTTGATAGACAATCCAGCCCATCAGCGATCTAAGCTACTCCGTCTAACACTCAAAGGGGAAGCTGTTTTTCAAGAAATCACTGACCGGGTTGCTCAAGAGGCTGAAAGTCTTGCTCAGGGCATGGATACGGAAGCGTTACAAGTCTCCGTGAAAGTATTACAGCAACTACGCGAGAAGCTAAAACAAACCTTGGCTTGAATAGACCAAGTTCTATTCATTTGTGAGTGATAGTTGCAATCATCAAGCCCCAAATCCAGCCAAAACGAACCTTTTGAGCGCCTTCAATCCTAAATCCTGTAGTGGTCAACAATTGATGAAATTCAGCTTGCCTGTAACACTGCCGATACGCTGGATCAAAGAACTTGAGGAATACATCGTAAATTTGGCAGACTACAAAATCTTTGCACCAGTCTAGGATGACTACTCTTCCCATGGGTTTGAGGACTCGCTTCATTTCTTGAAGAGCAACCGCTGGATCATCGAAATAGTGGAAGGCATTCGCAGAAACCACGACATCAAAACTGTTGTCTGCAAACGGTAAGGCAGAAGCATTAGCAGTCTGAAACGAGACGTTGGGAAAGGCGTGAATTTTTTGTTGAGCGATCGCCAGCATCTGTTCGGAAATGTCCACGCCCATGATTTCCTGTTTTGAGTATTCAGCCAGGATCATGCGTTCAAACTCACCTGTACCACAGGCAATATCCAGTACCCTTTCTGTGGGGGAGATCTGCACCCAGGTTTTGAGAAATTCCAGCGTATTGGTCACATAACGATGCCAGCGTTGGTCATAAACGGCTGCAAATCGGTTGTATTGTTGGCGTACTTTAGCTTCTGTCATGGTTAAAGGAAATCTAGGGCTGGCAGCAGTTTAACTGATGTGTAAGTCGGCATTCATTGTGGTGATAAAGATATAATGTACGGAGAATCAAGTGGAAGCCTTTTCCAGTTAGCTATACAGCAAATCTAAAAATCAATGTACTGATAGAACCCACCATTAATGGTGGAGCCATTGCGTCTGTTTTGGAAATGCCCACCTATCGCGTTGAAGCAGAAACCCGTGAACAAGCAATCGCATCGGTTGACTAAGAGACTTTGGCTTTGGCTTGTTTGTGTTGAGCTTGCTGTTTGACTCGTTTGGCTGCTGCTTTGGTTGCCTGCTGCGCAGCTCGTTGTTCCTGATCCGCTTTCTGTTGGGCGGTAGCCAATTTTTCCTGATAATATTGATAATCACCTCGGTAGAGAATTAACTCTCCCTCTTTGATTTCAACAATTTTGGTGGCTACTTGGGAGATAAAGTAACGGTCATGGGAAACAATCACCACTGTTCCTTCATACTCCTGTAAAGCTCTTTCCAGCATTTCTTTAGCTGGGATATCTAAGTGATTGGTCGGTTCATCCAAGATCAGTAAATTGACGGGCTTCAACAGCATTTTAGCCAGAGCTAAGCGGGCTTTTTCGCCGCCACTCAGAGTCTTAACCTGCTTAAAGACAGTTTCGCCACTAAATAAAAAGCTGCCTAAGAGGGTGCGGACTTCTTCGTTTTTCCAGTCTGGCACCTCGTTATGGAGAGTGGCCATCGCGGTTTTAGTCAGGTCTAAAGCTTCGGCTTGGTTCTGCTCAAAATAGCCTGGAATCACATTATGCTCGCCTAGGCGAATGGTGCCTTCATCGGCGGATTCCATGCCCATCAGCATATGGAGTAAGGTGGATTTTCCAGAGCCATTGGGACCTAAAATTGCGATGCGATCGCCTCGTTCTAACCGCAAATTCGCCCCTAAAAATAGAATATTATCCCCATAGGTCTTGACCATATCTTCGATGATCACGACCTCCCGCCCGCTTCGAGGTGCTGCTGGAAACTGAAACTTGAGGGTACGCAGGTCAGCGGTGGGGGCGGCGATCCGATCTATTTTTCCCAGTTGCTTTTCCCGACTTTTGGCTTGGGTGCTGCGGGTGGCGCTAGCTCGAAACCGATCCACGTAAGCTTGTTGTTTTTCCAGTTCTTTTTGCTGATGCTCGTAGGCACTCAATTGTGCGACTTGTTGTTCTGCTTTTTGCTGTAAATAGGCGGAATAGTTGCCCAAATAGCAGGTGGTCACCCCTCGCTCGGTTTCGACCATTTTGGTACAGAGGCGATCCATAAAGGCTCGGTCATGGGAAACAATCACCATGGGTGTCGTCAGACCTTTGAGGTAGGTCTCTAGCCATTCAATCGTCTCTAAATCCAGGTGATTGGTCGGTTCGTCCAACAGCAAAATATCAGGGCTTTGCAGGAGAATTTTCCCCAAGCACATCCGCATTTGCCAACCACCACTGAAGGCACTCACGAGCTGATCGCCTGCTTCCGGGGAAAATCCCAATTCTGGCAGGATTTTCTCAATGCAGGATTCTAAGCGATAGCCCTCTAGGGCTTCGAATTGGCGTTGCAAGCGATCCAATTGATGAATGAGATCTTCGAGGGTCTCAGGATCAGCGATTTCCATTTGCTGCTGAACGTGGTGTTGGGCTTGCTGGACTTGATTAGCTTCAGTAAACACCGTCCACAACTCTTCGCGGACCGTACGCGTGGGATCCACATCAAACTCTTGATTGAGATAGGCAATGTGTAAGCTGCTCGGACGAATCACTTCACCAGCCGTTGGTTCAATTTCCCCGGCAATAATCTTGAGCTGAGTCGATTTCCCAGCACCGTTGACGCCAACTAGGCCAATGCGATCGCCCACTTTGAGTTCCCAATTCACATCCTTGAGAACTTCGCCTGTGGGATAAATCTTACTGATGTGTTCTAGTCTTAACATGAGGTCTGCTGCCGTAAATGATCCACTAGGGCTTGCAAACCCAGGGTATAACTTTGAGCGCCAAAGCCACTGATTTGACCAATGGCGATCGCAGCAATATAGGACTGATGCCGAAAGGTGTCACGACGATAGATATTACTCAAATGCACCTCCACCGTCGGTAGATTCACAGCGGCTAAAGCATCCCGCAGGGCTACGCTAGTGTGGGTATAGGCAGCAGCATTAATCAAAATACCATCATACTCACCCATAGCAGCCTGAATCGCATCAACCAATGTGCCTTCGTGATTGGATTGCAGAGAAATCACTTGGCACTTTAATTGAGCGGCGAGAACAGTCAGTTGATTATCGATATCCGCAAGGGTAGTCGTACCATATATCCCTGTTTCACGACACCCTAGAAGATTCAGGTTGGGGCCATGCAGAACCAAAATACGGAGTAAGCTCACAAAAATATTGCCGACGGAATGCGGAGGGAAGAAAAATCGAGAAACCAAGGTAATGCTAGATACTCAGGGTAATATTCCCAAAAGCAGTCACTAACAAACCCTTTGGCAATTGCCAAGCTGAGGGATTAAGAATCCAAGATCCAGATTCGCACAATAGCAATTAGTGCTTGTCGCGAACCGGAATGGGAATAAGTTCCAAATCAGGCTCCATTTCCGGGCCAACGAGGATTTCAACAAGCTTACGAGCAAAACTCTTGATCTTTTCGATGATTTTATCTAGGTAGTCCATTGAGTAAAGTGCCTCTCGCAGTGACATTGAAGTGCTGCTAGAAAATATGGCAGCCTTTTTGAGAGAATATATGAAACAAGAATTGTTATAACGTTTCTTTAACGTAGCATATTTATCGATCCATTGTGTGATCCCTGTAACCAAATGAGTGTGTTTTGAGTATAACTGCAGAGGTCAGAGCGGTTGTCTCTGTGTTATTTATCTAGAAGTTGACGGCGCAGAAAGTCGAGGGCAAAGGACGTACTCATCTGTCGAACCCAATCTCGGCCTCCGAGGGGACTGATTCTACACTCGAAGCTGTGGACGCTGTTGGCATCGGCTAGCCCGATATATACTAAACCCACGGGTTTGGCTGCGGTTCCGCCTTCTGAACCGGCAATACCGGTGATACTGACTCCCCAAGTGCTATGGAGGTGCGATCGCACCCCCAAGGCCATCTGTTCCGCTACCACCGGACTAACAGCACCCGCTTGGTTGAGAACGACAGGATCGACGCTCAGCAAGGATTCTTTCACTGGATTGGCATAGGAAATCACGCCCCCCAGAAAATAGTCAGAACTCCCAGATACCTTGGTAATCCGATGACCCAAGCCACCCCCTGTGCAGGACTCGGCAATAGCTAAGGTTTGCCCCTTTTGCTTGAGGAGTTGGCCAACAACAGACTCTAGGGTGTCTTCATCTGCACCAAAACAGTTCAGCCCGCAAATTTGGCGAATTTGTTGTTCGATCGGTGCAATCACTTGCTCGGCAATCTCCCTAGAAGAGGCTCGTGTGGAAATGCGTAAACGCGCTTCCCCATGACTGGCGTAGGGGGCTACCGTGGGATTGGTCAGAGCTAGTAACGGTGCAACTTGATCCGCCAAAGTAGATTCAGCCACGCCCCAAAACCGGAGAACCCGGTTGTAGATCTTGGCTGTGACCCACCCTTGGGCTTGTAGGTAGGGAACGGCAGTCTCTTGCCACATCCGATGAAACTCTTGCGGAACACCAGGGAAAGTTAGGATGGTCAGTTCTGGACGAGGCTGCCAGATCATCCCTGGAGCACTACCAATGGGATTGGGTAAAATCTCCGCCGATTTTGGTAGCAACGCTTGCTTGGCATTGGCAGGACTAGGAGTCCGTTGGCGCTGAGCAAATTTGCGGGCGATATCCTCTAAGATTTCAGGATGCTCGATTAAGGGAACCTCAAAAAAATCTGCCAGGGTTTCGGTGGTCAGATCATCAGGGGTGGGACCTAGCCCCCCGGTAAAAATCAAGAGTTGGGCGCGTTGGCAGGCAGTAGCGATCGCCCGCTTAATTCGGGTAGGGTTATCGCCGACAACGGTCTGATAAAAATGGGGAATTCCCAACCGAGCCAGTTCCTGTCCCAAAAACTGAGCATTTGAGTTAAGAATCTCTCCCAATAAAAGTTCTGTCCCGACACAAATGACCTCAGCACTTCGATTCATACCCCTTAACCCCTAACCCCTTTTGTTCACCCTCAACACTGTATCTTTACTGCTACGAAATGCAATGATCTGTCCCCCTATATCGCCGAAAAACACCGATGGGGATTCAGGTACTGTGGTGGAGGTCGGCTAAATTACATGATTTAGTTGAAGGATGGCAATTGGCTGCTCAGACTGAGTCGGAAAAGTTTAGATTGTAACAGGGTAAGCGTGAACTCGGAGTGCTTTATTCTCAGAAGCTCTTCTGATACACTGGCTCGGCAGAGGTAGGGGTAAGCAGAGTGGTCTCCTTTGATTGGATTTTTTTTGATTGTTTTAATACCCTGATTGATGATTTTGATCAAACAGGGGAAGAATTAGCCCTGCTGCCGGTCTATTCGCTCCCCGTTGCAGCAGGACTCTATGCCTCTGCGGCTGAATTCCGGCAAGAGTACCATCGTTGGCGGGATCGCCAATGGCAAATGGATCATCGAGAAATCCTTATGAAGGATCGCTATCAAGCCGTTTTGCAAGCGCGATCTCCCCAGTCGCCCGCTCCCGAGATTGAGCAGTTAGCAGCAGCAATGGTGGATTGTTTCCAAGGATGCTATCAGCAATCTCTACGGTTGCCAGAGGGAGTAGAGGAGATGCTTGAATATTGGCAGGATAAGGCTCGCATTGGTGTGGTTTCTAACTTTTATATTCCACATTGGCCAACGGAGTTGTTAGCGTCTTTTGGATTCAACCCTTATTTGGAGTTTGTCTTGGATAGTGCGGCTTGTGGGTGGCGTAAACCCGGTCAGTCGATCTATGGCATTGCTTGTGAGTTAGCCCAAGTCTCCCAGACTGAGCGCAGTAGAATTTTGTTTGTAGGGGATCATCTCCAAAACGATGTCCTGGCTCCTCAACAATTTGGGATGCAAGGACTCTATTTTGATCGTTCCCAAGAGCGATCGTCTTCACCCCCGCCTACAGGAGTGGCTGCAATTATGCATTGGAGCCAATTTCGCTTGACGCTCTTTGACCAAACTTAATGGGATACAAGCCCTGCTGTTTGAATGATGATAGCCTTACTGCGCTATCTTAAGCCTTGACGTTTTCGCAGATGATTAGAGAATAGAGAGGTGCAGAATGAGTGATCCTGAAATTGCCATTGTGATGGGGAGTGATTCAGATTTGCCGACAATGGCAGGGGCGATCGCAGTCTGTGAAGATTTTGATCTCATCCCCCATGTCGAAATTATCTCTGCCCACCGCACCCCTGATCGGATGGTAGACTTTGCCCAACAAGCCCACACCCAGGGCATTAAAGTGATCATTGCCGGGGCTGGAGGGGCTGCCCATCTTCCAGGCATGGTAGCGGCGCTCTCTCCGCTGCCCGTGATTGGCGTCCCCGTTGTCAGTCGGCATTTGCAGGGGCTAGATTCTCTCTATTCCATTGTCCAGATGCCGGGGGGAATTCCCGTAGCGACTGTCGCCATTGGCAATGCCAAAAATGCAGGGCTATTGGCCATTCAAATTCTGGCCAGCCATCGACCGGATCTGTTGGAGCGGGTCATTGCCTATCGGCAGTCTTTGGCAGAGCGGGTACAAGCTCAACAGCAACAGTTAGAAACCTTAGGCTATCAAAAATATCTAAAGCGCTTGGAGACCCACCTCTAACCAAGCTAAGATTGGGTTGATCCTTGAGAGCAACTAGGAGCAACACGCTCAACGATGGTGGGACAAGCCCCAGTTCAAGGCATTCTGACTTGTGAACGAGCTTGGATCAATATTGATCTCAAAGCGCTAGCCTATAATGTTTGTCAGCTTAAACAGCAACTTCTGCCCCAAACAGCTCTCATGGCTGTGGTCAAGGCCGATGGGTATGGGCATGGTGCCGTTACCGTCGCCCGCATCGCCCTAGAGAATGGTGCGACGTGGTTGGGAGTTGCCACCATTGTAGAAGGGATTGAACTGCGCCAAGCAGACATCAATGCCCCGATCTTAATCTTGGGGGCCACCCATACAGTTCAAGAAATTGATGCGATTGTGCGCTGGCAGTTACAGCCAACCCTGTGCATGCCTGAACAGGCTCTCACGTTTTCTCGACACTTACAGCACTCTTTACCTGTTCACTTAAAGATTGATACAGGTATGTCCCGTCTAGGGCCCATTTGGCAACAAGGGGCAACCTTCATTGAATTTATATCGCGCTTACCTCACCTCAGGATCGCTAGTATTTACTCGCATCTGGCCACTGCCGATGAGCTTGATCCCAATTTTATGCAGCAACAGCAAAGTCGGCTGCAAGAGGTTTTGAATCGAATCCAAACCCAAAATATCCCCCTGCCCAAACTCCATCTTGCCAACTCCGCTGGCGTGTTAGCTGGCCCCAGCTTCCACTATGATTTAGTGCGCGTCGGACTAGCCTTGTACGGCCTCTATCCCAGTTCCCAATTTCAGCAGACAGTCTCCCTGCAACCCGTGATGCAGGTTAACGCGCGGGTGACTCAGGTCAAGACCTTACCCGCAGGTTCGGGTGTGAGTTATAACCATACCTACGTCAGCGATCGACCCCTGATGGTGGCCGTAGTGGGAATTGGCTATGCCGATGGTGTGCCTCGATCCTTGTCCAATCGTATCAACGTGAGTATTCGGGGGAAATTGGTACCCCAAATTGGAGTCATTACAATGGATCAGCTCATGGTAGATGTTAGTGCCATTCCTGATCTTCAGGTGGGGGAAGTAGTGACTCTCCTGGGCCAAGATGGCGAGGTTCACCTCCCCGTCGAATCCTGGGCAGAGCTATTAGGAACCATTTCCTATGAGATTGTTTGCGGGTTTAAACATCGATTGCCACGGGTTTATATCAACTGTACTCCCTCCCCTTAAAATGCTCTGTCTAGAATGACCAAAGAGGGATATTTGTGATTAAGATCATCAATCCCGGTGATTTCTATCACACCACTTCTGAGATTTTCTAGTCATAGTAGAAAAGACTTAGTGCTATCTGAGTCGTCATTGGGGAACACACATACGTCCGACAGGTTGATTCAGCTTGTCGGTGTTTTTTATGTTTTGTCAAAAATGGCTACCAGAGTTTAACAGCTACAGCAACGAACACTGCACTAGACTTTATCGGAAATAAAAGCCCCAAAAAATACTCAAAGTCTTATGATGAGTGCGCATTGCAAATATCCTTGCATTATAGGGATTCTAGGTATTTAATTTAGTGCATTCTATCTGAGAATTTGTATTAGTCTGACGGCAAACTAAGAGTGGATTCAACAGAATGGAGTTAATGCCTACTTAAACAGTAAATTGATTCACCCTGATTTTTAGGAACTTTAGTACTACGGAAAGTTAGGAAGTTTGATCCATATGAATAGTTCAAGCCAGCTTCTATGCTTGAATGATGAACAACAGCCAGATTTCCTGATTTCTTAGATCTTGAAGGATTTCAATGAATCCTACTCAATCCTCAGTCGGCACTAAATGCAGTCCATAATGACCATTTTTGATTCGCTGTTATAGTGTTTCCCGACCTAATGAGGTACAAATAGAATACTGATTACTATATTTAGTTTACAGAAATGAAACCCGACTCGGTTGACTTAAGGCAAAAGATAATTGATACCTATCTCGCAGGCGGTATTTCTCAACGTCAATTAGCCAAACGATTCCGAGTGGCATTGAGTTTTATTGAGAAATTGCTTAAACAATATCGAGA
>JAAUOM010000027.1 GCA_012034865.1 Acaryochloris sp. CRU_2_0 | reverse complement strand
GGTAAAGCCGAGACTAAAACGGGTCTGAAGGTCTTGACCACGGTATTAGATAAGGTGTATCAAACGGGGCGAAAAGTCACTCAGGAGTTTAAGGAATCAATGGAAATTATTTTTGATGCTTACCTCCCAAAATGGAATTACACGGCTAAACCTCAGAAAGCTGGATTCTAGATCTTATTTAAGCCACAATCCTAAGATGCTTATCAATCCTTTTGTTGCTGCTCCCATAGAGGGATTCATGCAAATCTTATCATAATTACTGAAATGTTTTTTTACTATTTCGAGCGTATAGGGAAACATCGCCAGCATGTATCCTTGACCTCCTGCTTCGCCTTTGTCGGTACCTGTGTGCAACGAAATAGATTTGTCTTTACTATGCTCCTGGATTTCGATATGCGCTAAGGCCATGCCTCCTGAAATGAGTACTACAGTGTGGTTTTTAGCATTATATGCCACATATCCTTTGAATAGTCCGTACTTCACCTCGCCTAATATTTCGACTTCTTTGCTGACCTCTCCCTCGTGCTTTGGTCTCACTAGTTCCATTCGCTGTACTACAGCACCACTAAAACTCTTTCGTGGATATACCTTTTGCTTGCGACTACTCCATCTTCCTCCACTTCTGTTTGCTGCGGGTTGCCCTTGTGGCTCTGACGGGTTAGGTTGATCAACTGTAGGATGGTTAGTGTCTACTTGAGTCGCTTCATATTCCGAATGACAACTTTCCTTTTGTTGAATTGTGGGCTGAGTATCTTCTAACAGAGGTATATGGCTGAAACATTTATAAGTGTAGCTTTCACAGTCTGCTGTATTGGAACCCATGATTTCGTCTTTTCTCTCTGGCTCTGGTATGCTGTAGATTGCTCTGTGATGGAGATTAGCTTTGATCGGAGTAGTCTTTCTCTTGGCAGGTTGTATGTGTTGGCGTAGATCCTCGTGGGTCATGGGTTAGCTTCTCCTCAATAACTACTTCTGATCGCTTCTAATCTAATTCAAACTGTTAGTCCTGTGTTGTCTGATGTCTGCCAGTTAAAATCCCCTTCATAGATCGATCGCTCCAACTTCCGAAACTCAGCTCGTGCAGTTTTCAACAAGTGAGGCATTGCAAGGTCGGTATGTTCCTTTGCCGCGAGAAATGCTGCATTTATGGCAATGGTATGAATACTGCCTCCTGTTAAACTGAGCCGAGCTAAATGGTCGTAATCTAATTCTGCAATAGGCATTTGCGGCGGAAACACCTTTTGCCACATTTCCTTCCGCGACTCTAATGAGGGGAACGGAAAGTTAATAATGAAGCGTAGCCGACGCATAAAGGCACTATCCATCGATCCTTTCAAGTTTGTTGCCAAAATAGCTAGTCCCCGATAGGCTTCAATGCGCTGTAATAGATAGTTCACCTCAATGTTCGCATAGCGATCGTGACTATCCCGTACCTCGCTCCGTTTACCAAACAACGCATCCGCCTCATCAAAAAATAGGATTGCGCCTCCATCTTCAGCCGCATCAAATAGCCGTCGCAGATTCTTTTCCGTCTCGCCAATGTACTTACTCACCACCGCCGATAAATCGATCCGGTAGAGATTCAACCGCAACTCATTAGCAATCACCTCCGCTGCCATCGTTTTTCCCGTACCACTCTCTCCCGCAAACAGCGTATTCACCCCCAACCCCCGATTCATTCGATCGCGGAATCCCCATTCGTCATAAACTGTACTCCGGTACCGCACCTGAGCTGCAATCTGGCGCAACAGATTGGTCTCTTCCTCCGGCAACACAATGTCATCCCAGGTCGCTTTCGTCTCCAGCCGTTGAGCCAGGGCATCTAGACGCGGACGGGTACGTACTAAGCAAGCACCCCAGAGGCGATCGCCCCATTCTCCATCCTTCAAGTTCATCTGTGCTGATTTCCCCTCCCCTTTTTCTTCTGGTAGAGAGATCTGAGCCATCTCAGCCTGCACCGATGCGGCAATTTGCTGAATATCGGCCAAATTGAGATTGAACTGACTGGATAACTGAGTGGCGTTATCGCTAAATGATGTACCAAAGACCTGCTTCCAGACCTGTAATTGTTCCACAGATGTTGGTTTTGCCACCTCAAACGAGATTGTCGGTTGATCCAGCGGCCAACTTTGATCCTGCACATCCAGAAAAAATAACCCATGGACATTGTCAAGAAAGACTTGCAATGCGATCGCCGAACTATTTGTCGAATTATTCCCGTCCATCGCCTGCCCATCCAGATACAACGCCACTGGAAACAACTGCATTTCTCGTTGCCAGATGCGGATCAGGGTTTCGAGATCAGACCCATGGGTGGGTAATAGCTCCACCGGATCCGGTATAGGGAAATATCAAACCCTTCCGCCAGCGACAAGGCCACTCGTTGCTTGCTGACGAGATCGCTCCCTAACAGTTGCACAATGGGTAGGACATTCCAGTGCGTAGCGGCCTGTAAGTGATGGGCAATCGTTGCCACAACCTGTCGCTGGGAAGGAGCCAGGGAATCATCGAGATTCTCCCCTAAGACTGGCATCGACAAGGGGGATAGCAGAAAACTCAAGCGATCGTCCAGATAATTCAACCCCCTAATGTAATTCACGATCCGTTCATCTGCTTTGATCGGACTGACAATCAAGGGCTGCACCCCCGACTGATGGATCTCAATCAATCGCCAAGAGCGTAAGGGGCGCTCTGGCGACACCACATCCCAAATGGGATGATCAAACAGTCCTAAGGCTAAAGCATAGGTGGGATAGGGCTGCGACTCGCCCTGGATTTTGGCGCAGAAACTGGCGATTTCTGTGTCCAGCTCCATTGCTGCACACAGCAGCAGCAGGGACTGCTCAAACCGCGTCAACTCTAAGATTGAACTCAAGGCGATTAAGGCTGGGGGAGGCTCTAGCGCTTCGGCTTCTAGCATCAGGGTTTCCGCGTCGGCAATCTCTGTTTCGGTTATCGTCGAATCGGGGATGAGCCGTTGCAGCCGTAGTCGTAACCAGGCGATCGCCAAGGACAGATACCGAGAATTTTCTTGCTGCCATTGGGCATGATCCATTATCCCGTCACCCTCAGCGTCTGATTTTCGGCAAATTGGAGCGGTGTACTGGCAAAATCAATGGGAATACTGTCTACCCCATCCACCCGCAATCGGACAACATACAAACCGGGCTGCATATCTTTAAGCTGAAAAGTCAGTGTAGAAGGCGCGGTCAGATCCGTTGGCGATGACAAATCTTGGAGGGCTATTCCGCGATCGCCCATTAACAAAACAACCTGTTGCTCTGGTCGAATCTGCGGCCAGCACGTCAACGTTAACAAACTGCGACCTGGGGGAGCTCCTGGGGCGTAATGCTGAGTACTTGAGGGGCTAGGGCTAAGGGCAACTCATTGGTCGTCCACTCATAATCAGGACGTTGGACAACCAGAGAGAGACGATAAAACCCAGCCCACCATTGAGCAATCGCACCAGAGGGATCAGCGGGGCTAGGCAGCCGGACTTGCAGTTGAGTCTCTGTCTGCTCAGGTAATGGTGTCAGCTTCAGGGTATGACCCAAACGAACATTGTGAAATTGAACCGTCAGATTCCGACTGTCCAGATGAGACCCATTTAAGGCGATGATATCGCCGAACTGGGCACTGGCTTGACGATGGGGCAAGCGGATGCCTTGCAAGGTTGGAGCTAAGCCGGGATAAACTGTCGCTCCTTGCGTCTCCCCATTGCGTGAGAGGATCGGTAGGGCAGACTGGGGTAGTAGGGTACTATCGATCATGACCACAGACACCTTATAGGCAACGGAAACCCGATACTGTGCCTGAAATCCGCGCCACAGTTGTGAGATCTCTTCAAAGGTCAAATGCTCTGGGGTAATGGTAATTTGTTCAATTTGCCGATGTAAGTCGCTATCTGGCAATTCAATTTCCGTTGCTGCTTCGATCTCGGTACGACTCAAGGTGGAATGATCGTACAGAATTGACAGAACTGATCCTAATAAACGATGGCTTTTGGTTTCGCTGTCATTTTGTCCATAAATCGTCAGCAAATAAAATAAATCCAGGGCTAAAGGTGATTTCCCCGCCTGGGGCAATTTCCCGCGCATTGACCGTTCATTCCGCCAAGCCAGGTTGGGCATCGTGTGATAGAGAAATAAATTGACCTGATTCCCTTCGCGATTACTCCGCGCTTTATCCAGGGGAAGGGCGGTAATACTACCGCTCCCCAATTCCTCCCGAACGCCTAGAAAAATCAGACTGTGCAGAGTTGTGGTGATAGCTGCGATCGCCAGGGGATTACTCATGTCACCATCACCTTGGTTTGTCCGGCAAACACAACCTTGACGACGCCACCCCAAGCGCAATTACAAATGGAAACATCGGTTAAGGCAGGAAATTTATTAATTTTGACCTTTAATGCTCCCGGTTTCCACGGCCCCACAATCACAGGCACACAGGGCATGGGCGTCAGTACTCCAAAAGCTGCTGCCGTTGCTGCTGCTACCATAGGATTGGCAATGGATGTACACATTCCAAAGGGGAGGATATTCGCCAAGGGGGCAAAATCCATCACCGTTGCTGCCAACAGGCCCGTGACCATCACTGGCGGACCTTTAGGAATCACTATCAACGTACTGGGAGCAACGCCGAAGGGAATACATTGTAGGGTCGCCCCCATACAAACTTGCAGTGGCATGATCATTCTCCTAATTCATCATAATGATCGGGGCGGTGACGGTGACATTCGCATCGCCTTTGATCGTGGTTGAAGCTCCTTTGAGGGTCGCTAAGGCGGCGGCATTAATGTTAATACCCGCTGGCCCTAGCTCAATCGTATTTCCACCTGTTTTTAAGGTGATCGTAGCCATCGTCATTTCCATGCTGCTACCACCCACTTTTAAGGTGATTTTTTGAGGCGCGGTAATTTCAATTTCTCCCGTCGCACTGAGGGTGATCTTACGGGCTTGATCGTCTAATGTACAGCTATGGCCACCCGTGGTTTGCACCAGAATTTTTTTGTTCTGATCGTCTAGGAGAATTTGATGGTTAGCACTGGTTTTTAACTCAATTTTCTTTTCAGCATCATTACAGTAGAGTTTATGGCCATAGACGGTATCCAGATAAACGCCTTTTTTACTCGCGCCTTTATCTTCTTCTACGAACTGCAACAGATGACCCGTACGGGTTTTGATGGTTCGCAACCGCACTTTTCCACCGACAACGGACTCATCAACGCTCACCGGGGGCGCATCCTTGCCATTCCAGACCCCACCAATGACAAAAGGCCGATGAATATCCCCATGTTCAAATCCAACCAGAACTTCGTCGTTGATTTCAGGTAAACAGTCAAAGCCGCGATTGGAACCAGCCCCGATCGCGACAATTCTAGCCCAGTCGCTCTCATGTTCTTCGGTTAACGTCGGAAATTTGACGCGCACCCGCCCCCATTTTTTCGGATCTTTGTTGTTGGAAACAATCCCAATCAAGAGAGTTTGCCCCGGCTGTAAGCGGGGTTGCGGGGACAGTATCGTCAGCAGGTCATTGTCTCGTAATCCGCGCACACTAAACTCTGTGGTATAGACTCTGGCCGTAAAAACATGTCGAGTCTCAGTGACGTAGTAGTTGCCGCTATATTTCCCTAGTCCTGTGAGAGTTATTTTTTTGCCCGGTCGAATCTGGGGATTGCCTTCTGCTTTGGCGTCCGCTTGTACAAATTCCCCAGATAATTCGTTGTAAAGAGACTGTGCGATCGCATCCGCTTCTTGACTGGCTGCTGTCGGTTGATTGACAACGATCATCTTGGGCGTACTCTGAAACGCTGTACTGACGCTTTTCCCTTTTCCTTGCTCCGTGGTTGTAATCACGTCAGTAGTTTGACTACTCTTGGTAGACACAATCGCTTGTTTCGTTTGGTAGTTCCAGCCTCTAACCTCCACAGAATCAACTTGTTCAGCACTACTAACGCGCACCTTAAAACTATTGATCTCCTTTAACCACGTTAGGGTTAAGGACGTTTTAGCACTGGGCTTGCGAAAATTGAGCTTTCCATCTTGGACAAACAGCTCAAATCCATGCCGAGACGCTCTTTCCCTTAAGAACTCCATATTGGTTTGGTTCTCTTGAAAAATATAGCCGACGGGATCTCCAAATCCATAGGGACCGCCACTATCATCGATAGTTCCAGCTTGAATCCCGACTTCGCCAATCACTTTCTTAACCACGTCTGTATCGGTCATATTTTGGAATGAGCGATTATAGCGTCCACGATGCAAGCGATGGCTGATATCATATCCCCTGACTATGATAGGTGCTTGAGATTCAATGTTGAAATGGGCTTCAATAGCCGTGATCTCGCCTGTTAGCAGAATTTCTTCCTCGGAGTCTTCAAAGTCAGCCGCCTCAGTTGTGCTGGAGGTGAAGCCAATTTCAATGGATTTACCGACGGCAAAAATTTTATCGTAGAGCCAAGGATTTTCGCCTGTGCGGGAGGAGAAATAGTCATTGCGAATCATGAGAGTGAACATCCCTGGCAGATGTAAACTTTCTTCTACGACAATTTGCAGTAAATCTTCCATCAGAATACTGGTAGCAGATTGGCCATCAATTTTGAGCGTGGGTTGGGCAATGTAAGTGACAGCAGGCATAAGTACTAGGCTCCCTGGCGACGACTGCGTGTATCTCCGCCGCGATCGACGGTGGTAGGGGCTCCCATTCCGGGTTGGGAGGTAGATTCGTCCACTTCTTCTAGAGTGAGGTCTAGTTTTGCCCGGACAGGAGTACCATCGGCAAGAAACATCGTCAGGGTGTAGCTTAAGTCTGTGATGAAGCAGCGAATGTATTGGAAATTTCCCCAAGTAAACACATAAGTCGGCGGACGTTTTTCCTTGCCATCACCACTTTCGGCAAAGTTGACGGCTTTTTCAAATTGCTTGAGGTGAGTAATAACGCTTTTCCCCCCACTGTCTTCGTAGGTATCTAAGATAATATCTCGAATACTGAGAATGCAGGGGTCAGGATAGGCAAAATTGACTTTTGGCAAGCCTCGACCCGTGCGAGAACCGCTATTTTTGGTTAGGTTAATCCGTTGCGAGAAGGCAAGTTGATTGGGGTTAAACATAAATTCGATGGTGCCGCCTCCATCAGAAGAAATGAGTTTTGCTTTGACCAATGACATTGCGCCCTCTTATTGGGTGTAGGGTTTTACCGAGATAAGCGTCCAGTTCCATACCCATGGCGTTCTTGATCGATCCGCAGACGCTGTTGGAGCTGTTCATAGATGATTTGCGCGAGGGTGTCTAGATCTTGGGTAATATCTGAAGTGTCTTTTTCAAGGGGGTTTTCCTCCTTTCCTTCGGAAACCAAGGTTTGCGTTTCAGCCCTCTGCAAAACCGCTGAGTAACTTGGTTCCTTTGCCTGCACTCTGATTACAGAATCCGAAGCAGCAGGCCTTGCAAGAGTAGCGCGGGACAATGCCTGCTCATCAAGGAGCTGGGCTTTAGTAGTTTGGCTGGTTTGAGGTGGTATATCAACTTTAGCGTATTGAGTTGGACTCTTCAGGGTTTGCTTCTCGGCAAGGGTAGGGGGAAGAGATGAGGAAGATGAGGGAGAATAAGATGGCTCGGGTATTTTCTGGGCAGCGGTTTGAATAAGGGGTTTCAAAATGCTCAGATTTTGTAAAACGGTTGGTAAGTGGGGGAAATCGTTGAATTCTAGACTAGAAGTCTCAAGTATCCTAGATGAATCTAGATTTTTCTTCTCTTGATCTGCTATTTCAGATTGCGATATGCGTTGAATCGCTTCAGTATTAGATGGGATTAAGTCTGAAAAAGCTTCATTATCTGGTTGAGATAAGGAGCTAGAATTTTGTGGCATTTGAATGGTTTCATGAATCCAGTGCAGATCGGATTGCTGATTTGGGTTCTCTGCGTTTGGCGATCGCACTTCCATCTTCGCCATTCTTTGAATGGAAGATTCTGTTCCCGGCGATTGTGCCTGTGGTTCAACTAGTCGCTGAATGGGAGTTTCTGGTAATTGCGTTTCTGCCTGAGCTGATTGGGAAATTGATGCTTCTGGCAGTAGATTTTCAGCTTGAGTAGAATATTGAGTCGGCGATTCTAGCGATCGCGCTTCAGCTTGGACAGAATCTCGAATCGGTGATTCTGATAACCATTTTTGAGATTGGGTTATGGGTTGATTTGGGATTTCAGTCGCTAGTGATTGCGCTTTGGTTTCAACAGAATCCAGGGAATTTCCTTGGGCTTCATTAGAACGTTGAATAGGGACTTGAGAAGATTGTGCGTCAATCTGAGTCGATTGTTCAATCGAGAAGTCTAGAGATTGTCCTTCACCTAGAGTAGGTATTTCTGATTTGAGCGATCGCGTTTCAGTTTGAATAGAGCCTTGAATCGGTCTTTCTGACAGTTGGGTTTCCAGTTGAGTGGGTTCTTCCATCAATAATTCTGGTGATCGCGCTTCAGTTTGGGTAGAATCTTGAGTGAGTATTTCTGATTCTAGCGATTGGGTTTCAATCGTTACTATTTCCTGAATTGGAGCTTCTAGCGATCGCGTTTCAGTTTGAGTAGAGCGTTGAATCGATGTTTGCGGTAGTTGGGTCTCATTTCCAGTAAGATTTTGACTCTGTGTTTGCGGTAATTGAATTTCAGCTTCAGTAGAATGTTGAATGGAAGTTTCTGCAATCAACGAACTAGTGTCAGATTGAACTAACCGCTGAATTGCAGTCTCTATCTCTGGTGATTGCGTTTCAATTTGAGTGGCTTGTTGATCTGAAATTTTAGCCTCTAGTGAATACTCTTTAGCTTCAATATTATGTTGAATAGGCATTTCAGAGGATGGTGTTTCAATCTGAGCTGATTGTTCAATCCATTGTTCTGGTTCTGATAATTGCTCTTTAGCTTCAATAGAAGGCTGAATCGGCCTTTGTAATTCTGTTAATTTCCCTTGAGCTTGAGCTGTTTCTTGAACTGAGGGTTCTGATTCTGGTGATTCTATCTCAGCCTGAATTGATCGTTGAATTGGCGTTTCTGGTAGTTGTTTTTCTGACTGAGCTGATTGTTTAATCAATGTTTCTGGAGGTTGCTCTTCAGCTTGATCAGAATGCTGAATCGGCGCTTCCAGCAACGGTGGCTTTGGTTGGATGGATGGCTGAATCAATGGTTCTGATTCTGGTAACGGTGTGTCAGCTTGAGCAGCGCGTTGAATTGACGTTTCCAGCGATCGCGTTTTAGGTTGAGTTGTTTGTTGGCTTAGAACTTCAGCCCCCACTGATGGTTGTTTCGCCTGAGCTGATTGTTGAATGAGTGTTTCTGACAATCCCACTTCAATCTGAGCGGATTGCTCAATCACAGCTTCGGGCAATTGTTCTTCAGCTTGAGCCGATTGTTGAATTGCCGTTTCGGATAATTGCGTTTCAATCTGAGCTGTTGGTTGGTCTGGGATGGCAGCTTCTAATGATCGTCCCTCGTATTGAGCTGGATGTTGAGTCGGGGTTGGGGATAATTGTGTTTCAATCTGAGCTGATTGTTCAATACCCTTTTCAGGTGAGTGTTCCGCAGCTTGAGTAGAGCGTTGAAAAGGTTCCAGTGATTGCGTTTTGGGCTGACTGGAAGACTGAATTAATATTTCTGATTCTGAAGATTGCGTCTCTAGCTGAGTTGTTTGCTCTGGCACTTGAACTGTTGAATGGTTGGGAGATAAAGCAGATTGTTGAAGAAGAGTTTCTACTTCTAGTAATTGTTCTTCAATCTGAGCCGTTTCTTGAATTGAAGATTCTGCTTGTAATGCTTGTAGTTCAGGTTGAACAAATCTTTGAATCAGTGTTTCTATTAATTGAGCGTCTGGCTGGGCTGATTGTTTGATTGATTTTTCTGACTCTAATGATTGTGTCTCCAGTTGAAAAGATGGCTCAATTGATTTTTCTAAGGATTGCTCTAGCGGTTGAATGGATGTTGATTCTGCAATGGTTGGAGAACTTAAGAGAGATGGCTCTTGATGTATTGGTGATTCTTGAGGTGATGGCTCTTCAATCCGCTGAGCAGCATTAGCTTGTTCTGGCTTATTCTGAATCCTTACCTTTGTCTGAGAAGAGGGTTGCTGCTTTATCGAAGTAGAAATTGAGGAAGCAGCTTTAGATAAAAACTGGATTGTCTTAGACACCAGACTTTTAGAGGTTGCTTTTTTAGACGCTTTTGTATCGGCAATTTTTTGAGAACTAGGGATCTCTGCTTCGGGCTGGCTTTTAGTAGGTAAAACAGATTGTTGAATCGGTGTTTCTATTTCTGGCGATTGTATTTCAGCCTGGGCGAATGGCTCACTTAATATTTTTGTATCTGACAATCCCATTTCTGGCTGATCTGATAATTGTCTTTCAGATCGAGCAGAAGGCTGAATTGGAGTTTCTGGCTCCGGCGATTGAGTTTCTGATTGAGCTATTTGCTGAGTAGGAGGGTCTATTGCTAGCGATCGCATTCCAGTCGGAAGAGATTGTTGACCTAATGCCTCTATTTCTGGTGATGGCCTTTCAGCTTGCACAGAAGATTGACTCAGAGTTCCTGCTTCCAGTGATTGATCTTCAACTTTTACGATGTCTTGCACTGGTGTTTCAGATGATCCCGCTTCGACCTGAGCAGGTTGTTCAGCCAAAGTTTTTGATAATTGTGTTTTAGCTTGAGCAGAAGATTGAGTTGAAGCTGCTAGTTCCGATGACCATGCTTCAGCCTGAATAGGATGTTGAGTTGGAGTTACTGACTCTTGCGACGTTGTTTGAGGTTCTTTGTATTGCTGAATAGAAGGTTCTAGTTCTAGTGATTGTTCTTGGGGCTGAATCCCTTGCTCAATTAATGTTTCTGGCTGTGGAAATTTCTGTTCAGATTGAATGAACTGTTGAGTTCTGTTGTTGAGCGATCGCGTTTCAAGCTGAGTGGATTTTTGAATCGAAGATTCTGTTTCTGGTACTTGCCCTTTAAGCTGAAGGGAATCTTGTGATCCTGCTTTGGTCTGAATTGATTTTTGAATGGAAGCTTCAGGTAATGGTTGTTTAGTCTGAACGGATGGTTCAATCAATATTTTTGACGATTGTGCTTCAGGCTGAACAAATTGCTGGATTAGGGTCTCTGTTAATTGTATCTCAGCTTGAATGGACTGTTCAGCCAATGGTTCTGATGATTGCTTTTCAGCTTGAGCATGTTGACTTGGGTTTTCTGCTAGTTGCGTTATTGGTTGATTTAGGATCTCAGCCCCTGATGATTTCTCTTCAGCTTTAATTGAGCATTGAGTTGGCGTTTCTGGATGAGTTTCAGACTGAGCTGATTGTTCAAACAATGATTTTGGGTCTGATGCTTGCTCTTCAAACCGAGTAGTCTTTTGAATAGTAGATTCGGTTAATTCTGTTATGGGCTGATCTAATTGTTCAATCAGTGGTTTTGCTTCAAGCGATTCCATTTCAGCCTGAGTTGTTAGCTGATTTAGGGTTTCAACCTCTGATGATTGCTTTTCAGCCTCAATAGAACGTTGAATCGGTATTTTTAGCTCTGGAGATCGCGCTTCCGTCTGTACTGATTCTTGAATTGAACGTTCTGACTCTGACCCTTGTGTTTTAGCCTGAACAGAAGGTTGAATGAGTGTTTCTGATAATTGTGAATAAGACTGATTTGCTTGCTGATTTAGGATTTCAGCTTTTAGTAATTGCGCTTCAGTTTGAACGGAACGTTGAATAGGAATTTCAGAAGATCTCGTTTTAGGCTCAGCGGATGGCTCAATTGATGTTTCTGGCAGTTTTCCTTCAGTTTGAGCCTGTTGAAGTGGAGTTTTTAGTGATGGTGTTGTAACTTGAACTGATGGTTCCATCAATATTTCAGAGGATTGCTCTTTCGTCTGAGCTGTCCTTTGAATCAATGGTTTTGATTCTGGTGATTGTGTCTTAGGCTGAGTTGTTTCTTGTATTGTTTTTTGCGATGTTTGAATGGTTTCATTGGTCAGATGCGAAGCAGATTGTTGAATAGGAGTTTCTGCTTTTGACAATTGTTCTTCAACTTGAGCTGTCCTTTGAATCAATGGTTTTGATTCTGGCGATTGTGTTTCAGCGTGAACAAATCCTTGGGTGGATGGTTCTGAGAATTGAGTTGCTGGCTGAATAGATTGTTCACTCAATGTTTTTGGTGATTTCTCTGCAAGTCTTATCCTTTCTTGACTTGGAGTCTCTATTTCTGATAATTGCGTTTTAGCCTGAGTAATTTGTTGAGCGAAGGTTTCAGTCTCTAGTGATTGCTCTTCGGTTTTGACGAGACGTTGAATCGATGTTTCTGGTAACTGCGCTTCAGTCTGAACTGGCTGTTCAGTCAGTATTTCTAATTTTGATAATCGCGCTTCAATCTGAACAGAAGGCTGAATGGGTGTTTCTTCTTCTGGTACTCGCTCTTTAGGTTGTACGATTTCTTGAATTGAGGGTTCTAATTCTGATGATTGTGCCTCAGCTTGAGCAGATTGTTCAACGGATTCTTCAATAGATGTTTTTGGTAATTTCCTTTCAGCCTGAGTAGAGTGTTGAATGGGAGTTTCTGTGCCTAGCGAATTAATTTTAGATTGAACTAATTCCTGAATTGGAGTTTCTATTTCTGAGGATCGTATTTGTGGCTGAATTGTCTGTGGATCTGGAGCTTCAGCTTCTAGGGATTGCCTTTCAGCTTTAACGAGAGGCTGAATTGATGGTGCTGGTAATTGTGCTTCTGGCTGAACTGGTTGCTCAATTGAGGCTTCTGATGTTGCTAAGTGCTCTTCAGATTGAGCAGGATGTCCAATTGGTGTTTGTATCTCTGGTGGCTGCTCTTCAGGTTGTACGATTCCTTGAGCTGAAGGTTTTGATTCTAATGATCGCGCCTCAAATTCAACTTTCTGCTGAATGGGCGTTTCTAGGAGTCGTATTTCTCTCTCAACTGATTGTCCAGTTGCTGTTTCGGGTGATTGTTCCTCAGTTGGAGTAGACCGTTGAATCGAAGTTTCTAGTGATCGTGTTTTTGGCTGAATAGATTGTTCAATCAATGTTTCAGGTGATTGCTCTTCAGCTTGAGCTGTTTCTGGAATTTGAAATTCTGTTGTTGACGATTGAGTTTCAGCTTGAGCAGATTGTTCAACGGATTCTTCAATAGATGTTTCTGGTAATTTCTTTTCAGCCTGAGTAGAGCGTTGAATGGAAATTTCTGTATCTAGCGAACTAATTTCAGGTTGAACTAATCCCTGAATTGGAGTTTCTATTTCTGAGGATTGTGCTTCAGACTGATTTATTTTTCGATCTAGAGTTTCAACTTCCAGTGATTGCCCTTCAGCTTTAACGGAATGTTGAATCGGTGTCGCTGGTAATTGTGCTTCTGGCTGAACTGTTTGGTGAATTAGGGTTTCTGATGTTGCTAATCGCGCTTCAGGTTGAGCAGAATGTTCAATTGGTGTTTTTAGTTCTGGCGGTTTCTCTCCAGGTTGGACTTTTCCTTGAACTGAGGGTTCTGATTCTGAGGATCGTGTCTCAGATTCAACGTTCTGCTGAATCGGCGTTTCCAGAGATCGCGTTTCAGACTGAGCTAATGGTTGTGGTGTTGGGATTGTTTCATGAGGTAGAGTTGGAGCAGATCGTTGAATCGGTCTTTCTGCTTTTGATGATTTTATTTCAGACTGAACGGTTGATTGAATCGGTGCTTCTAGTTCTGATAATCGATCTTCAGCTTGGGCTAAATGTTGAATTGGTGCTTCTAGTTCTGGCGATCGCGCTTCGCTATTTGCCGTTTGTTGAATTGAGCGTTCTGATTCTGAAGGTTCTAGCTTAGATTGAGCTAAGGGCTGAATCGGCGTTTCTCGTGATTGGGTTTCAGACTGAGCGGATGGTTCAATGGATGCTGATAATTCTGGTAATTTTGTCTCCGGTTGAATAGACTGCTCAATTGATGCTGGTGATTTCTCGTTAGGTTGAATGAATGGTGGTTCTACAATGATTGGAAAACTCAAAGAATTTGGTTCTTCCTCTATTGGCAATTCCTGCGGTGATGGTTCTTTAAACCGTTGAACAGAATCAGTCTGTACTGGACTACTCTGAATGTTTGTATTTGCCTGAGAAGAAGGTTGTTTCTTGGTTGGGGTAGAAATTGAGGCAGCAGCTTTAGATAAAAACTGGATTGCCTTAGATAATAAACCTTTAGAAGAATCTACTATCTGTCTATTCCCACTTTCTTCTGTAGAAGGCGGTACAGATTCAGATTTTTCAGCGAACGTTCGATCGATTGATCTTCTGTGCTTGGAGGTAATACCTCGTCTGAAAGTTGTAGTAAGTCTGGAGCAGATTGAGCGACATTAGAGATTTCTTGAGAAGTCTTTAATCCTTCTTCAGTTGGAGCAGTAAGTTGCTCAAAGTCTTCCAGCACAGGTAACTTAGAGGACGAATCCAGAATTCCATCCCTCAGGAAAATAGAAGAATCTAAAATTCCTAGAGAGTTTACACCTAAAGGCACTATAAACCGTTGAATAATACCCAAGGGTTCCTTGAGTCCTAGGGGTTCTTCTTCTATTTCAGAATCAGAACTAAACAGTGGCTCTTCAGGTTCAGACATCGTTAGCTACTGCCGAAATATCCATTTTGCCGCCCTTGCAAAACCGTCGCCGAAGCAGTCCCTGACTTCGCAACCTTAATCCCTTCATAAATCAAGGTGAGTTCTTCGATCGCCACCGTCGTTGAATCTGCCGCAAAGGTAGGTGCACTCCATCCTACGGGAACTGCACCAATGAGCGTCCAACATTGCATCGTCTCTCCTGCGGGGTTAAACAACGAAATATTGACATTCCGACGTTCGATCCCTTTCTGGGAATCTGTTTTCATCACTTGACTGACCCAATTCCAAAACAGGAGATCATCCGTCATCCCCCGCCTGAGCGTGACGTCTGAGAACTCTGGCTGTCCCAAAAAGATCCGTTGCTGATCATTCACCCCGCCTTCAGCGTAGGTCTCATACTTCACCTTTACGCCTAATCCCTGACACTCTGTAAACGAAGCAGAAATATTGCTTTCTATCCCCACATAGAATCGATTGGCTGTGATGTAGTTCAATCCATAGGGCTTAGCACCATTATTGGCAGGCATTAAAACTATCTCCCATAACCACGGCTTCGTTCAGACTGTTGGCGAAGTTCTGCTTGCAATAACTCATAAACGCGATCGCACAACTGTTGCTGCAAAAGTGGATCCTGCAAAATTCGGTTAATGACTGTCTCAGAAAGAGTGTGTTTAGGATCAGCGGGCATAGCTACAAAGATCTATTACGACAATGAACGACGGAGCTTATCTATTTCTTGAACCCAACGACCGCGATCGCCATGATCCAAATTTAAAATCTCCTCCAAAGACCAATGAAACGCTGAAGCAATACAAGCTACCTCTCCATAGAGCTGATCAAGAGGGTAGCTTACAATTCCCCCGATAGCGCTAACTCAGCCAGAAACTGATTGTTACAAACTGGACAATCCACCGCAATTTTAGCCGTTCCTTGCTGATTAATCCGGTTATAAAACTCCCGCAAATAACTCAGATCCAGCGTAAATAAATTCTCCAATAGATCCGGTACAACTTCTGTGATCTCCCCCAAGCGTGTAATCACACGAGACAATAAAATTAATTCGCCATAGGCTTCACTCTCCCGCGCCCTAGAATCTTTGACAATCAAAATCTCATCCCTAGCAGTTGCTAGCCGCATGACCCCCTCACGGTGGACTATCCCCTGTGCATCTACTAATCCGCGGGGCAATATAAAGTCAAACTCCGTGACCATTATCTTTTCAAGTACTCCTTACTTCCAACTTTGGCGATGATTCTGTCTCTACTTCTAGATCATTAATCTGGCGATAGAACTTTTGCAGGTAATTGAGATCACAGGCAAATAATTCCTCAATCACCATCGGTGTAATCTCTGCCAATGCCCCCAAGCGTGTTATCACCCGCGCCAAAATAATCACCGTCGCATAGGCAGGATTCGATTTCACCCGTGGATCGCGCAGGGGCACAATTTCATCAATTGCCCGTGACAACCGCATCACCCCCTTACGGTGAACAGTTCCATCCGTATCCACATACCCTTTGGGTAGGATAAATTCAAATTCTGTTTGAATCTCAGAATGCCTTCTTTCCTCTGGAAATGCTGGGATGGATCGAGAGGCAGACGATGAAGAAGCAGATTCAGTTTTAGGGGGGCCTAGTCCTAGATTATTGGTCAGTTTCATACCTAGGTTTGCACCTCAACGCGTTTCAAGTTTTCAACGGTCATTTCTATTTCTTCGATGTTATACTCTCCAGTTGCCACATCCAGATCAGAAATTTTATAGCTTATCGGCCATCCTCGTTGAAATTCAAAGCGAAACTGTTCTTGGGCAGACTGGTTATAGACCACCAAAGCGCCATCCCTGCGCTGATCAGCCCAATCACCATCTTGCACCTTGAGCAACCAGTTCCATAAGGTCGTTGATAGAGTTAACCCTCTACGCAAAGTGAGATTTGCATAGGTCGAGTATCCCGGGATTTTGGTTCGTACCATTCTCCCTGGCGTTTGACCTTGCTTACCCCATAATTGAGGAGTCACCTCGCAGAGTTCAATTACCTCCTGGTTCACCTGAAACCCACTACACCCCTTAAAAAAACCATCCACAGAATCTTTACTTCCATCCAACTTCAGTTCCAGATAGAAGCGCGAAGTGGTGAGAATTTCTGGGAAATCTGTCACAGAGGGTCATCCTTATTTCTCGCGGGTAACCTTTGTAAAGTAGAGTTCGAGGGTATCCTCAGCCAGTTGTCCAGAACTATCGACTGATAAGCTTCCAACTTGCGTCTTTGCGCCTGGAAATAAATCCGTAAAATTAAAGCGCATCGCTTCTGAGCCATTGGGATCGTAGATCACCAGGGATCCGGTCTTGCGGCCATCCATGGCCTTAGAGGATCCCCCGGAATAGGTATCACGGTGACAGTCGTTATACCAGTCAGAGAGTTTCTTTTGATCTCCTTCATTTCCCGCAACATATTTCAACGAAATGGTGCTGTTATACTTAACCCCGCCAATCGTCGCTTGGGTTTGGGTTTTCGCATCTTTCGTCACGCCAAGGGCAGTATCTCCACCCGCTACCTCCATTTCAATTTCAGGTCCTGAACTACTCTTAATCGACAAACCTGTCACTCCATCAATTTCAAAGTAGAAACTGGAATTGGTTAGATACTGAACCACTTCAACCTCCTTGTCGAATTGCTTACTGCAGCCCTAGTTAATGGAATGACTTATACCGTCCGATTAAATTTCTCGCAAGTAATGGTAAACGTCTCCTCAATATAGCTATCCGCAGTGACGTCCAAGTCTGCACATTTGTATTTCGAAGGCCATGCTTCAGCAAACTCCCATTTAGCAACCTCCTTTCCATCCGTATCGTAGGCAGTGATACTCCCTGATTTTTTGCTGCTAGCCCATTTCCCCTCACCACCATTGGAGGTGGGTAGACATTTCTTAAACCAGTCGTACATCAGTTTGCTGGTACTACCGCCATCACCACTCGCGATACAAACACAATCGATCTTGAATAAACCTTCAAATCCAGCAGCATTCACCTGCCAAATCGTTTTCCCCCCTTTTGTCGTCCCGATCGCCTGTTGTCCACCCTGAACTTTAGGTGAATATTGCGGAATCGATACACTTTTAAAAACAGACTGCTCATCTTTGACAATATCCGCTACCTCCAAGTAAAAACTACTCGGAGCCATGGGTTTGGATAAATCAGCAGGCATAACATCCTCTCCTCAGGACTAAAAACTACTGGTTCGGAGCCCATTGGCTGATGCGGAAGATTACAAATTCAGCCGGACGTACTGGACAAACCCCAACCTCAACGTACAAGCGACCCAACATCATTGTTTCATGGGTATTGAGTTCGCCATCACACTTCACATAGAACGATTCCGCTGGCGACCCGCCAAAGAGCGCACCCTCTCGCCACAGCCGTTCTAGGAAATTACTCACCGTACGGGTTACCCGTGCCCATAAATCCTGATCATTGGGTTCAAAGACCACCCACTGGGTGCCAATTTCAATCGATTTCTCGATATAACTAATCAGGCGACGAACACTGATATAACGCCATTGGATATTGTCGGGTTCCACCAAAGTACGTGCCCCCCAAACCTTAAAACCGCGATTGTAATTGGCAAAGTTACGAATACAGTTAATGCCCAAGGGGTTCAATAATTCCTGTTCTCGCATATTGGTTTCGTAGGCCAAACCAATCACACCGCGCGGCGTATCATTGGCAGGAGCCTTGAACACCCCTCTGGATTGATCCGTTCGGCACCAAAGCCCCATCATGTGACCACAGGGGGGAACTAGAATCGGTCGGCCCCCATTACGGGGATTGGCAACCTTAATCCAGGGATAGTACAGTGCCCCAAACATGGATCGCCGATTGAACAAACTTAGCCAAGTCGCCACATCCTGAGGCTTTTGTTGTTCAGCCGGAACCGCTTGATTGTCATTTTTACCCGGTTTGACAGGCGGCGGATCCAAAACCGCCATCCGATAGGCAGGGCCAGGAAATGAATTCTCGCAAAGACTCACCATCATTTCCATGACACCATGAACTTGGTCTAGATCCATCAATCCCGCTTCGTAAACTCTCATCAGATCTGGACAGGCAATCATCGAAGCTTCATCCACCTCAAACATGCCTTGCAGCCCTGTTTTATCATTGCGCTGGCCTTGCACATCTCGCGCTAAATGTTCAGTCCGACCGATATAAGGGGGCGGTGCCACCTCGTAGAGACCATTGGCGGGACGTCGAGAAAGCGGTTGTCCGCTTTGGGAAATATCAGCAATGTCGATATATTCAGAGCTTTCTAGGGCAGTGACCACATAATCTGCTATGGCGATCTCCGCCTGCGGATTCATGGTGAGGTGGTCATAGCGCTCTAACTCCTGTGTACCATTGCTGACTACCACCGTAAAGTACTCTCCAGAATTAAGCGGTGGTTCGGTATCCTCTGGAGCATCTTCAGATAGGGGTTTAGGCTCACTCTCCAAAATATTAATGGTTAAGCGTCCAGTGCTAGCAGGCAATGCAGCGACGCCACCCTCTGCTTCAGGCAGTTTGAGGTTGAAGGCAAGGACTGGCTTACCGCCTGAAGTCAATGCTTTACTCGCCATGTCTTCAGGTTCTGGAGGAGCTGATCCCGGAAGTTTAGTGCCAATGCTAGTGACCCAACACCGTCCGCCACCATTTAAAAACCAACCCTGAACTGCAAAAGGGAGATAGGCATCGAAATCTGTGAAACCGTCTGATCCCGGTTTGGCAAAATACTCCTGGTACTGATTCCAATTCGTAATCAAAATCGGCTTGAACAATTCCGCATCACCCCGGACATCCTCCGTAAAACCGATAAATCCACCCACACTGAGGCTAATCCCTTCAATAGGGCGGCTTCCGCGATCTACTTCTTCAACGTATACACCAGGAGCAAAATAGTCTAATGCCATAACCTATTTCCCTCAAATTAAAGACAGCAAACTGAATCAAGCAAAAGGGTTAAGTTGATCCTTATAAGTTGTTATGAAAAGCTCTTTCCTAAAATGCTTCTTATGTAAAAGAGATCTCTTTTGCATATTATGCCACCGTAGAAAAATTTTTCTGCAACAATATTTTGATTTTAGTCAATAGAAATATCAGTGAGCTTGTCTTTACATACAACTCAAGAACCACTAATTCTAAACCCTAAACACCTGCGCCATTAAGCTTCAAAACCAATGTGTGTTACCAAGAACCTTTTCTTTGGGTTTAAGCTTAGAATCATATGGTGCAAAGTTTTAATACGATATTTACGCTCCCCAAGATAGTCTATATCTTTCATTAATAAAACCACATTTTGTTTATAAGTTTATAAATAAAAAAAACTTAACATAACCGCGATCAGAATGAAGTTATTGCTTTAATATAATCAACTCAAAGTCTGGGAGTATATCACCTTGGCCGGAGAAAAATTAGACCCTTGAATTGTTCATGGCTCGACTCCATGTAAATCCGCTACTATCAGGCCATTTTAAATATTCTCTTAAAAAAGAGATATGCTATCCCCAAAAATGAACCTTATCAAATACTACTGAAGGAGAAAATGATGGCTCAGCAAGAAGTTGCCAGACTTTTTCGAGGCGCTCAATCTGTTCCGGGTCTGCGAGAGAAACTCGCTCAAGCGCAGAACTTAGATCACTTTGTACAAATGGCACAAGAGTGTGGCTATCAGTTCACAGTCGAAGAATGGCAGAAAGCAACTGGTTTTGCAGTGGAAGAGCTAAAGTGCAATGTTTCTGAGATCCCAGGGATTTGAAGTCTTACTGGGGTGATGGCCTAAGGATTTATTCTACTTACTGTTGTTAGGTCGGAGTACTATGGAAAGCTACCTGGGCAAAGGTTTGACCTTTCCGATGTGTGTCAATGTGCAGGGGAAAGTTCAGTTGAGCGGAGCAGTTCAAAACATTGAGGAATCCATCCAAATTATTCTGCGAACTCAGTTAGGAGAGCGAGTGTATCGCCCAGATTTTGGGTCACGGCTATCAGAGTTGATCTTTGCACCGATGAATACCCAAACCCTGTTGCTCTTGCGTCTCCATGTCCAAGAGGCCTTGATCCGCTGGGAACCACGTATTGTTGTGGATGATGTGCGGACAGAGCCGGATCCAGGGCAGGGATGTGTTGATATTGTCGTGGAATATCACCCGAAGGAGAGTCCTGATAGTCGCAGCCTCGTGTATCCCTTTTATTTATTGCCAAACCGTTAGTTTGCCAGTCCTTTGCCAAGAGCGTAGATGTATGGAGTTCAATTTTTTGCCAAAGCTGCCAAAATCTGATCTGGATGATCGCACGTTTCAGGATTTGGTGGATGAGTGCATTCTCCGCATTCCTCGCTATTGCCCGGAGTGGACCAACTATAATCCCGGTGATCCTGGAATCACATTGGTGGAGCTGTTTGCCTGGTTGACGGATCAAATGCTGGTGCGCTTTAACCAGGTTCCTCGGCGCAATTTTATTGTGTTTCTGGAGTTGTTAGGGATTCGTTTGCAACCTGCTACGCCTGCCCAGACTGAACTCACCTTTTATCTGAGTGCTGATTTACCAGACACTTACGAAATTCCTGAAGGAACAGAAGTGGCAACGGTGCGTATGGAAAATGATGAGGCTATTATCTTTAGTACTGGAGAACCGCTGCGAATTGGAAATCCTCAGATTGCTCACTTTCTAACCGCAGAAACCCCGGAATTGTTACCCCAAGGGTTACGCGATCGCCTCTCAAACCTCTGGTCTCAACAATCCGATGGCAGTTGGCAAGGCCAGGAGCAGTTTATCTTTGACGAACACCCGCAGCCAGGGAATTGTTTTTATTTCGTATTTGAGCCTCAACAGGACATTACCGGAAATGTTTTGGCGCTGACATTGCGGGGAGAAGCCGCTACGGCTACAGGCATTAATCCTGACTATCCGCCTCGCCATTGGGAAGCTTGGAACGGTCGGGGGTGGCAACCCATTCTGTTGACGGAAGCAGATGATGGTACCCGTGGGTTTAGTTTTAGTAATGCTGCGGAAAATACGCTCAATCGACTGGAAGAAGCAGATATTATTTTACATTTGCCCCTCGAATGGCAAGTTGCTCACTTTGGCACCTATCAAGGGCGCTGGTTACGCTGTGTTTACGTGCCCACAGAGGAGACCCAGACTGGGTATAGTCGTTCTCCTAAACTAGTGGGGGTGTCAGTGCGAGCCATTGGTGGTAAGGTGCGGGCTTACCAGTGTACTCGAATTCAAGAAGAGTTATTGGGGAGTAGTGATGGGACTCCCGGCCAGACCTTTCAGTTGCAGAGCGCCTCGATTTTGCCACGACGCCCTGATGAGCAAATTGTGGTGATTCCCCTGGGGGGCTTACCAGAGCTTTGGCAGGAAGTAAACGATTTTGCTGATTCTACAGCCCAAGATCGCCATTACACTTTAGATTCTGTCACGGGTCAGGTTCAATTTGGACCGTTGATTCGAGAACCGGCTCAGTTAAAAGCACAAGTTCAGGCGCGATCGCACCATCAGGCTTGGAGTGACAATGCTTTGTCAAGGGGCAGGTCAACAGTGGTGCAAGACCTCATGGAGCAACAATACGGAGCTATTCCCCCTAGAGGAGCGTTGATTCGGATGAGTGCCTATCGCACTGGAGGCGGACTCAAGGGCAATGTCCAGCGGGGAACCCTACGAATTCCCAAAACGGCGGTTCCTTACGTGGATCGGGTCATTAATCATGAGGCTGCTCATGACGGCGCGGATGCAGAGTCCCTGGATAATGCGGTTATTCGGATTCCACGCATGTTGAGAACCCGCGATCGCGCCGTCACCCCCGAAGATTTTGAGACCTTAACCCTGCAAGCAGCCCAAGGTGCGGTAGCCAGGGTGCATTGTTTGCCAACGACCTCGTCATCAACGCCAGGAACCGTGACGGTATTGGTTGTCCCCCAGGCCAATCTAGGCAGCATCTATCAAGGCGAAGGACTGGATCCAAGTCAATTGATGCTGACATCGGTTTGCGATCGCAATTCTCACCTATCTTGATGAACGACGGGTATTAGGGGTACAAGTTCAACTGCAAGAACCCGAATATCGGGGCGTTTTTGTCCAAGCTGAGGTGGGGTTGGCACCAGAGTATAACCATCCGCAAGCGCAGCCAGTGCTTTTACGTCAACTTCAGGTGGCGTTGTATCGCTTCCTCAACCCCCTCACGGGTGGCGTGGATGGTCAGGGGTGGCCTTTTGGTGGTGCCGTGTATACCTCCGATATTGTCAGTTTGCTGCAAAAAATCCCAGAAATTCGCCATTTAGGGTCTATTTTGCTCTTTGAACTGCGTCAAGAGCAAGGGATTTGGCGGCGATCCCTGGCAGCGGGGGGGATGGTTCAGCCGCCACCTTGGGGCTTAATTTGTTCTTGGGCAGATCGCACCCTGCGTTCTAGTCATGCCATTAGTTTGATTCGCTAGGACCCGCTTTGATAGCGTTATGACTCAATCTCAGTCTCGGCAAACCATTAGTCTGCAACTGACCCCCATGCAAGTGCCCGAAGCCTTGCCAGAAGGCTTAGCAATCCGTTCTGCATCTTGGGGGGACACCAGGGAATTATCGGTCATTCCGGCCAGTCGGAGTTTGTTACTGCATCCCGGCGAACCGAGCGAGATTGTGGTTCAGATCAAAAACTTGGGTACTCGTCGTCTTCTGCTGAATCTGCAAGTGGATGGAGATTTCCCCAACTCCTGGTGTCGGATTGGCACAGAAGGCTCTGAGATTTTCCCCGCTCAGCAGATGGAGGCCGTTCTCTATTTTCAAGTTGCGGCTGACTTCTTTGAAAATCCCCAGGTAATTCATCCCAATCGTGTCTTAAAGCTTGACTATCGGGGCATTCTCTATGCTCATTTACGCCAACCAGACACTGGATGGCAACACCTTGAGACGGCATCCTTTTATCTTTATGTGCGTGCCCATAGTTTATATCTGGATTTTCTGCCAGCAATCTATCGGGAAACCGATTTTGTGGGTCGCTTTCTCAATATCTTTGAGCAAAGTTTTGAGCCAGCGGTGCAAACCCTTAATAATCTCTGGGCCTATCTTGATCCACTGACGGCACCGCGATCGCTCCTGCCGTTTCTGGCTCACTGGGTGGGGTGGCCGCTTCAGGAGCATCTGAGCTTAGGGCAACAACGGATCTTGATTCGGAATGCTTTAGAAATTTATCGCTGGCGGGGCACCCGACGCGGATTGCGGTTGTATTTGCACCTAGCCACGGGATTGCCACTAGATGAGGAGATTGCCGACGAAGCCGATAAACACATTGGCATTAGTGAATCCTTCTGTCGGGGAGCCATTTTGGGGGAAGCACACCTAGGAGAAGATGCCATTTTAGGGGGCGGTAAACCCTTTCATTTCATTGTGCATTTGCGCCCGCCCTTCAACCATCCCATTGACGAAGACCTGGTTCGCCAAGTGATTGAGCAGGAAAAACCTGCTTTTTGTATTTACGAGCTTTATATTGAACCCCGGAGTACTGCCAATGTCGCCCTTCTCCCCGCCGCTCTCCCTTGAGCCGTTTCAACGGTTACAGGTCAATGATGGTTTACTGATTACGGCTGCCCGTTGGCAACAAGCCCACAGCTATCATCGTGCCCGTCAAAATATTCATTATCAAGCCCTCAACCAAGGTGGAATTGTCTGGGGTCTGGGCGTTTGTTTAATGGCACCCCCATCTGACGTGGCCGATGCCTATCGTGACCAGCGTTGGCTACAAATCCAACCCGGACTCGCCATTGATGGGGAGGGCAATCCGATTGTGGTGCCAGAGCCAATGGCCTTTCGGATTGCGTCTGTGCCCCCAGAGCAGGAGGCACAATTGATCTATTTATGCCTGCGTTATGTTGACCCAGAAGGACTCCAAGGCCAAAAGGGGCGCGATTTCGTGACGGAAACGTTTCGGGTTGAGGAAACCACGACCCCTCCCCACAACTCCCAAATTGAACTGTGCCGAATTTTGCTGCAACCGGGGGAGGTTCAACTCCAACCTACCCTGGATGTCTTCGCCCCAGGGACGAACCAATTGGATCTGCGCGATCGCCCCACCGTTCAAACCCGCGCTTCTGTGGAAATCAAGGTAGCTTTCCTCAATCAAGACTTGGCTCCAAACACGATTAACCAAATTGGAACACGACTTTCTGCGCTATTGAGGGCTTGTCCTAACCTCTATCCCCCCATGCAAGGCATCGTTCTTGGCTCTGTGAATTGGCAGCCTGAACTTCTCCACTCCCTAGGGGCTGATCTGTTGTGTTTAACCTACGCCCAATGTTTGTCCCTAACTCTCGCCGCCCAGGAAATCCTGCGAGCCTATTTAGGAACGGGAGCCGTGATGTTTGTGGAGATTTCGGCAGAGGAGGCGGGCATTGCTGAGTTTAGTCGAGTTAAGGAACAATTGGGAGCGGCGATCGCCACCCTCTCTCCCAAGCCTGAATTTGCAGAGCTGCGGCAGGAATTAGAGACCGAAAGCAGGGCGATGGATACCCTCATTCATCAACATGTTTCCGACCTATGCCGTCCCTTGGAAAAGATGGCTGAAGAGCTGGGGATGCCCCTAGAACCTGGTGTGCCTTTTACCCATCCCTTGTGGCTTCAGCCCTTTGTGTTTAGCCAGTTGCCCCTGATTGAAGGGTGTCCGATTCATCTCAAGACGTGGGGAGGGATAGTGTTTGCGATCGGTTCCATTTCTAAAGCTTGGGGAATTGACGATCAGGTGCCGATGTCCCGCGAAACCATCCGTTCTGCCCAAGAACTGGGGATTAACCTGTTGTCCTTTGCCCAATATCGGCACCACCTCACACAGCTCCAGCAACCCAGCCCGCCACGGGAATAAACCTCTGAACTGAAGGGTTTCCATTTATGCCTACGCTCTCTATCCGTCAAACTGTGCCGCTGATGATCTTGGTGCCACTCCTAGCCTATGGGGGACTGACGGGATGGTTGGCGGTTGCTAATGGGCATCGGACGGTGGATGAGCTATCTAGTCTGAACAGTCGAACCTTGAACGCCCAGATCAAAGAACGTCTGAAAGATCATCTAGAAACTCCAATGCTTTTGCAGCGATTTAATGCCGAAGCCATGAGCCTCGGTCAGGTAAATCTACAAAATTTGGAGGGTCTCCGTCGCCAGTTTTTGACTGAGATGCGCCTGCTCAAAGAGATAGATGGAATTGAGCTGGGTTTTGCTGAGACTGGATCTGTGCAAGGTGTGGAAAGATTGGAAGGTCAATCCCTGGTCATTGCCATTTCAGATGCTTCCACGGGCTTCGCCAAGATTCGCTACGCGACGGATCCGTCCGGGAAACTTGGTAAAGTTGTCCGGGTTTCCCCGAATTATGATGCACGCCAGCGTCCCTGGTATCGTCAAGCCATCCGTGCCAATCGGTTGACTTGGACCAAGCCCTTCTCCAAATTCTCCGATAAAAAGCTGCTGCAAATTTGCCTGGTGCAACCCATCTATGCTCAAAATTCCCAAAAGATAGTGGGTGTACTCTCCGTACAGTTTTTGCAAGCTAATATTAGTAAATTTTTGCAGACCCTGAAAGTTGGCAAATCTGGGAAAATCTTTATTGTCAATCGTGCGGGTGAATTGGTTGCCACTTCGACTGTGGAACTTCTGTTTAAGGAAAAGGGAGCCGAGGTAAAGCTGATCCCGGCCATCCAGTCTCAAGATTCATTAATTCGGGCAACCGCTCAACACCTCCAAACTCAATACCCAGGTTTTAAACAAATGCCAGACGAGATGTTGCTCAAATTTCCAGTTCAAGGCGATCTACACCTCGCTCAAATTACTCGCTATCAGAATAAGTTTGGATTGGATTGGCGAGTGATCACGGTCGTACCACAAAAGGATTTCACCGCAGGCGTCGAAGCCACTAAGCAACAGAGCGTCTTAATGGGTTTGAGTGCGTTAGGGGTGAGTGTGATCCTGGGAATTTTGGCGACCCGTTGGTTGGTGCGACCGATCTTAAAACTCAGTAGGGCGGCGATGCAGATGGGGAACAGTGAATTTGACCCAGCGAGTCTTGCTCCCTTGACCCAGCGATCCGATGAAATCGGTCAACTGGCTCAGGTGTTTCAACAGAGCTTTGCCGTGGTGCATGATCGGGAACAATCTCTGCATACCCGTGTTCAAGAACTGACCGAGGAAACCACCAAACTCAAACACCTAGAAACAGCGAATCGTATGGGTGGTACGGCGCACTTGCGAGGGTTGTTAGCGCGATCGCAACATCTGCGCTTGCAAGTTTCACAGCGAACCCTACAACTGCCCGATCTCCTGCGCACGCTCCCCTTTTTTAGTCTAGCTAACGAGGCTGAACTCTCATCCTTGTTGGCCTTAGGGCAGGAACAACGCTTGGCTCCAGGAGAAGTGATTTGTCGAGAAAACGAACCCGAAGATCACTTCTATATTCTTCTAGCAGGGCAAGTAGCAGTCTCTTTAGAACAGTTCAATTTATCCTTAGATACCTTAACGGCGGGTCATTTTTTTGGCGAGATTGCTCTGTTGTTGGAAACGCCTCGAACGGCTACGGTCAAAACCGTAGAGCCTAGTATTTTATTCGTTAGCGATCGCAGGGGATTTCAAACTCTATACCACCAGTACCCCGATTTGGCGGTGCAAATTGATCAAAAAGTACAAGAGCGACTAGATGCTCTCAAAAAGCTAAAGCGGAGTTAGAAGCCATGAATCTTGCCAGTGATGAGTCAGCATTGACCCAAAATCTCCTGCTCTGGAGTCGTCGTCGTTTGAAAGCCCTATTCGGGATGTAGGGAGTTGAAACAGGATGGAAAGCCCCACTCTTACGACGCAAATCTCTAACAAAGATCTTCGCTTCCAACCGGGCGGACAACCCGTTTCGTTTGAGGTTAAGGTGATCAATACCAGTGAGCAGTTCGCTACATTTCAAGTCAAGGTTGTCGCTGCAGGGGTGGAAACCACAGCAGGAGACTACTGGTATCGCCTTTCGCCAGAGGTGAGTGCGAAGACACCACCAGGGGACGCTACGTCCTTTTCAATTACGATTCTTAATACTCCCAATCCTGGCTTTGTAGGAACAATGAATCTGTTTGTGCAGATCCATTGTTTAGAGCTACGGCAAGAAGCCCGTGAACTCCTCCGCCTCAAACTGGAACCCTCTAGCACCCCAATTCCGCTCAAACTTGATTTGGGCAATCGATCTTTGACGGTGCGCTCCTCGGAGTCCCTTGACATTCCGGTGAGCGTTGCCAATCTGTCCCCGTTCCCCGTAGAGGCTTTATTGCGCTGTACGGGGCTAGACCCCAGTTGGTTGCCAGAAGGAAGCGAACGCAGGGTGTCCCTGCGGGCAGGGGGGCAAGGGCAAACCGAATTCTTCTGCCAAATTCCACCCCTTAGTCAAGGAGCTAGCGGCATCTATCCTTTTGCCGTCGAAGCTCTGCAACAGGGCAATACTGTCAGTCAAGCAGAAGGGGTAATTCAGTTAATGCCGGGGGGGGTGATTGAATTTAGCATTACCCCCAGGGAGCAGCAAATTCCTGAAAAGCGCGGGTGGTGGCCCAATTGGCGAGCAAATACGGCCAGCTACTCCCTGCTGCTGACCAATGAGGGAAATCTACGCCAGCGAATCACAGCCGAAGGGACGCCAGAACCCGATCAACCCCAAGGTAAATTACAGGTTGAGCCAGCGCAAATGGATCTGGAGATAGGCACCACGGCTGAGATGATGCTGTGGGTCAAGCACAAACGTCCCTGGTGGGGTCGAGCCAAACGGTGTGCCTACGAAGTCAAAGCAGTGGTTCTCTCGGAACCCGCTCTGCCAATTCACAAAGACACCCATCGCATCAAACTCCGCCTCCAGCCCTTGCTGCCGCTGTGGATGCAGGGGATAGGAACCCTCGCCTTGCTGTGGTTGTTGTGGTGGTTATCTTGGTTGAATCCTAGCAATCCCTTTTGGGGACATCGAGATGCAGTGAATTCCGTCAGATTCAATGGCGTTGGTGATGATCTGATCAGTGGTTCCAGCGATAAATCAATGATTGCTTGGCGTGTCATGGATTTTTTAACCCGTTTTTGAACCAACAAGTGGGCAAGATTGGCACAACGGGCGATCGCGCCGTTCGTGTCCTCCGTTATCGTCCCGTCAATAATGATCGCGTGGCTGTGGGGTTAGAAAATGGCGAAATCCAAATTTGGAGCGCCCTACCCGGCAATAAAGCCCCGATCCAGACCTTCTTTGCCCAAAAAGATGACCGAGTTCTAGATTTGGCCTTTAGTCAAGACGCTCGGCTGTTGTTTAGCGCCCATGGCAGCGGTACAGTGGTGCAATGGAATTTAGACCCTGAAGGGGTGTCCTCAACGTCTACCCCCAGGATGGTTCGTAAAACGAATGTGGGATTTCCCCTCTATGGCATCGCCCTGGTGGGTCATCCAGAGACTCACTTGGCGATCGCAGGCAGACATAATCGGGTTGCCCTCCTTAATCTTAAAACCGATCAGTTGCGGAATGTATCCGTCGAGCAGGGGAGTCAATTGGACTATATTCTCAGCCTAGCCACGGCGGATCAGAAAAGAACGCGGTTGGCTACCGCTAACAATCGGGGTCAGATTCAACTCTGGAACTTGCAACCCTGTCTGAGCAGCACCGCTCGCTGTGAGCTGCTCGATCAATGGACTGCCGATTCCGAAGGGGTGCGCGCTGTCGCCCTGAGTGCCGATGGCTGTTACCTCGTCAGTGGGGGAGAAAGCGGCAAAACCATGGTGTGGCCGTTGAATCCTAGGGGCGATCGCAGTTCCCAATTCACCCAAGGTCAGGTACTTGATCAATCCTCCCGTTCCATTAATACGGTGGATATCTTGCGCGTGCGGGATGAAATTTTAGTGGCTCGTGGCGGCGACGATACCCAGGTCAGTCTCTATCGCATTTCAGCCCTGTCTTCAACTTGCCCTTAACGGCTTGAGGTACAACCATCATGGCCCACCAACCACCCGATTTAGAAGGTTCTACACTGCTGCAAACCAGTGATGGGTCATCCCCAGTAGGGGATCTGCCCAACGATGAAAATAGCGTTATCCCCCTCACTGCTATCTCGCCCTTAGCTGTCATTTTTAGTACGGCAGGCCAAGAGAATCTCATTCCAGGTTCTGTTTTTACCCTCAGCGTTACGGTCAGCAACAAAGGAGACCAGAGTGCCGTTATTGAGGTTCGCATCGATGCCATTTCCGAAGAAATTCAGCAATGGTATGCCCCTCTGCGGGAAAATTTAGCGCTGGGATCAGGAGAAAGTAATGAAGTTGTCTTTCAGTTTCGGATCCCGGTGAGCGCCCGCCCTGGCCAGCATCGCTACGTTGTCGTCGTAGACGCTCAGGAACATTATCCCGAAGATACCCCCCTCCGCTTTCCTCAGCAATTGCAAGTGTTGACAGCCATCGAAGATAGGGTTCGTGACAGCAACCCCACCTTTGCCCTGCAACCCGTCACCCGTCCGACTGCACCCGTAATGCTCCAGCCCGGTGAAGCTCTACAGATGCAAGTAATGGTGAACAACCGCAGCGATCTCGTCGATCGTTTTCGCCTGATCTGTCCCGACCTGCCTGAGGATTGGTATAGCATTGTTTATCCTCAGGGCGTGCAGGAGTCAGGCTTGGTCGTGCAGTCCGATAGCCTCAACCTCAACCCAGGTGAACAAGGGTTAATTTTATGGCTGATTACACCGCCCCTCAGTACGTTAGCGGGGAACTATATCCCCACTCTCAGGCTGTATTCCGACAATGATCCTGACTTGATGTTATTGGATCTGGTTTACTTGCAGGTATTACCGACTTATGCACTCCAGGTTGAATTGCGAACCTTAATGGGGCGGGTGAAACAACAGGCGGGGGTATTTCAAGTTCGGCTCAATAATACTGGCAATACCCCCCGCCTGATTGCCTTACAAGCGCATCCCCAGGATGAAGGAGACAGTTGTACCTATACATTAGCGCCACCCGTGGCTCGGATTTTGCCACAGGAGACAGTAGCGGTCGATTTGGACGTTTTCCCCCGCAAACGATGGCAACGACCGTTTTATGGTGGGAGAGTTTTTAACTTTAACGTTGCCTTAGAAGATACTCAGCAGCATCCTCTCCCTATTGACAACCTCCAGGGTATTTTGATTTGGGAGCCACGCCCCTGGTGGCATCTTTTGCTATTGGCTCTGGTGGGATTATTGATTCTGCTGGCGATCGCCTACTGCATTTGGCGAGTTGCCTTTAAAGCAGCACCCCCCTTGAAAATTCTGGAATTTTACCCAGAAAACAGTCTCTACGCCGCTGAAAATGGCGATGTGGTTCGTCTGGGTTGGCAAATTAGCCAGCCCCAACAAGTGCAATCCATCACGATTGTTGGCTTATCTGCCCAGGGTGAACCCCTTACCCGTCCAGATATCTACGATTTAAGTCAGGGTCTACCCAGTCCTCTGCAACCCTTTTGTTCCCAAGGGCAAAGTGTATTGACCTGCCGGAATTTTCGCACCTCGGCCCGCAAAGCAGGAACCTATTTTTTGAGATGACCCTCCAATCCAAGTCCAAACAGGAAGCCACTCCCCTGACCCGCAAAACTGGCCCCGTCACCATTAAACCGATTCCACTCCCTCAAATCACAGCGTTGAGTGCTACGCAACCCACCTATCAAGAACAACGCCCTTTGCTGGTGACTGCCTCGCCTGCATCCCGCCGTCAGCGGCAGCTACCGCCGCCAACCCAGGATATTCGCCTCAATTGGAGGATCACATACCCCAATCGCCTGCAAGAGTTGCGTCTGATCAGTCACAATCCTGAAGGCAGCGTCACCAGTCCTTTGCAGCGATACAATTTCAGCCAAGGCATTCCATTAGAACTGCAATCTGTTTGCAAGCTGACGGATCAGCTTGTATGCGACAATGTAGCGACCGGTGCAACTCGTCCTGGAGACTACGTTTTTGAGCTGGCAGCAGTTCCTAAGGTGGGAATTGGCAGTGCGATCGCACGAAAAAGTCTGCCCTCATTAAAATTTTACCCAGACCAACCCGAATCCTCGCCTTTAAACTAAATGGGCAGCCTGCACAACCTAGCTATCTTATTCCGATTAATCAACAAAAAGCACCGACGTTTTTGCTGTCCTGGCAGGTAGAAGCCAGTCAAGGTACCAAACTCTCCTTAATACCGTTTCCCGGAAATGTCCCCTTACAAGGGAGTGTCCCGATCCGCCTGGGTCCCACCCCCACGAGCAGCACCCTGACCCTACAAGCCATCAGTCCATCGGGTGAGCAGCTCACCCGTTCAATCACAATCCAAACCTATGACCCCAACCCCACTAAACCAGAGAAGGTAGCAGCCGCCGCCGCCGCTGCTGCCGCTAGTCAAATTACGAAAGCACAACAACAACAAGCAGTAGAGCAATCAGCCACCCCTAGCGCAACACCCCCTTTCGATCTCCCTCGTCGGACACCCCCGCCGCCTTTAACCCCCGATTCCCTTGCGCCCCTGGAGTTACCCCCGCAGCTTGATCGGCGTTAAAGTGAACCTTGGCATTTCTTTATCCTCTAGTCTTTTCTCCGTAAAGGTTATTGCAACAAAGGGTTGAATGGGCAGAGTATCTTTCTAAGACGATTGATTTCTTTGAGGGTTGAAATATTTCTTATACTGATGTGACAATTCTGGAAGTCATTCAGGGCAAACTTTAATAAAGAAGAGTCAACATTAACAGTGATGGCAGTTTGCAATCTCCTCTCCTTGAGACGGAGATTGTTGTCGGCACTGACTAGACTCATGTTTTTCAGCCCTTACTCATTAGTGGATGTAGGAGTTAAGCGTGGCAGGTCACAAAATCCTAGTGATTGACGACAGTAAAGTCATTCGTATGCGAGTTCGAGATATGTTGCCAGAAGGTGACTTTCAGGTCTTAGAAGCGAAGGATGGCGCTGAAGGCTTAAACTTGATTCGGCAAGAACGCCCCAACTTAATTATGTTGGATTTTCTCTTGCCTCGCGTCAGTGGCTGGGAAGTCTATCAGGAACTACAAAACCAACATGATCTCCAGTCCATTCCGCTAGTGATCATGTCAGGTCGCAAGGAAGAAGTCACAGACAAATTGACGGAACCCTTTGAATTCTTTGAATTTATTGAAAAGCCTTTTGAGAAACATCAACTGCAAGAGGCTATCAAAGGAGCCATCTCTAAATCCAGATTGCCCCGCTTGCGAACGGAACCTAGCAAACCTGCACATGCAAGTGTAGATAATTCCGAACTAATCGAGCTACGCCAGAAAGTTGAAGCCATGGAAACCGAAATCGCCAACTTAAAACGAGCCTTAACGCAATTGGTGAACTTCGTCAAACAAAAGCTTTAAGATCGAGCAGGTTATTGAACTTACTCCAGATCTCGGCGTCCTTCTAAGGCTCTTGCTAGAGTGACTTCATCGGCATATTCTAAATCCCCCCCCATCGGCAGGCCAAAAGCAATCCGAGTCACACGGGTAAAGGGTTTGAGTAGTTGACCAACATATAAGGTGGTGGTTTCACCTTCTACACTTGGGTTGATCGCCATAATCACTTCCTGAGTGCTGGACTGATGAACCCGGCGAACTAAAGGTTGAATGTTTAGCTGATCGGGGCCAATGCCATCCATCGGCGAAATTAAACCGCCCAGAACATGATATTGACCTCGGAATTCCCGGGTTTTCTCTAGGGCAATCACATCTCTAGAATCAGCAACCACACAAAGGGTTGTTTTATCGCGATTTGGAGCCCGACAAATATCGCAGACCGGTTCTGCCGATAAATGAAAGCAGATAGAACAAAAGCCCACCAGTTGTTTGGCTTCGATCAGGGCATGAGCCAGAGCCTCAACTTCCGCTGTGGGTCGCTTGAGAATATGCAGAGCCAGCCGTTGAGCTGTTTTAGGGCCAATACCAGGGAGACGTTGTAATTGCTCAACTAGACGGGCTAAGGGACGGGTGTAAACGGTACTCAAATCAATGTTCCTATTTAAGGTTGAAAAGATAATATTAAGCTTCACCACAGGGATGGCGTTTGCTACACCATCATCGTAGCTCTCTAAATCTGTCTGTAAACTCTAGATACAACAGAGATTGAAAATGCTTTGGAATGATAACACCGCCTAGAAAACGCCTGATCTTAGTGACGGGTTCCACAAAATCGGGGAAGAGTGAATGGGCGGAAACTCTTGCCCACCAATCTGCCCAACCCGTGATCTATGTGGCTACTGCCGCTCAGCCCCAAAATGATCCAGAATGGCAAACCCGGATCAGCCGTCATCAGCAGCGCCGCCCCTCCACATGGTCAACCCTGCATGTTCCCGTTGATTTGGCTACAACCTTGCTAATTCAACCCACTGATGTCTGTGTCTTGATTGATTCTTTGGGAAGTTGGCTTACTAATGTCCTGGAGCAAGAACCGTCTCAGTGGGATCTGACTTGCCAGAATTTGTTACAGACCTTAGAGCAAGCCCAGTGCCAAGTTATTGTAGTGGGCGAAGAGACAGGCTGGGGGGTAGTTCCTGCCTATCCTTTGGGTCGATTGTTTCGCGATCGCCTAGGAACCTTGGTGCGTCAAATTGCTGCGATCGCCGATCAAGTTTACTTAGTCTCGGCGGGCTATGCCTTAAATCTTAAAGCTTTAGGGACTTACGTTCCTCCCATTGAACCTGTGCAGACCCCTGAAAGCCTTGATAGCAATAGAGCTTGAAGGGTTTACTTATCAATCCTGTCTTAGATATTGCTAGCTTACAATAAAAGGCATATTCACCTTAATAAACGATTAAACGCAAGCAGGTCATAGCAGTCATGGCTTCTCCACAGCAAGTCAAAGAATATCTAGCCTGCTGGTTACAGTTAGGTAAACCCATTCGCGTCGGACTTCAACAGGAACCTCGGCAAGTTGAGCGTGTCATTCAAGGCGATCAATATAGTCCTGAATTTGAAGCTCTTTGGCGCTATATTCGCAGTCCTGAGTCTGGCGATTGCTATTTAGAAGGGATGGATCCCACCATTGCCGAGTTACTCAGCGATCGCTGGGAAATTCTAGAATGCGCCCGTTGCCAGATGCCAACCTATTTGCCCAGCGCTGGTATTGCCTCCCCCCTGTGCCCTTGTCATGATTTGGGGAATTGGCCGAACAACGAATTGCCCCAACCCCGCGCGCCCGTCGATAGTGCTGGGCGCTTGTGGTCTATCCATGAACGTTTGACGAGTTCCCTATAGCGCTTTCGCTGCGGCTGCCTCAACGCAATTCGGAATTAGGTGTTAATACTTCTGGTCATCACTGAACTCGGCTTCCTCGAAGTCAGGATATCGCTTGCGGCGGGAAGTGCGTCGTCGTTGGGGCCAGAGTGGCGCAGCGATGGCAACGGTTAATAGGCCCACTCCCAGAGCAAAGGCTAGGAGAATGCCAAGGGGCATGGGCACAGACTGCCAACCGAAGAGTTGCAGGGAAACCGCTGTGGCATTTTGCACCGATAGAATAGCGGCAATGGCAATACCTAAGCTGAAGAGAAGAGAGACCAGAAGATGCATTAGGGTTAATTTAGGAGTGAGCAGAACCTTTTCTCTATTTTAAGATTCGCACTCAAGGCACATGCAGAGTTTGCGATTTATAGATAGGGTTGAGAAAAACAAGGGTTACATAGTACAAATGCATTGTAGCCTAATGGTCTCTCCCTAGGGTTAAGCAACATTGGGTTGTTCCCCATTCTCCCCTAACGCTGTTCATCGATTTCTCCAGCTTCCAAGGAACCGCACTCATGTCCAAACAACTCAATCTTCTCTCATCCGGTAAAGTGATTGCCACTGCCCTGCATACCGAGATGGAGCAGTCTTACTTGGAATATGCCATGAGTGTGATTGTGGGACGGGCACTCCCGGATGTTCGAGATGGCTTGAAACCCGTGCATCGGCGCATTCTCTATGCCATGCATGAACTGGGCTTGACCCCCGATCGCCCCTATCGCAAGTGTGCCAGAGTGGTCGGAGATGTTCTGGGGAAATATCATCCCCACGGCGATCAGGCCGTCTACGATGCTCTAGTGCGGTTGGTGCAGGATTTTTCTAGTCGTTATCCCTTACTCGCAGGTCATGGCAACTTTGGATCCGTGGATAATGATCCGCCCGCTGCCATGCGCTATACCGAAACCCGCTTATCGGCGATGGGCAATCAGACTTTATTGGCGGAAATTGGTGAATCAACGGTTGAATTTGTTGCTAATTTTGATAATTCTCAACAAGAGCCTAGCGTTTTACCGGCCCAGCTCCCCACTTTGCTCTTGAACGGTTGTTCAGGCATTGCCGTGGGCATGGCCACCAATATTCCGCCTCATAATCTAGGGGAAATTGTCGATGCCTTGATTGCCCTGATTAGTAAACCGGATCTGCCCCTCAAAAAACTGATGGCTTTAGTGCCTGGGCCTGATTTCCCTACGGGGGGCGAGATTGTGGGTACCGAGGGAATTATCGACGCCTACACCACTGGCCGGGGCAGCATTACCGTCAGGGCCGTTACCTCGATTGAAGAAATTCAACCGGGACGGGGCCGACACCGACGACCTGTGATTATCGTCACGGAGTTGCCCTATCAAGTCAATAAGGCGGGTTGTATTGAAAAGATTGCCGTTTTGATCAATCAAGGTCGCATTGAAGGGATTGCCGATCTGCGCGATGAGAGCGATCGCGAAGGTATGCGGATTGTCATTGAACTGAAGCGAGAGGCTCAACCCCAGGTAGTCTTAGAGCAACTGTATCGCCTCACGCCCTTACAATCGAATTTTGGCGTGATTATGCTGGCGCTAGTAAATGGCAAACCCCTGCAACTGTCTTTGCCAGAGGTCTTGCAAGAATTCCTCAACTTCCGAGAACAAACTTTAACCCGTCGCTATCAAAACCAGCTAGAGCAGGCTCAAATGCGCCAGCATCTCGTGGCAGGGCTAATTACAGCCCTAGATTCCCTAGATAATCTCATTGAAATTCTCCGGCAGGCAGCAGACGGCACCACCGCTAAGGCACAGTTACAAACCCGATTCAACCTCAGTGAACGCCAAGCCGATGCCATTTTAGCCATGCCCATGCGACGACTAACGGGGCTAGAACAGCAGAACTTACGGCAAGAATGGGCGGATTTATCTCAGGAAATTGCAAACCTAGAGCGGCTGCTCAGCAATCGTCATGAATTACTAAAAGCCCTCAAAAAAGACTTGCAGGCTCTGAAAAAACAGTATGGCGATCCGAGACGCACAATTATTCATACCGATATAGTTCCCACAGAAGAACTCGCCACGCCTACGCGGGATGAAACCGTTCTCCTAGAGATGAATCAGCGCGGCTATGTCCGGTGTTTACACCCGTCTCGCCACGCCAATGCTCCAGACTTATCCACTGAATTGACAGAAATTTCTGTAGATCTACCGATCTACAGAGGGATAATTCAGCGTTCTCAAGAGTTACTGCTGTTTACGGCCATTGGTAAAGCTTATAGCGTGGGTATGCAGTCGATTCCCTTCACCTCTGGCAAAGGCAAAGGCATCCCTTTAGTCACCCTTTTACCCGAAGTAGGTCAAGAAGGTGATATTGTCGCCCAATTTCTGAGTACCGAGATTACGGATACCACCCGCCTGATTCTGTTATCTGATCAAGGCAAAATTAAAGCCTTACCCATGAGTGAGTTTGCCGAGATGACCAGTCGCGGTTTGGGAGCAATGAAAATCAAGACGGGGGATCAACTGCGTTGGGTGGTGCGGGCTGCGCACCATACCCATGTTGTTATTGCTACTTCGTCGGGGCGACTGCTGAATGTGCCCCTAAGGAAAATTCCAGAAATGGGTCGCACAGCCCAAGGCAATCAAGTCTTGCGCTTACGCCGACAAGAAACCTTGGTTGGTATTGCGGCAGTTCGGGATGATGCGGATCTGCTCTTGATATCCAATAAGGGCTACTGCAAACGGCTACCCATCGATTTATTGCGGCTAGGGCGAATGGGCGATTTGGGCACCCAGGCCATGCAATTTATCAGCCCATCCGATGCTTTGATTGCGGTATTGCCCCTCCAGACACAGAAAGAGGTGATTGTGGTCAGTAATCAGGGGCGGGTGGCTCGCCTACAGACTCAGACATTACCCCTGTGGGGACAAGATGGTCCTGGCACCCCCGTGATCAAGATGACACGAGGAGAGCTTTTGACGGATGCGATCGCCCTCCCCAAACTCGATAGTGGGACAGTCTCTCCCTAGGGATTCAAGGTGCGATCGCCTTGATTGTCAACGCGCCAAAATTTTCGTCGAGATGGTTCGAGCATAGGACAAACCTCTCAAATCTGACATGATGGCATATATCCCTTTTGCAGACTTGATCGAGATGACCCAGCGGATCATTGGCTTGACAGGTGGAATTGCCACAGGAAAATCACAAGTGGCTACCTACCTTGAGCATCAATATCACCTACCAATTTTGGATGCTGATCGCTATGCCCATGATGCCGTCAGGTTGGGTTCAGTGGCTTTAGCTCAAATTAGCCAACGCTACGGCTCCCAGATTCTTCTGGAGGATGGCAATCTGGATCGACAGCAACTCGGAAATATCGTCTTTAATGACACTGCCGAGCGGAGGTGGTTAGAGGGACAAATTCATCCCTATGTCAGAGATCGCATCCTGACAGCGCAATCTCTCACCCCTGCCCCTATCCTTGTCACCGTCATCCCTCTGCTTTTTGAAGCCAAGATGACAGATTTGGTGACGGAAATTTGGGTAGTTGTTTGCTCCTTAGAGCAGCAATGTCAACGGCTAATAGCGCGCGATCGCCTTTCTCGCACCCAGGCACAAGCTAGAATCACCAGCCAAATGCCCCTCACTCAAAAAGCTAGCCAAGCCACTGTCGTTATCCACAATGACTCCGATCTCATCCACCTACACGCCCAAGTTGACCAAGCCCTAGTACTGCTACACAGAAGTAAAAAGACAAAAGGCAAAACCCTTGAACCATAATCTTCGCCACCAAAATTACCTCACCTGAGAATATAAGCCCCTCGCTGATCCCCAACTCGCTGCCAGTGACCCAAGCTAACTCCCTTGGCAAGAACTGTACCAACCTGCTTCTTCACAGCGGCTAATTCTACCTCAGTGAAAAGATACTCCAACCCATATAGTTCTTCAGCAACCTCCCCTGCTGTCATCACCTCTCCAGAATGAGCCTGCATAATGTCACCGATGGCTGTGGTCAAACTCTTACTCTGATATTGGGGTTGCCATTTCTGCTGTTCTGTTTTACCGACTGGCTTCCGTTTTGCAAAAGTGGAACGGGAATTTGTTTTTTTCTGGGAAGATTGTTTGGATTTAGATGCAGAAGCTTTCTTCACTAGCTTCTCATCTAGAGTATAGCGCTGGGGTTGATCTTTAAGCTTCACCCAACGTTCCTGAATTGCCCCTTTGTAGAGGGTATCTTTGATCCGGCTGCGTTCAGCTTTTAAATCTGCTTCGTCCAGCTCTCCGACGAGAGCGGTGATAATCTCATCCATATGTAAGACCTGACCTGCGTTTTCTTGCAGAATCTGACCCACAGATTCAATCTTGCTCATGCCTTCAAAGCGAGGTAGCAAGGGCAGGATGATTTCTGGTCCTCTGCGAGAAGGTGAGGACTTCGCAGGTTTACGAGAAGATTTGGCTTGGGCAGTGGATTTCCTACCTTTAGATGAGCCACGGGCTTTAGGCGGTTTAGCCCCAGAATTACTCAGCGCTTCTGGGGCTAGTTCAACGTTGAATAAAAGTTCAGGATGAGTATTCAACGCAGGGATTGGGAAAGGAGAGTCTGACAGGAGTGCGTTAATGTGGGTGAGTTGTGCATGAAAATGTTGAAGTTTGCTTTGCTGTTCTGTCAGGAGTTCTTGGTAATGGTCACGCAGGACAATCAGATGATCCGTGAAGCTAGAGGGGGTGGATTTAGGCATAAAAGTCAGCAGAAATTTAGAAGTAGATGAAAGTGTTCCATTCCTTCCTACCACACTTTTGGTACGTGGGTAAAAGTAAAGTAATACTATTTTCGACTCCACAGGTCAGTCGAGCAGTAAATTGCCTTTTGGGTTGCCGTTTCAGCGATTCATATCATTAGGATAGTAAAGGGATCAAATAACGCTTAAAGCGGAACCGTTAATGCTTGACCGTTATCTTTAGCAGCAAGATTCAGGATAAAGGGAACTGCTTTCTGCACCCAAATCTGAGGCGAAGGATAGTGGTGAGCTTGCTCACCAAAACAAGTTTCTGGCATTTCAGTATGGATAATGCCAGGGTTTAGGGCAATGGTGGTAATGCCTGGTGGAACCTCTTGTGCCAAAGCTTGGGTTAAACCTTCAATGGCCCATTTAGAAGCACAGTAGGGGGCAACACCGGGTGAGGTGGAACGGCCCCACCCTGAGCTGAAGTTGACTATCGTTCCTTGTCCTTGCGCTTGCATACTGGGTAAAAAGCTCTCCGCATCCCCAGACTCTATGACCTATTTGAATGAAACCTACGGTTAATGCGTGTCCTAAGCCTTGGGTAGCTCCCGTAATAACAATCTTCCGACTCATGGTTGGTGTTGCTCCAAAGCACGAGTGGCTGCTTCACAAACTTGAGGATGATCGTCTTTGGTGAGATACTTGAGGGCAGAAATACTCTTGTAGCTAGGAAGATTACCCAACGCTTGTGCGAGGTTGAGTCGCGTTAACCAGTCTTCGGAGTCGATAAAAGGCAGTAGCACATCCAGGGACTCGATGACTCCAATTTCACCGAATGCTGCGATCGCAGCTTGTTGAATCAAGGCCTCAGGAGAGGTGAGAGCCGTGATCAGAAGATCCTTGGCTTGCGGATCGTGCAAATTGCCTAAGGAAACGACTGCACTAAAGCGCACCAACCAATGGGTATCTTCATGGAAAACTTGCATTAAGGGCTGCAAAGCCCGATGATCCCCCAAACATCCCAAGGCTCCTGCAGCTCCTGCTCGGACTTCATATTCGCTATCGGCTAACAGTTGCAGCAATAGCGGCAAAGATTCCGGCGTAGTATGAATGGCTAAGGAGCGAATCGCCATTGTCCGCACAGACATACTGCTGTCATTGAGAACCTGCTTGATCAACGGGAATGCCTCAGCGGTTGGCCAGTCCCGAAGCGCCAACAAGGCCAAAAGACGATCACGAGATTCTTGACTATTGAGTTGTTGGGTGATTTGCTGCAAGCTAGAGTAGGGCATAGAATCATTGCCACTGTTTACGATACGCCTTCCCAAATTTTAAGGGGGAAGGGGTATTCTCCACATTTTAAGGTGTTGACTTGCGAATCTTGTTAGAAACCAATCATGCAACAAGCAACAGAAATTGCCTTTTTAGGTTTGGGTACTATGGGTTCGCCAATGGCTCAAAATCTTGTTCAAGCTGGATTCTCGGTAAAGGGATGGAACCGCACTCAACGAGATCGCCCCTTGGTTGAACAAGCTGATCAAAAGGGCGTTCATGTTGTTCCTACAATACAAGAAGCGGTAGCAGAAGCACAGATCGTTTGTATTTGCGTGAGCGATGTGCAAGATGTTAAACAGGTAATCTTCAATGACCACGGCGTTATTAACCATGCTCAACCCGAAACGATCCTCATTGATTTCAGTACCATTGGCCCTCAAGCTGCTGAGGAAATTGCTGAGAACCTTCAGCAATTTAAATTACACTTTCTAGATGCTCCAGTGTCAGGTGGAGATATTGGCGCTCAAAACGGCACCTTGACTATCATGGTAGGGGGGGAACAAGCGGACTATGAGCAGTCTTTACCCATTTTGGCAGCCCTAGGTCAGAACATCACCCACTGTGGTGGAGTAGGGAGTGGTCAAGCCGTAAAGCTTTGCAACCAAGTTCTCTGCGCGATTCATATGGTTGCCCTGTGTGAAGCAATGGAACTGGCAAAACGCTTTAACCTCGACCCTAATTTGATGATTCAGGTTTGTAGTACCGGAGCGGCTGGCTCTTGGGCATTATCTAACCTGGGTGCAAAGATTGTTGCTGAGGATTTTGCGCCTGGATTTATGGTGAACCACATTCTCAAAGATTTGCGTCTGGTACAAGCGTGTCTTGCTGATCGGGGATTGCCAGGAATTGCTCTGGCAGATCAGACGTTCAAACTGGTTCGAGACTTAGGCGGCGGCAAGCAAGGAACCCAAGCTATGATCCGAGCCTACCGAGACATCCAGAGCTAGCTTATTTTCAACCAATGGCCATGATGGTTTCTACTCAAAGCGGATGGTCGGCATGCCCTATAGAATAAAAGGATTGAGTGAAGCTCTTGATCTGCTACAACTCAATTTATCCCTATATTCTATACAATTACGGATTGTACAATTGGCCATTTTAAAGGGTTGGAAAATCTGGGTTTTAAGTGCGATCGCCTGCCTGTTAGTCCTCTTCACAGCCTGTCAAACTCCTCAACCCATTACTCAAACCGCAGACACGGCTGCGACTCCCGCCTCAACTATTGTGGATACCCCCACCGCGTCTTCTCCGTCTACGTCTGCTACTCCCTCTGCCCCCACCCCCATCGTCAATCGTGAACGGTTGATGACGGATCTGCAAGCCTTAAACTTTGAGCGCTATAGCGATACTCAACTCCAAAAAGCACGAGCATACTTAACGCAAACCTTGACGGCTGCGGGTTGGCTCGTTAGTGAGCAGCCTTTTGCGACCGGAATTAATCTTGTGGCCGAGCAGCCAGGAAACGATCCGCAAGCAGGCATTCTGCTAGTAGGGGCTCATTATGACTCGGTGCAAGGGTCACCAGGGTCAGATGATAATGCTACGGGCGTGGTCGTGGCGCTAGAAGTGTCTCGCCTGCTGGGCAACCGTACCACACCCCGCACCTTAAGAATTGTCCTCTTCGATCAAGAAGAAGCAGGTTTAGTCGGCAGTTACGCCTATGCCCAACGCCCCAGCAATTTGGATCATCTAGAAGGGGCAATCATCCTAGAAATGTTGGGCTACACCTGCTCCATCCCCGGTTGCCAAGCCAAACCCGCAGAATTTCAAGTAGAGTTGCCCAGTGATCGCGGCGATTTTTAGCGATCGCTGGCGATACGGAACATCTACCTTTATTGCAAGCGTTTAAGCAAACGCACCAGAATACCTTGCCAGCCCTTGTCACCGTGCCAATCCCTTTCAAGGGACTTCTCACTCCCTTGGTGTTGCGCAGCGACCATACCCCCTTCTGGATGAAAGGAATTGGCGCAGTGATGCTCACGGATACAGCCCATTTGCGCAATCCCCATTACCATCAACCCACCGATACTCCCGCCACCCTTGATCCTAATTTTTTAGCTGGAAATGCCCAAACCGTCGTCAATGCCGTCACTACTTTGTTAGAGCGACCCCAAAGTTTAAGGACGCCTGCAGCCACCTAATCTTAAGATTTCTCAGAATTCAGATAGGGACTGGGATGGCTTAAGGTCGTGTATACCAATGCTAAGCCTTGATATAGCTAGACTTTTCAGCCATAGCTGCATAACCATAGACTTCTCCGTATAATGAGAATATGTGAAAGAAATCATAAAGAATCGTAAATATTTGTTTACTCAGACTTTATGATCGAAATCATCTACACCGATTCAGGACCATTTATACATTTATCCTGCAATCATTTTTCGATTTATAAATACTTTGGAGATCTATCCATGACCATAGCAGTCGGACGCGCCCAGGAGCGAGGATGGTTTGACGTCCTTGACGACTGGCTCAAGCGTGATCGGTTCGTCTTTATTGGTTGGTCAGGCGTCTTACTATTCCCCTGTGCATTTT
>JAAUOM010000129.1 GCA_012034865.1 Acaryochloris sp. CRU_2_0 | reverse complement strand
CAAACAACACATGCTTAGCCCCTGAGTTAGTGACAATGACGAGCATCGATGACCCATCAGCATTGGGGATTTTGCCTTTGATTCGCTTTGACCTCACCCGCGTGAGTTGGAGCATTGATGGGGGCTGACCACTGCACGTTTGCACCCCAGAACAAAGCTGGCCATCCAGGGGATATAGCTCAATTTGGTTAGGGGGCTGGAGGCTCAATCCTTGGATCTTGTCCCCATTTTTGAGATGGACAATTACCCCAGATGGATCGACGGCAATGGGCCGCATATTGGTTGTCCCTTTAAGGTTTAACTCCCTCACCGTCTGCGCCCAGGCGACGGATGACCAACTCAACAGGAACAGCAACGGGACTAGATATCGCTTCATAGTCGTACCTCCTGCACGAAATAGAGTTGCACCTTGCCCCCAAAGCGGAACACTCCAATTTGGGTCTGATCGGGACCGCTGACTGATTCTCTCAACTGTTCACCGATCCGATTGCTGGCCCCCTCGACAAAGGCAGCGGTGTTATTGCGGTTGTTGTTATTGGTGGATAAGAAGGTTTGATCGCCATTGGTAAGTGCGGTTTGGCTCGTGGGTCTGTTGAGGCTACTGGTCAAGGTCTGCACCCCACTAATGCCAATATCGAGAGCTGTTTTCAGAAAATTGCTATTGCCGCCTTTCTTCTCTAGCTTGGCGATCATCGTTGGGTCCCCGTTTTGATGGACTTCCACCGCGCCAGATTGGATGGGTTTTTTGCCGATCTGGGTGAGGTTGACGGTAATCAGCCCCTGCTCCGTGGCCTGAGTGACGGTGCCGAGGGCGATTGTTCCTCGACTGACAATGACATCGCCTGCACCATCTTTGAGATCTTGCTCTAGCTTTAATCGCACGACTTTCCTTGTGGCTAGCCCTGGATTTTCAGGAATCCAGGAGACGCGATTGATTACCTCAGCCTCAATAGCGGTATCCACAGGAATCACCGCTTGACTTGCGGTCGCCACGATTTGTTTGAGATACGGGTTCTTTAAGCTGCCCGACAGATTCCCAAAGGATTGCTGTTGTGGCTGTTGAGGTTGGGGCTGAGGAATTGACCCGGCATTGCTAGCAATCTGAACGGGAGGGGTGAATAAGCGCAGTGGCTTGGCGTTGGGATTAGATTTGAACGATTCAGACTTCGTGAGTTTCAGTGATTTGCGCTGGCTGTCTGCTGGCGGCTGAGCGGAAGCTACGAAGGGTGCGGTGAAGTATCCTGCGTTCGGATCGTCCACTTCAGGCTGAGGCACAGCGACAGGACGCTGTACTCTAAACGTTGGGGCGGGCTGAGTCGAGGGCGCATAGGAGCGCTGAGGCTGAGGTATGGCGGCTGAGCGATAGATAATTCGAGGTGGTGTCACCGTTCTTGCAGGGGTTACGGGCGCTTGTGTGGGTTTGTTTTGCTCGTTTGGCCCTTTGCCGTTCAAGATCTGTTGACGGTTGCGTTGACGGTCAAAAGTGTCTTTTTCCAGCATTTTCTTGACCAGATCCTGATCGCTGTTTGAGAGCTGTGGCGTTTCTTGCTCTGGTGAGATCGCAGCTTGTTGTTGATTGCGGTTTTTAGCAGTCCTCCCCCCTGTCGCACTCACTCCCCAAAAAATTGCCAAGAGCCCAAGTGCCGCAACCAAAATAATCCCACCCCAAAAACAAATCTTGATCAGGGGGTTGGTCGCTAGAGAGTGTTTTGTGGTGACGCTATAATCCTCTTCACTCTCATCAATTTCAGCAAGCCCATCCAGTGAGTCTTCTGCGTCTCCTGTCAAATCTTGCCACTGATCTAACGATGTGGACATGGTTAATCCTCCAGTTTAGAAATGCGGGTAATTGTCAATCCTCGGTTTTGTACCGCAACGAAGGCTTCCTCCAGCGGGGTCAGTGAGGCACTGCGCTTTGGAGCAAGCATCTCTTGGATATAAATCGTGTTGTTGAACGGTTCAGATAAATAGGGCGTATCGTTGGCATCTAGCGTGATTAAATCTGCATAAACTTCAACTTCCCAGCCGTCCTCAGTCTTGCGAGGTTGAACGATTCGCTCAATCCGCAATAAGGTCGCCTCCCCCTGCTCAAATCGCTTGGGTTTATAGTTGGCGATCGCTTCTCTGAAGATATTTCGATACCTCGGTTCGAGGGCATTCGTATAGTAGAAAATCAACGTTGGTAGCTTGCCATGCTTGGTGTCTCTACCCGGATCAATCCCACTCGGATCAACTTCTGGTAGGACACGCTTGGACCAGGCGAACATAGGGGGGAGAACTTCTTTGACAAATTCCTCAACGTTCTGTTCTGGACTGACAGGCTCACTTTTAACTAGCTCAGCATCCTTACCTACCTGCACGGCGATGGGTCGTGTTGCAACTTGCTCCAGCTTGCCTTCAAAGGCAGACAAGCGCAGATTTAGAAACACAAGAGAAATGGCCCCAAACCCAAACATCAGCAAAAGCAAACCCATCCAAATCTGGTTGGAACTGATTTTGGGCGGATTGGTGACTACCTTATCAAAAATATTGCCTCTCACCGGAACCTCCTACTTAGAAAAGGGAAAGCAGCTAGCCCTACTCCTGTCAAACCATCAGAGAGTCGCCGCCCTAATATCCAGCTAGCCGGAATCCCGCAAAAGACCAGAAGTAGACCTAAAATCAACGTGTCAACCTGCAATGGCAGCGTTAAAGCAAGCTGAGCAATCATGGATAAAAAGATCTTGAAAATAATCTCAACTAATACCAGATCAATTAAAATTCCAACTGCCCAAACGACAGGTGGCTTTGAACTGGGAATATAACTCAGCCCGATATACAGCGGAAACACAATTGAGATCAAAGGTTTCGCAATCCGCAGAAACAAAAGCCATACTACTGTCAAGGCAAAGGTAAAGCCGATGAGAGCCCTGTTCAGACCATCTTCAAAAAATCCTCGTACAGCAATAAAATCCTTTTCATCTATAGCTTGACCAACGGCTGTAGCGCCCCTCACTCCAGTCCCTTCCCAAAACTTATATATCAACTCATCTTCAGTGCGACTTGCCCACTTCGCACCATTTTGTTTAAGCGGAGCAATAGAGGCTTTTACTCGTTCGATGCCCTCCCTAACACAATCTTCAATTTCTTGTGAGTCTTGAGGTAGCTTTCTGCACTTGGCTGCATCTTGAGTGGCGCGATCAACAATTGCCTGCCTTGTCTGCACACTAGCGATTGGATCTTTAGTAGGATCTGGCCTTGCCGCAACTAAGACCGTATTCGTTAAGCTCGTTGAAAGCGCATCGTAGCCGACCAGCAGATCCGCTAATAACTTACCGCGTTCTGTTGGAGTGCCTAGCAGGATTACCAGCAATAGGCCAAAGGCTATCTGGGGCATTTTATCTGGGAGAAAAAACTCCTCAGATTTAGCCACTTCTTTAACCCACTTAACGGTATAGAATCCAATACCCAAGCCCGCAATAATTGCGCCCACTTCAGATATTTTCAAGAAGAGTTCAGAGGTTAAAAAGTCCCACAGAACAGCGATACCGCTATCAATAGCCTCTGAGATTCTCCGAGTATTTTCAAGGATGTTTTCGGGACTATCAAATTTAAATTCAGCAGCAAACAGTACTGCGTTTGAAGAGAGTATCATTTTCTGATAAACCTGGGATTGGGTTGTGCTGCAATTTGAGTTTCTGAGCTGGATGGGGTTGGATTTGATTTGCTCGGCAGTACTAATGAAAAAGCAAGCTGGCGAACCTGAGCTAAACCAATATCCTGCGAAGCGACCTCTTCCTCTTCCTCCCATTTCTCTTGTTGTCGGATTTCGAGCTGGGTCAAATCGGCATCAGTCCCCCGGTCCACAGAAAAGCGGGTCTGCTGCTGCTCTACAAATTGCGCTTGGTCTAGGAGTTGGCCATTGGCAATGATCTGGGCTTTGATCTTCTCGACATCCTGAGTACTTTTCGCTTCATTTGCCTGATCAACCATCTGGCCAGATGTTTTTACAATATTGGCTGCATAGTCCCTCGCTTCCTTAGCAAAGAGCTGTCCAGCCTCACCAAACATAATTTCAAAGTTTTTCCGTGACGCACGAGTCACCGCCAAGTCACCGACCAGCTTCCTGTACATGGTGCGATTCACACCAAACGGAGAGTCCACCTTGATGTCGGCATTGGCCTCAATCGTCGAGAGGGCCATCTGTCTCGCTTTCGTCGGATCAATTTTGCCATCCACACCATAAATATCGCCCAAGGGCACCCCATTCACCTGAGTTCCCTGCTCCTGTTGCTCTCTGGGCACTTTACCAAACAACCACTCCCCGTACTGAAGGTTCTTGTCGATGTGGTCTAGAAATTTAAAGTGTTTGCCAATACCGAAAATCCCACCCACTAGGTCAATCACAGGCTTGGCCTGATCATAAATCTTGACGACTTTCTGGAAGTCTTTGGAAGCTTTAGTCTGCTTGCCAGTCTTTTTATCGACCTCAAACAAGCCTTTGTCCCCAATCGGTTTATCTTTCTCAAAAACGCTGTAATCAATATCTGGTTTGCGCCAGTAGTCCTGCTCACCCTCTGCAATGTTCTGGGCCAGCGCATAAGGGCTGATTAGGGTCAGGGAGAGGGCACAAAGGCCCACAAGCGTAACTCTGTTCATGATTTGATTCCTTGGTGATCAATGGAGGTTTGTTCTAGATGGGAGGCGATCGCGGCCACCCGCTTATACTTATCGTCGGTATTGACCTGGGCATAGACTTGCTCTCGCAGGAGTACATCCTGGAGACTATTCATCGTGATACCCAGAGAAGCGAAATCGTTGTAGCTGTACCCAAAGTGATATTTGCCGTCTGTTTCAATCAACCACTGTGTGGCGTATTCACAGTTATTGCAGTTTTGGGGGGGATTGAATCCAGAATCAACACAAGGCGCAACCAACTCAGGGTCTAAGCCCGCTTTTTCTAAGGGTTCGAGTGCCCGCTTTCTCACCCAGCCCACCAAAGTAGTACCCACGTTTTCAAGAACACTGTTGGCTTCTTTATGCTGGAGCAGGATATCCAGCGATTGGCCCACCCAGCAGACCCAAACCCCCGACTTAGCCTTACCAGTAAACCATTCCGTCACAATCGTGCGATAGCTAGGGAACTGCCATAGATGGGTGGCCTCTTCCGCCACAACATACGTTTGCTTGCGGGTGAAGGTCTGGGCCAGCATGGAGGCGCTAGCAGCCAGTAATGCTGGCACCATATCAGCGTTGTTCTGTACCGCACCCAAGGCATAGACCACAAGGGGCTTGTCTGTCCGAAAGGTCGAAGGACGGGAGAGGGCTTGTCCTGCTTCACGCTGCATTAGCGCGATCAGGCTCATCCGCATCCGTTGGATGGCTTTTTCGGCATCTTCATTCTGGAGATCAGCGGGAAGTCGGGACAGGCTCATGAATTCCACAAAGGTTGTGAGACAAGGCATTTGTAGCCATGCTTGTGAGCCAAAGCCATCCTGATAAGCTTGTTTATATTGCTCCTGAATCGAGAGGTCAGCGAGAAATGCAGTAATCAGATTCGTCAGAATATCTTTATAGAAGCCAATCAATCGAGCGGGATCATCCAGAGATGTCGTTAGAGTCACCAAGGCAGAGAGAATAAATTTTTGGTAGGTCTTAAAGGCAGTTTCGTACTTTTCTTCAGGGAGGCTGGCCTGATCCGGGATCTGAAAGATGTTATACGAGTCCTGCCCAGCCTTGAAGTGGGAGCAATCCATAAAGTCTGTGAATTCATCAAAGGAGCCAGAGCCATCTTCACGGCCAGCGTCAATGATAATTGTCTGAGTGTTGGGGCGAACCAAGACGTTGCAGGCAAATTGCTGAACCACAACTGACTTGCCCGCTCTCGTCCGGGCAACAACGATCATGTGGTTGTGGGGGAATCTTCCCATCGGATCAACCAGCATCGGTGAACCACTGCGGGTAATAAATTCAACGCCGTGTTGATCAGGCCGACTATCCAAGATTAGAGGCATTAAGCCAACAACGGCCTTTGTCGTTTCTCGAATCCGGCGATCAAAGCGCTCCGTGAATTTTGTTGGATCCCCTGAGAGCAAGGATTCCATTGTCAAGGGCAAGGACTCTAGAAACAGTGAATCGAAATACCCCGTTTCCCGCTCGACTTTGCCCCCTGAGAAGATGGGTAGAGCAGCAATATTCTCTAGCGCTCGTTCTAGCGTTCGCTTCGTGGGGCGATAAGCGATCGCCATCCAACCAACACGGATGGTCTGATCGCCATCTCGAAGCTTCATCTCAGCAGCTAGCGATTGCTTGGTGTTATAGATAGCTCCACCGTCGAGGCGTTTGCTGCTCTCAGTCATCACCAACGACTGATTCGACTGGCCTGTTCTTTTTTGAGAATCTTGCAGAACGTCTTTTTGATGTTCAGCAGTGAACGTGACCACAATCTCCAAATCATGCAGGGTTGTATTGCCTGTCTTTTGATTTTTGTCCCCCAGGATAGGAGAAGAGGCATCTAAGAGTTGATCTAATCGCCCTTCGACGGCATCATAGGTTCGATTTGGCCGATCATCCAGGACAACCCCTCCCGCAAATACTTGCCGACCGGGGATCCAGACGCAGGAAGTGCCATAGTCCGGGCATTTTTTGAATAGTACTGAAGCGATAGAGCGCTTGTTGTATTGCTTGGCCTGCAAGCCCTCTCGCGTCACGGTGATCACCTGGGGAATGGGCGGGGTATCGTCATTATTGAAGCGACGATACGCCCATTCCCAGACCTGCTCTGCTGAGGCGGTATGAGCGGGGATTCCGCATTTGATGAACAGATTCTGGTTTTGATAGAACGAGTCCTCAAATGCTTCTATCAGCAGCATGTGCAAGCGGTCCTTAAGAGGCGTTCGGGCTCCTCTAAGTTCTTGGTACTTATCCTCCGCCGCTTGCACCAGACCCGAAAACCAATCCTCATGGCGACCAAAAGAACCCATCTCATGAGCGATATAAAAGCGCAAAAATTTGGGATTGTAACGGCCCAGTCGCTTCAATGCTTTAACCCGCTTGCGCATCCACGACAACAAGAAGGTTGATTCTTTTAGGGGGGCTTCTTCGCCCTGGCGGTTGAGTTCAGCCACCCGGTCTGAGCAATCAGAGAACGAACCCATGTGAATCGTTAGAGGTTCACGCATCCTCAGATCCCGTAACCCTTCCTGGATACGTTCGGTAATCACCCGTGCCTGGACTTTGGTCGTGGTGGAGGGAATACCTCCAGACTTGAAGCACCAAACGACCTGCAACCGATTCTTTCGTTGCAGCAGATATGCTCCGACCGCATGACCGTCGATCTGAAAGTCTACAATAGCTGCAAGGTCAATATCCTCCTCAGCAGGCTTGACTTTGCGCTTCGTGGACTTAGGACCCACTCGTCTGGTTTTCAGCTTGGGCTTGAGCGTATCGACAGGTCGCTTAACAGCGGTTGAGTGTTTGTTCTCTCTGGGCTTTCGCTTATGAAGCTGTCCTTGGATTTTCCAGGGCTGATCTTCGAGTAAGGCCCAGTAGACAGCACAGACTGACAACCAGATTGCACCCGGTATCCACCAAGGTGGGGCCAATCGAATTGCCGCCAACATCATATATAGGATCAATAAGCAAATGCCTACAATTGCTCCCACAATAAAGGTGTTCTGTGGGATTTTCCAGATAGCTGGCTTTTTGTCTAGGACTGAGGTATAGGTAATGCGATCGTCGGACATGATATTCCTCAATTAAAAGCGTCAACGCTGCCGCTAGGGTTGGATTGACCTCTCGTATTCGCACCAGCAGTACTGCTATCTCCAACCACGAAGCCAGCGACATAGTTGGAGCCGAAGATCAATAGGAGCGCTACAAGTAAGCCAATTAAAGGCTTAACGTAATTCTCATCGCGGTCCATCTTGTAAAAGAACGTCACCGCTAAGGCTCCCAGCCCCAGAAGGATCAGGACTTGAATCGCAATAAAATAAATTCGATAAACACACCTGCCGCACCATTGCCATTGATGACTGCGTTGTTGGTGATGGCAGTCTTAGGTCCACACATCCAGCCTACACACTGAGCTAACGTCGGCTCAGCGATAAAGGCAACAGTTAATCCAACTAAGAGGACGAATAAGTATCTGTACTCGTTTAGAAATTTCCGTAATTCAGACGCTAAGACAGATTCTGTGGGTTGCATGGGGAAATCCTTTATATTTTTGCTGGGTTATTTGAAAAGATTAGGGGTCTGCTCGTTTTGCTCTGATGGCAGACTTGCGAAGGTAGACGAGGTAGACTGTCGCCAAAACCAAAACACTTTTGATGGCGATCCAAGGTAGATTGTCCTTGTCAATGTTCAAGAGAATCGTTAGTGCGGAAACAACGGACATATAGAAGCAGGCTGCTGTAAGGCGTTTGATGCGGCGATTGGAAAGGTTTAATTCGTTTTTCACGATGGCCGTTCTCCTGTTTTACTTCTCTTGTTGGGCGTTAGGACGCGAGGACCAGAGCGCTACAGCAAGGACCAGCGTACTCAGCGCAAAAACAAGCATGAAGAAGGCAGAAGCAATCACAATTACCCCACTTTCGACCGTTTGATCCGTCAAATTAGCGGTCCTGGCTTTGATATGAATCGGCACGGAAAGAGCAAGCAACGTGGCATTCACAGGGAGATCGCGGCTGAGAACACGTTTACGGTCTTGGCTCACATTCTCTTGAATTTGGTCCATGCTTTTGATGGGCATTGAATATAGATCACGAACGTTCATGGCACTAACCTCAAAATTAAAAGGACAAACTTACCCAAACCAGCCATCAAACCCTTCCATAGAAGCGCTTTGATAGCTGAACTGAGCAAGATGTGAATTCCGGAATTCACACAAGATACGGCCAAGGACTAACTTGCTTAAGGATCTCAATTTTTGAGTAGAGTCCAAATTGAGGAATTAGGACTAGCCCGAAAGCTACAAGAGTCAAGGAAGAAGGAGTATTTTGGCTTGAAAGTAAATTCTTCATAACTGTTGGCTAACCTTTAGATTCAAATAACAAACGTTTACCCTGCCCACACATGAAATCGCTTCCACAGAGCTGCTTGGCGGTTGGACTGAGCTAGATATTGCTGAGGGTCAACATGCTGGCCATTGACCATGATCTCAATATGAGCGTGAGGGCCAGTCACTAGCCCCGTCGCCCCGCTGTCCCCGACATGCCCACCCTTGTCGATCCACTGCCCTACCTGGACATGGATCCGCGAGAGATGGGCGTAGCGCGTCTTTAAGCCTGTGCCAGGGTGTTCAATCACAACCGAGTTGCCGTACCCCCCTTCCCAGTTGGCGTGGATCACCCGGCCACTGAGCATGGCCAGGGTGGGGGTGCCGTGGGGTGCGGCCAAGTCAACTCCAGCATGAAAGCTAGAGTTGCCGCTAACGGGGTGTTGTCGCCAACCAAAAGGACTGGTGACGGCGTAGCGCGAAGTTAACGGGTAACCGATCGCTTCAGTTGTAAATGAGGGAACGGGTTGAATCGGTAGGGTTTGTTGTCGGTACGCCACCGCTGATCGCGGCGAGGCTGTTCTTTCTTGCGTGGGAGGGCGTTGTAAATCGCCCTCATGCATTGGCCGTGGTGTTTGCCCTTGCGGGTATGGTGGCGTTTGGGGCTTGAATGGCTCATAAACTGGTTTCTCCAAGGGTGGTGGAGGAACTTCCCCCCACGATTGATTGTTCTCCTCTGAGGCGGGGGGTACGGGTTGCTCTAGTGGGGGAGTAAGATCCACAGAATCCTCTGCTGATGGCTCTGGGACTGGAATATTTACGGGTGCTGGCGAAGGCTCAGAAGTCTCTATAACAGGCTGAGGTGGAGCTTGAACTGCTACAGACTCAGACTGAGACTCTGGTTCAGCGGGCGGGGGAGCTTCCCCAATAGCAGGAGCGACATTGCCATCCCCAATCGATGGAGCGACGTTGAGCTGAGCCAGTAATGGGATCATGAGCAAGGGCTTAATCACTTGCCAACCCCCCCATGCCCTAAGAGATTGTCAAATGTTGTGGGCGATAGACCCGTCTTTCTTAAAGCTTGTTGGATCGTGAGTCCTCGACGCAGTAACCTTGCGGTTGATTGGGCTTGCCAAAATTGGGGCTTCTTGTGGCTGATTTGTTTGAGGTTTTCTGCTCGATACAGCCCTTTGAGCAGGTAGCTAGCAACCGCATACTGATTGAGGCTCGAACGCTCAATCAGTGACTTCTCTGTCTTTTCTTGAGTTGTGGCTTTGGAGGGGCGGGTCAGTGAAAGTGGCTTCGCTGGCGGTTGTTGTTTGACTTTGGCTAGTGGCTTTAACTCCTTTTGGTTGCGGTTTCCCTTTTCAAGCTTGGCCTTCGCTTGCAGCTTTAGCTCAGTTTGCTCAGGGTCTTCAGCCTTCGAGGTGTCCTTTTCTTCCCGGTTAGACTTGGGCTGAACAATTTCTTTGGGCTTTTCGGGTTTACTGGCAACAACCTTAGATGCGCCACCTGAGAAGCCCCTAAACTCTTTGGAAACCTTGAGTTTTTCGGGTTCTTCCTGTGGTTGTTTTGTTTGGAGAGTTGAGTTAGAGGGTGGCGTGAGGGTAGTGGGCTTAGGCTGGGTGGCGATAATTGGCTGGTTTCCAATTAAGGTGGTTGTCTGAGTGGGTATGCCGTTAACTCGCTTAAGAATATAATTTTTCGTGATTTCCTTGCCGCCCTCGTCAATAATCAAGGTGAGCGTGGTGCTGTCCAATTTAGCTCCAGGCTTGAGTTTGACAAAGATGAACTTGGCTTGGGGAATATTGGGGTGTTCCCCAAAGTCAAATGCTTCAAAGGCTCCAGGCCATGCTTTCACGATCCGAGCCTGGGAATTCTCCAGAGTAAAGATATGGCCGTGGTTAGCCGAGATTTCAATGATTGGGTCGCTGGTCTGTGCCTGGACAATGGCGGGCACGGCAGTTAGTGCAAGGGCGAGTGGTA
>JAAUOM010000128.1 GCA_012034865.1 Acaryochloris sp. CRU_2_0 | reverse complement strand
GGGGTATTGCTTTAAGTCATAGAAGTAGGTAAGCCCCCGGTTGAAGTAGGCTTCTGCATCTTTAGGATTGAGGGCAATGGCTTTGTTGTAATCTGCAAGGGCTTGAGGGTATTGCTTTAAGGCATTGTAAGTAAGCCCCCGGTTGTAGTAGAACCCGGCTTGTTCTGATCGCTTCAAGGCTTGGTTAATCGCTGCTAACGCTTCTTGATGACGCTCTAGATTCCTCAAAATGAGAAATTTCTCATTGTACAGATCGGCATTGTTCGGCTGTTGCTGAATCGCCTTGTTGATCGCTGCCAATGCCTCCAAAGCTTGCTGTACCTCACGCTGACTAGCTGCCAGACTCCCCAAAGCGGGCGTATAGTTTGGCTGTCTGCGAGTGGATTCCTGCAAGGCGATGATCGCTTCTGGGTGGCGGCCTAACTGACGCAATGGGTTCCCCTGTTGAATCCAAATCTCTGGGGCAGCATTGCCCTTGGGCACCTCGACAATATTACCTGTTTTGCTTTGGTGATAGTTGGCGAGGGTAGCCAGGACTAAATAGCGATTGCCCTGTTTACCAAGGAGGGTGCCACTGCCTTGGTGGGTGGGGGTGAGGACGCGCACAGTGATTTGCTGGGCAGGTTGGGCTGGCTCTGGGTCAGGGATGGCTTGTGCCAGGGAGTTGGTCCGAGTCCCTGGTTCTGGGGGTAAAGGTGAGGGGGCGGCTAGGGTGCGAGGAGGCAGCGCCGTCGTCGCGCAGAGCGCCAGCCAGGGCAAACCAGACAGAAATACTTTCAACATAGAAATGATGCTCTAGGTTAACTGACTACTGGGACAGGAAAGATTACCCAATGCAACCCCCGGCTGTCGCTGTCCCCGTTGCTAAGGCTACGGTGTACACACAAGTGATGATTGGGTAGGAAAAACTTTGCACTACCCCCCTTAATTCCCCCTTGGTAAGGGGGAAACCTTGATCGCTTACCGATGCCATTGAAAAATAGCGGCTCCCCAACTTAAACCTGCACCAAAGCCAGAGGCCGCAATTGTATCACCCGGTTTAATATGGCCTTGGCGAATCTTCTCATCTAGGGCGATAGGAATAGAAGCAGCAGAGGTATTCCCGTACTTGGCCATATTACTAATCACTTTTTGGGCAGGAATCTGCAAGCGTTTAGCTACTGCGTCGAGGATGCGTTGATTGGCTTGATGTAACAGCAGCCAATCGATGTCTTCAGTTTGGAGATTAGCTTGGAATAAGGCTTTTTCAATCACTTCGGGGACACGATTGACCGCAAAGCGATAGACTTCCTTGCCATTCATAGAGACGGGTTGATAGGTGCCTTGACTCACCGTGATCTCACCAGTTAGGGGTTGGGGTTGGTTTTGGTAGGAAAGATTGAGGCAGCTATTTAAGGTACCATCGCTGTGGAGGGCGAAGCCTAATAGGCGATCGCACTCATTCGCTTGCAAAACCACGGCCCCAGCCCCATCTCCAAACAAGACACAGGAGCGGCGATCTGTCCAATCCAGCCATCGTGAGAGTACATCAGCTCCAATCAGCAGCACATTGCGATAAGTACCCGTGCGAATAAATTGAGCGGCGGTAACCATGCCGAATACAAACCCAGAACAGGCAGCAGTCAAGTCAAAGGCAACTGCATGTTTAGCCCCAATTTCAGCCTGAATCTGACAGGCACTCCCGAATAAATCATCAGGAGTAGAGGTTGCTAGCAAAATTAAATCAATATCTGTGGCGTCTACCTGGGCCATGGAAAGGGCGTTACGGGCTGCGATCGCACCCAATTGCGACAAAGACTCTTGGGGGTTGGCCAAATGCCGAGACCGAATCCCGGTGCGGGTGGCAATCCACTCATCCGAGGTCTCCACAACTTGACTGAGGCCATGATTATCAAGGGAGGCACGTGGAGATGCTGAACCGCTTCCCGTCACTGCCATACCAGTGGCCCTATCCTCCACAATTATTCTCCATTAGCAGCGGCTGTGACTGTCTGTTGATAGCAAGACTGAATCCGCTCGGACACCTGATGATCGGCAGCTTCTTTCGCCAAGCGAATGGCATTAAAAATAGAGGGTGCTTGGGAACTGCCATGGCTGATAATGCACACCCCAGCAACCCCTAAGAGTAGCCCCCCACCATGCTCAGCATGATCCATGCGCTGCTTAATGCGGCGTAAATTGGGCTTTAAGATGCCTGTGCCCACTTTGCCGTGGATGCCTCTAGGGAGTTCTTCGCGGAGGATTTGCAAGGCAACTTCACCTACGGCTTCGGCAAACTTCAGCAAGACGTTCCCCGTAAATCCATCACAAACAATAACGTCAAAACGACCCGATAAAACATCTCGACCTTCGGCATTGCCAATGAAGTCAATATGAGGATTGTTCTCTAACTTTTGATAGGTTTGGATCGCCACCTCATTGCCTTTACAAGATTCTTCGCCAATATTGAGTAAACCCACATTGGGGGCTTCTGTGCCTAGCACATACTGGCTATAGATTGTCCCCATTGTGGCAAATTGGTCTAAGAAATTAGGCCGACAATCGACATTGGCCCCAACATCAAGTACCAGAACGGGCTTCCCAGCAATAATCGTCGGGAACACAGCCCCAATTGCTGGCCGATCAATCCCTGGGATCCGTCCCAATTTCAGGAGAGCAGCCGCCATGGCTGCACCGGAATGCCCAGCAGAGACAACCGCATCGGCCTGCTGCTTTTTAACCAAATCCATGGCTACGTTAATCGAGGCTTTCCGTTTACGACGGAGGGCGCTGATCGGTTCTTCATGCATCTCAATCATCCCTTCGGCAGGGATGATTTCAACGGGAACGGATTCGGAATGATTTTTAATCGAAGTCTGGATGCGATCAGGATCTCCGACTAGGAGAATATCAGCATCTAGCTCTGCTTGGGCTCTTAGAGCACCAGCAACAACTTCGTCTGGGGCATGGTCGCCCCCCATAGCGTCAATGGCAATTCGTGCGCGAGTGGATCCCATGTGGCAATCTTATAGAATCTTTAAGCATTTTAGCAGATTCTCTTAGTCTAACTTAACGGAATCCCTTAAAATTTAAGGATATGAAGTTATTGATGGCATCCAGCTATTGTCATGTGTGGCCGCTTCACCCAAACCCAATCTGCCAAAACAATTGCCGCAGTCTTTCAACTGGCTCAGATCCCGATCCTAGAACCATCCTACAACATTGCCCCGTCTCAATTGGCAGCAACCCTCCTCAAAACGCCTGTCCAAGAAAAACGACAGCTTGAATGGTTAACCTGGGGCTTAGTGCCGTCCTGGGCAAAGGATAGGAAGTTGGGTGCGCGTTTGATCAATGCCCGTGCCGAGACGATCGCTGAGAAACCAGCCTTTCACACGGCGTTTCGGCGGCGACGGTGTTTGGTGTTGGCGGATGGCTTTTATGAGTGGCAAACCTTGCAGACAGGGAAACAGCCTTTTTACTTCCATTTACAAGATTATCAGCCCTTTGCCTTTGCGGGGCTGTGGGAACAGTGGCAACCGCCAACGGGATCGCTTCTTAAAACCTTTACCATTTTGACCACTTCAGCCAATACGCTGCTGCAACCGATTCATCACCGGATGCCCGTAATTCTTCAGCCCCAAGATTATGATCTGTGGCTAGATCCTGACATCACTACGCCTGAAGTTTTGCAGCCCCTCTTGCAGCCCTACTCTGCTGAGGCGATGGCCGCCTATCCTGTGAGTACTGCCGTCAACCGACCCACGCACAATGAACCAGGATGTATTGAGCCTTTACCGTCTTCGGTATGAGGGATGAAGACATTCTTACCACGCCCTGAATAGGCAATGTAGGATGGTGGAAAGGAGGGCAGATATGAACATTCCTATCATTGACGAGGTAGTTGAACAATTAAAGGTTATGCCACAGCAATTGCAATGGCAGGTACTTGAATTTGTTCGAGCATTGGTAAGAGCTGAACTGCGAGGTACCCCAGGACAACAATTGTTGCGTTTTGCAGGTTCAATTCCTCCTGACGATCTCCAGTTAATGCGTGAGGCGATCAAGCAAGATTGTGAACGAGTAGATGTCGGTGAGTGGTAGGTATTTGCTCGACACCAACATCATCATTGCGCTCTTTGCAGATGAAGCGATCGTCAAAAGCAATCTTGCTCAAGCCAACGAAGTTTTCATCCCCAATATTGTCATCGGTGAGTTGTGCTACGGTGCCAGGAAATCAGGGCGAGTTGGAGCAAATTTAGCAAGAGTTGACGAGCTAGTTGTTGGCAGCATAGTACTTGGGTGTGATGCTGAAACTGCTAGGCAATACGGCGAGGTCAAGAACCAGTTGAGGCTCAAAGGTCGTCCGTTGCCTGAGAATGACGTCTGGATTGCAGCTCTTGCACTACAGCATAATCTGATCCTGGTAACACGCGATGCTCATTTTCAAGAGGTAGAGAATTTGCAAACAGCAATGTGGTAAGTAAAGCCGCCGTAAACAATTACGGTGCAAAGTCTTTTGGGTTTTCCAAGGTTTGTGTGTACACCGTATCCATGCAATAAGAAACACTCAAGGGCAATAATGCGGATGAAAGGACTTGAACCTTCACACTTTGCAGTACTAGAACCTAAATCTAGCGCGTCTACCAATTCCGCCACATCCGCACAAAATTTGGCTTTACCATGATAGCACCCGCTTTAGGAGTATGGGCTACAGGGGAGGGGGAAAATCTAGGGAAAAATGTTCCCTTCCATGCTCTCAAAGTTATAGGAGATCACAGAACGGTGAATGATCAAAACATTATTGGCCTGTGATCCGCCCTTGCAACTCAGCCAAATGATGGGTGTTTGAGTAATATTTAGATTATTTGGAAAATTTATTACTGGGAAATCCTTCGTGAACAGTCTTTCAGCTTGTTGAAGCAATTGTTCAGGAGTCACAGATTGTTCAGCACTCACAGAAAGTTGAGATGATAGGTCACTCAAAGAAAAATCTACAGTTAGTGGTACTTGAGCAACAGCCTTATTGTTTGGCAACCCCATAAATGCAATCAGCCATAGAATCCAGCAAATATGAGTGATTTTGGGTGCATTGAGGGCATTCATCAAGTCAACAACTTTCAATAAGGGTTCTTGCTTCCTAAGCTCAAAAGGCTAGCCTTTGTGGATAGAGAATGTATTTGCATAATGCTAGGTTTAATTGCGAATATCTACATTCTTTAAAAGTTATCAGGCAAAATCTCAAAATTTATGCTTCCGAGTTGACTATATAGCCAATAACATACCTACCTTAGCTTTGTAGTTGTATCAGGATTGTGTCTAGATTGAGAGAGGTTGAGCTTTTGTTGACAGCACACATTTTGACCATGCTTGAGGCGAAGGGATTGGACTGGTCTACTCTAAGTGTTTTTATTGTTCCTCCCCTGACAGGGGGCATCATTGGCTATTTCACTAATGACCTGGCTATTGCTATGTTGTTTAAGCCCTATCGAGCTATTAAAGTGGGCGATCGCCGCTTACCCTTTACCCCTGGATTGATCCCACGCAACCAAGAGCGCTTAGCCCAACGCATTTCTGATGCGATCATGACCTCTCTGTTGACCCCAGAAGAGTTGCAAGCGGTTGCCCAACGTCTTTTGCAAACTGAGCGGATGCAAGGAGCTATTTTGTGGTTATTGCAACTGGCCTTAGATCAAGTCAAATCTGATCAAGACCAAAGAACGACCAAGATTTTAGCCAATATTCTCCGGGACTTTGCTGACCAATCCTTGCCCCGGATTATTGTGGCTTTGGCGAGACGGGAAGATTTTCTGCAAGAGCAATTAGACCAAATCTTTGATCAAGTCTTACTGGATTTACAACTGAGCGATGAGCAAGCCCAGCAATTGGCCACCTGGATTATTAACGTAGTTGTGCCCCCCGATACCCTGCGCTTGCTCTTGATTGATTTTCTCACCGATCGCAATATTGCCATTTTGGATCAGGATCTCCGCACCAAAACCAGCGGCACTTATTGGTTAGTGGCCAATGTCATGGGTGCTCAAAATGCCCTCGTGCGTTTACGCACCTTTTGTATTGAAGAGAAATTAGCTTGTAACACGATTTTGGCGGAGCTATTGGTTTCTCTGGGGATTCGTCAACGTTTTGTGGAATGGCTCGCCAGCTTATCCTTGCAAAATCTGCCCGTGCGAACCGTTCGCCAGTTGCGTCAACAATTCCGCGAAAGTGTACGCAGCTACACCCAAAACAAAGGCATTACCGTCCTCCAAAATTTGGGGAGTTCTCTGGATTGGGATGAGACCGCAACCTTGATTGTCAATCGCTTACGCACCTCCGAGGTCGTCGCCAGCTCTTTGGCCATCGTCAGTGAAGATCTGGCCCTCATTCTAGAGCGCTATTTGGAGCGGGATCTGGAGATGATCGTGACGAAGGTCATCCCGATCTTAAATCTCGATCAGGTGATTACTGATCGGGTCAAACGCACAGCGCCCGAAGATTTAGAAGCTGCCATTCAAGGCATCGTCAAGACAGAACTCCAGGCGATCGTGGTTTTGGGCGGGGTGTTGGGTATGGTGATTGGGGTGTTTCAGTCCCTGTTTTTATTGTTTTCCTGATGGGGAAGACCGATCGGCTGAGCAGCACAGACGTTACTAATTCGCTGAAGGTCACAACGTTGTGTCTTGCAATCCAAGGTTGGAGTGATAGGTTCCCAGTTGGGTTTAAGAGTTTAGCCAAACCAGGGCAAGATAAGGGGAGAATTTAATGTTGTGTAGCCGCCGGATACGAAGGCTAATTGTTTTTCTCCATTGACGTAAGCTATGAGTTCAGAACACGACGTGATGCCATCCATGAGCAGTCCTCAGCCCCCTGAGCAGTCTGAGCAGCAACCCATCGTGCAAACCTTTAGTCTTCAGAAAACTTATCGCACTGGGTTTTGGCTGAACAAAACCATCACCTCCTTGCAAGACTGTAGTGTGCAGGTGATGCCGGGAGAAACCTTTGGTCTGTTAGGACCCAATGGTGCGGGTAAAACCACCCTACTCAAACTCTTGTTAGGCATTGCTAAACCCACGGTGGGTCGCGGGTTTGTCTTGGGTCGGCCTTTGGGCGATCGCACTGCCAAAGAGCAGATTGGCTACTTACCGGAAAATGCCTATTTCTATGATTATTTAACGGGCTGGGAATTTCTCAAGTTTGCCGCCGGGATTTTCCAGATTCCCAACAGCGTTCAAAAAAGGAGAATTCCAGAACTGTTGGATTTGGTGGGATTAGATCGCAAAACAGCCCAGAAAAAGCAAATGCGCCGCTATTCTAAGGGGATGTTGCAACGAGTAGGGATGGCCCAAGCCCTGATTAATGATCCTCAGCTTGTATTTTTAGATGAGCCGATGTCTGGCTTAGATCCGATAGGTCGGTATCAGATGCGGGAGATTATTTTGTCTCTCAAAGAAAAGGGCAAAACGGTCTTTTTTAACAGCCATATTCTAGCGGATGTGGAAGTGATTTGCGATCGCATCGCCATCCTTGCCCAAGGGCAATTGATCTGTGAGGGCACCCTAGATCAACTTTTAGGTAGCCAAACCCAGCACTATCAAGTCAAAGGCCACGGCGGCTGTTCCGAAGCCCTTACCGGTTTACTCAAAGACTATGAAGAGCAAGCGGGACAATGGCATGGGCAACTCCAAGGCGATCCCCAAGAGTTTGTGTCTAAGCTTATCCAAATGGAGGGAACCCTGATCGAAATGAAATTACAACGGCAATCTTTGGAAGACTTTTTTATCCAACAACTGCGACAGCGAAATATTTATACCAGTCGGTAGGTTCGCTATTCTTCCTCAGTTCCATCTGTGGGGTCATCGTCCTCAGTAGGTCTATCCTCGTTTTCTGATTCCCCATCGCCCAAGGAGACAAGGACAACAGTAATGTTATCTTGTCCGCCTTCTTCTTTGGCCGCTTCCACCAAGGCAGTGACGACGGTTTCACAGGTTTGATCGGGCTGGAAAAAAGGCGCAATTTGTTCATCGGCCAATTCTTCGGTTAAGCCATCGCTGCAAAGTAATAAGCGATCGCCTGCTTGCACCTCTAACGGTTGAATGCCAATTTCTTCGAGTTCTTCTCTGCCTAAGCATTGAGCCAAAACATGACGCCAAGGATGGCGTCGAGCTTGCTCTGTCGTGAGTAGACCCGATTTGACCGCTTGGGAAATCCAAGTGTGATCTTCGGTAATTTGATCTAATTGAGCATGACGCCATCGATACAGACGGGAATCGCCGATGTGGGCACACCAGGGTTGACCTTCATCTGGGAACATCACTACCACAACAGTGGTTCCCATGTCGGCACGTTCAGGATACGCTCTTTGGTTGTTGATAATGGCCTGATTCGCCTTGAGCAGGGCTTTTTCAAGCATATCATCAGGTTGGAGCGCAGCGTCCCAGTTTTCCAGCAAAAACTCTCGGATAGTTTCGGCAGCAATACGGCTTGCTTCTTCACCGCCTGCATGACCCCCCATCCCATCCGCCACAATAAAAAATCGACCTTCTGGCTCATCGATGCGGTAAGAGTCCTGATTTGCCTTGCGGACTAATCCCTGATCGCTAAGACCTGCAAACAGACGTTTCATATGAATATCAACGATCCAATTGTTCCTCTAATGTGATGATCACCCTTAACTTCTATCAAGAAAATTATACAAAGGTTTCAGACACGCCCATAGTGTAGCTGAAAAGCAAAGGGTACTGGTGTGATCGACTCTAGAATGCTACAACATTCGCTCAAAACTGTCATAGCGCTTAATTCTTAATAAAAGGCGCAAGAATACTAGGCTGATCACAACGGCGAGAAAGGCTGCGATCGCAGCTAGCCAAACATACTTGTTGACCAACAAAATCGTCGCAGACAACGTAAACATCCCAATTAACAACGCATAATTGGTTCCCATATGGGTGAGATTCAGCCGTCGGAGAATGCGATCGGTTTCTGCCGAGCGCACCCGCAACCGCAGATCCCCCTGCTCTAACTTATCGAGAGTATCTTCCATCCGCCGGGGTAAGCTAAAGGCAGTGTTACTGACTTGGGCAGCTTGCCGCCCTAACTCCCCCAACAGATCCCCCCGCGGCTTCCCAGAAAAACCACCATTTGTCATAAGCTCTGCTGCAAAAGGTTCTGCAACCTCCATAAAATTAAACTGAGGATCAAGTCCGCGACCCACCCCTTCTAAAGTAGAAAAAGCCCGCATTACAAAAGTGAATGTGGCGGGGAAGCGAAAAGGCTGATCGTAGGCAATCTCAAACAGATCATCCCCAATTTGGGCAACGGACTGTTTGTCAAAAGGCTGACCCATGAAATTATCTAACATATATTGGATCGAGCGGCGGATGGGTCCCATATCTTCAACTGGCAAAAGCGCCCCTAGATCGATCAAGGAGGCCATCACTTGATTGGCATCCTTTTGGGCAAACCCAAAAAACGTTGTCAGTAATTTCTCGCGGGTGAGGGGTGTAATGCGCCCCATCATACCAAAGTCATAAAAAATTAACTGACCATTGGAACTCACCGCCAAGTTGCCAGGATGCGGATCGGCGTGGAAAAAGCCATCCGTCAACAATTGATAGAGATAAGCTTTTGCACTCAGTTGAGCAAGCCGCTTGCGATCAATACCTGCCGCATCAATGGCATCATAATGACTGATTTTAATCCCCGGTACATACTCCAAGGTCAATACTCTAGGAGAGGCATAGCGCCAAAACACACGAGGAACATACACCCAATCTTGTTCACGAAAGTTACGACGAAACTGATCGGCATTGCGGCCTTCATTCAGATAATCGATCTCCTCGTACAAGATCTTGCAACATTCTGCATAGATCCCTAACCAATCTCGCCCTGGTCCCCACTTAGGATGGTTTTGAAAATAATGGGTAATGCCCTTTAATATCCTCAGATCAATAGCAAATAGCTGCTTAAGACCCGGTCTTTGAATTTTGACAACCACCTCCTTCCCCGATTGCAGTTGGGCGCGATGGACTTGTCCTAAGCTCGCCGCCGCCAGGGGAATGGGGTCAAAACTACAAAACAACTCTGGAATGGTTCGACCAAAATCTTGCTCAATAATCCGCTCAACCTGTTCGTAGCTAAAGGCGGGCACTCGATCTTGCAGTTTTGCCAGTTCCTCCACATATTCTGCGGGGAACAGATCGGCGCGTGTAGAAAACAACTGCCCCACCTTAATGAAGGTAGGACCGAGATCTAAGAGGGTTTCCCGAATCCATAGGGCTTGCTTTCTGCGTCTGGCAGAACGTTTGGCCTCGGTTATCCCTCCCCAGTAACTCCAAGCTTTGCCCATCCACCAACGCGAAAGGAGCAGTTGTAAAACAAAGGCCCAAATATCTAGAAAACGACGACGGCGAGAATAATTTTCTCTATTCCAGCGATAGGCTTGGCGATTTTGTGGTAAGGGAGCCAACTCAGAGGGTGGAACTGACACAAGAACTAACCAGAATGGCTGCGATAATTTTGCAGAGCTGAACGGAGTTGGGCAATTTCTGCCCGTAATTCATCAATGGTTTCTTGTAAATCAGGGGATGTCGCAGCAGATGAACCACCGGTTGGCGCAGCATAAGTTTGCGGCTGATGAGCCGCCTCCATATCCGCTCTTTCCATGACCTGGTTGGTAAATTGGCGGAGCTTTTCTCGTTGTTCAGCATCAAACTTGCCCACATTGCTGAGGGTATCTGTGAGTTGATGTTCAAGCTCTTCATACAACACTTCGGCAGTGGCTCTACCCAAGAAAAATGCACGAATTAAAGGGTTAGTCATGGGGTAACGTCATTGTGATGGCTTCGCAAAAATTATAGCTTGCCTGTTTACACTCCTGCCCTAACTGACGCTCTAGAATTAGGTGAGAAGATGCGAAGTTAACCACAATCATCCATAAATATAGAGGATTACACCTTGCGAACAGTAGACTTAGAGACTTGCCTCATCATTGGAGAGAGCAATCATTTGGCTGCTCCTCCGTGAATGCCATTGCGTAACTGACATGTTATTTCTGAGCAAGGCTCCTAGTAGTGTACCAACTAAATTTTGCCTGGTTCTAGAGTGGGATATAAATGCTTTAATTTACCCCGTGCATTGGTGCTTGAGAAGCGCCAATTAACCGTGGTTTTTGGGCATTACGCTGGTCTTGCC
>JAAUOM010000259.1 GCA_012034865.1 Acaryochloris sp. CRU_2_0 | reverse complement strand
TAGACCGCAATCTATGAGGGAATTGAGGGCGTTGCGGATCTGACGGGTACAGTAGGGGCGCTTGCGGCTTTTGCTGCTGAAGGCTTGGAATTCTTCAAGGTCGAAGTCCTGGATCTGTCCGGCGGGGCGGCGGCGTAGAAGCCACTGGTACAGGGAACGAGCGGCGGGGGTAAGCTGCATCAGGATGAGGTCATGCTCATCGGTGATCATGGCAAATACGGTCATTTCTATCACTACTCCTGGCGATGGGTGGGAGCGAGTTCGATAGATGGCGTTAAGCTCTCTTAAAGAATGCTTGTCAGCTTGGACAGAAACACCTTAAGATAGACAAACGACATTATGGGTTCCTAACTTCCTGCCGACCAAAGCTTTCAGTTAGATCCCGCGAATACTCGCTAAAGAACTTTGTGTTTTTTGCCCCGATGACCTGGCTATTTCCGTAGCTGGGTTTTTTGGGGTCTGGGGGTTAAACGATCTCTCCTCCAAACAAAATCAAGCTTTAAGGCTTAATAACTTATACTACGCTTCAATCTCGGTTTAGAGAAGTCTCAGCCACAACTATTCACCAGAGGGCTGTAATTGCGGGTTGACGCTGCCATCTGGAGCTGACAGACTGCTGAAACAGAAGAGTGGCCCAGAACAGGCATGACGGAATTACGGGCAGAATACGATTCACCCTGGAAGCAGGCGATAGAAGACTACTTCAGCAATTTTCTGCTGTTCTTCTTTCCTGACATTCACGCGGATATCGATTGGGCACGGAGCTACGAATTTCTCGACCAGGAGCTGCAGCAGATCGTTCGAGATGCAGAATTGGGCAAGCGCTTTGCTGACAAACTGGTCAAAGTCTGGGAACTGGGAGGTCAGGAATCCCTCATCCTCGTACACATCGAGGTGCAAGGCCAACCTGATGCCAATTTTGCTCGACGGATGGAGCGATACAATTATCGAATAGAGGATCGCTATGATCTGCCGGTGGTCAGTCTGGCGGTGCTGGCAGATGAACGCAAGAGCTGGCGACCCAATGAGTACCGATTCGAGCAATGGGGATTCAGTCGAGTTGTGCGATTCCCCATTGTTAAGTTGCTAGACTATGGGAAACAATGGCAATCAATGGAGGATAGCTCTAATCCCTTTGCTACTGTGGTGATGGCCCACCTCAAGGCCCAGGAGACCAAGAAAAACCAGTCCTTAAGGAAAGAATGGAAGCTGAGGCTCACTCGAAGGCTCTACGAGAAAGGATACGAGCGCCAGGATGTTCTGAACTTATTTCTGTTCATCGATTGGCTGATCTCGTTACCAGAGGCTCTACAAACTAGCTTTCGACAAGATTTAGAGCGCTATGAAAGGGAGAAGCAGATGCCTTACGTCACCAGTATTGAACGAATGGCTAAGGAAGAGGGTCGTCAGGAAGGACGACAAGAAGGGCGTCAAGAAGGACGACAGGAAGGCTTAGTAGAAGGACTTCTAGAAGCAATTGAATTCGGGCTAGAACTAAAGTTCGGGCAGGAAGGCTTACAACTACTCCCTGAAATCAAGCAGATTGGGCGTTTAGAAGATCTGAGAAGGGTTCAAGACGGCATCAAACAAGTAGAAACCCTCAAAGAATTGCGCTCCGTCTACCAAGGCAGTCAATAGCATTTCCATCGTAAGACTGACCAATAAGCAGACAACATTGAATTTAACTTTTAATTACACTGCGATACACTACACTACAGTTCAATGCATGACAAAAGAAACTAGCAAGGTAAGCAATGACCGATCAATATCTCATCGCGGTTACAGGCGATAAAGGTGGCGTAGGAAAATCTACAATCACAGCTCTTCTGGTGGAGTGGCTTACCTACCAAACCGTACAGTAAAGGTGGTAGATGCAGACCCTAACCAATCAACCAAAACATGGCTCGATAAGTGTGAAGCTGTGGGTCGCGTCATTGGTTCAGAAGCAGCAACCTTCACCGTAGTCGATACTGCCGGGACCAGCGGTTCAAGTTTAATCAAATACATCCGCAATGCCGACGCGATCCTAGTTCCATTCAAACCTCATGTGGCAGATCTAGAGGTAGTGGTGGGTTGGTTCCTGTCCCTAAAGGATTCTCTACAAGAGAGAGTAATGTTCATTCCCAATATGCTCTCTCGTACAAAGGAACAGGAGGCAGGCTTTAGTGAATTAGACCAGATTCTAAAAGAAGAAGGCCGAGGAGTCCGATTACCTGGACTGACAGAGCGTAAAGCAGTATATCCTCCTCTATTAAATGGATCAGACAAGAATTTCTTTGATGGCAAGCTCGATGCCAACACCAAGATGGAGACTGAATCTTTATTCAGACAAATACTGAAGGCATTGGAGAGCTGAAAGCATGGACTTAACCGCAAAGAGAAAGAAGCAGCAAAGTGCACCAGCAAATTTGCAAGAGAAAGAGGCTCTATCTGTAAATGCAAGCAGCGAGGACACTTTCACACACTCCATTACGATTAGATACAGTACACTGCTGTACACTACACTACAAAATATGATTTCAGCAGCACATACAGCCAATGATTTCACGTATACCTCAGTAGCCGATGTAGTCCGAGCAGCCCTGCAAGCCTATAAAGAAGGCATGGAATTATCCGAGCCAGACGAACCGAGTGAAAAGAAGCAAACTTCTATACGAGTCAACTCAGTCTTATTAGATTTCTATAAGTCATGGCCTAATCAAATGAGGACAAAAATTTTAGAACGGGCTATTCGGACATATATCAAAACAATGTAATCAATAGACACACACTACAACCTATTACAAGACACTGCGGTACACTACATTACAATAAAACCCTCACATTCTCAACAACCCTCCCCTATTCTCAACAACCCTCCCACACGATCCAAAGATGGCCTTCCAATAGCAACGGAACAATTTTGCCAGTAGGCCAAGCGAGACCCCTGTCTTATCTGCTTGAAAGCCATTATTTTCAATCATTCCAGAATCTGAGAAGCATTCTGCCGACAGTTCGGTATAAC
>JAAUOM010000258.1 GCA_012034865.1 Acaryochloris sp. CRU_2_0 | reverse complement strand
GGCAACCAAACCCCGATCAAGAAAGCGTTTGCTCCTTTTGTGGGCTGGATTACAGGCGTGATGGTGGTCTGGATGATTATCGGTGTCACTTTCCTGGGTTCATCTATTAGCGGGAATTCAAATTCATCAGGCGTCATTTAACAGGAGGATTGGTGTGACCACACTCGAACAGAAAGAACTTGATAATGCGACCCTCTATCACGGGACAGTCAACCGCTGTGTGGGCAGCTTACAGCTTTCGCCCATTTCTTTTGAGCAAACGGTCGTCATCCTATCAGGTCTCGCCCTCGCCATCTTTGTGTGGATGGCCTTCCTTCTATTGAGATTCGCCATCACTGTGTTTTTTGTCGTCTTCCGTCACGTTCATTATTTGGGGCGGTCATGATTTTGGCCGGGAGTGGGAAAAACTCAAGTCTACTCGCACCTACTACAGCGAAACCCCCTTGCAAGGCACCGCAGCAGATGGTCTACCCGTTGCTCTATTTGAAGGGGATGATTATGTCGTCGCGGGTCAAGAAGAGAAACAGCGGAGATACAGCATGGAGCGAGTATTCCGGCACCTGCGCTTCTATGCTTCCTACGAGCTGAACCGCGCTGATATTGGTTTCTACGCCCTCAATCCAGGCTATGGGTCCCTGTGTTACTTCGTGTATGCCTTTGAGGTGATCGGGTTTTCCCCCTGTATGACTCACTCTGACTGTATGGCCGCCATCCGTGCCATCAATAAAACCTTTAAGAACATTCCCAACTTGAAGCTCAAATTCATTTGGGACGTGCCCGCCGATGGCTCCGCTCAGATTCTGCAACAGAAGCGATTATTAGAGCGGGCGGAACAGGATGAATTGACAGTAGAGATCATCAAAAGTCGGGGGCAATGGGCCACCAGCGCAGAGCGGCAAGGGGAACTCGTTGCGCCCACACTCCGAGTCTATGCCCGTGTGCGCTCCCTGATTGGCCAAGAAAACTTTATCCCCCAAGACTGGAAAGATCGGTGGGCAGCACGGGCAGCGCCTTATATCGAGCGCTGGACGGGCGATCATACCCACCAAGAGTTGTTCATTCAAGCAATGGAGTTTGCCTATGACTCCTGCTGTCGTCCAGTGATGCGGGCGTTTCAAGAGGGGATGGGACTCAAAGCTCGTCCCCTGAGTGTGCATGAACTCTATTGTCGTGACTTTGCCCAACTGCATGAGACCCCCGTAGATCGGTGTCCTAAGTATGTGCGGCTCACAGATCAAGGCTTGTTTGAGCATCAGGAGATGATTGAGACTCCAGACGGCCCTCAACCGCTCGTGCCTCACCACATCCTCGGTGAGCTATTCAAGCAAGAAGGGATTCAATCAGTTCCCGTGTTTTATCGCAATGATGCCTGGTTGCCCCTGAAAAACAAATTCGCCGCCTGTATTCGGCTAACTCAGATGGAAGGCTACGCCGACCTGGATGGCTCTCACGCCCTTGGGCATCTGCAAACCACCTATCGATGGCTGCAAGGCATCTCAGATGTACAGTTTGTCACCGAGGTAGAAGCAGTGGATCCCATTGCCAAGAAAGGGTTGATGGACCGGGGAATTACCAACCGGACCAAACGCTCTAACCGGGCGGTGGAGAAGCAAACGCAAGACGTGAATGCGATGGAGGATATCGACGACCTAGTTGAGGCACGACGCCTGTTCCGGGCTGGTGAGCAAACCCTGTCCACGGCCACCTTGATCTGGGTGTATCGAGACAGCCGTGAACAGCTTAAGCTGGCGGTGCAGCAAGTGATGGGTCGGATTGGCCTGAACAACTGCGAATTGGTGCAAGACTCGATTGAATATCGCTGGATTGATATTCAGCCCTATGCCTGGGAGACGATGTGCTTCAAGCCGATTAATCGACGACTAGAGTATATGATTCCCCAGGCAATTCCGACCCTTCCTTTTACTCAACCTCAGACTCTAGATCGGCAAGGGATTGGCTATGTAGGCGCAGGTATCCCCGCCCAGTATTTTATTGATTTTGTCGGCCAGAAAAACCATACGTTCATTGCCGCGAAAAGTGGTGGGGGAAAATCCCTAAAAGCGTTGGAGATTCCCGTTCGCTGCATTGCCACGCAGACCCCCGGCATCCTCTTAGACTCTCCCCCCTTAGCAGATCAATCGACAGAAGAAGTGGCTCCTAGCACCTACACCCCAGCCATTGAGCAATGGCAGGCCAAAGGCGTGAGCTGTGCCTACCATGACATCAAGAAGCAAAACTTCAATATCCTGGGTCGGTATGGCTTAGGCCGCAACAAATGGGAAATTGACACCTTAGTTGAGACCCATCTCGATACTCTCTTGGCATTAGTCGTAGGAGATAACCCCACCCACCCGCTCAAGGACGATTTAACAAACCTGCTGTCTCTGTCCTATCAAGACTTTCTGCGGGACTGGGGCGACAATCTCCATGACCCCATCCTCAGCGACTATCTCAGATCCTATATCGACTGGTCAAATCGGTATCTAGAGGGTGAGATTGATCTGTATGCGATTGCGGGCATTGAGAATATGGGTCAATTTGAACCCAGTGACAATGAACGGCAAGCGATTGGCATGATTCGCTCTCAAATCCTGGGGGTACTCTCTCAGCCTTGGGGTAAGCGGATTAATGCCCAAACCAGCTTTGACCCCAACGTGCTGTTTCTTGTTCTGGGCTTGACCAATGTCAAAACCGGATCCAAAGAAGGGCTGGTCTATGCCCTCGCAGCCCTGGCCTTCATGGACCGGATGGCCAGCAAATACCCGCGCTGTGTAGCAGGGATGGATGAAGGATCTACCCTGCTGCCAATGGACGCCTTTGCCTCGAAGTTTGCTCGTATCTTCCCCGAAGGTCGCAAGAAAGGGGTTAATGGCATTTTCATTGCAACGGAACTCGATTCACTCTGGAATTCACCCTATTGCGGTCAAAATTTTTAGACAATTTCGACAATATTCTAGTCGGGCATTCTGAAGAGACGAGTGTCAGAAAATTTGTAGACCGCCTGGGCTTCAAAGAAGACATCCTACGCA
>JAAUOM010000257.1 GCA_012034865.1 Acaryochloris sp. CRU_2_0 | reverse complement strand
GCGTCGAACAGAGGCTTGAGAGGTGTCTTTGGCAGCGCTAGATCTGGTCTGCTGGACTTAGAAGTTGTGGAGTTGAGCCATTGTTTTATATCTCAGTCTCCCTGCCAATCAGCCGAATTGCAGCACTCTAGTATTGGGGTGTTGTCTGAAAAAAAGGCTAATTCTGTGCCTGAATCACAGTTGGTTAACAACATAGCTATTTAATTATTAAGATAAATCTACCTTTCGACAGAAAACAAAAGAAGAGAACTAATCTAGAAAAATAACACCGTCCAGTATTGGCACTAGCTCTATCTAAGTCAGCATCGATCCCAGCAAGTATTCGACCAGTGCACTCATATCTGAATATAAATGGCACTGAGATTAGGGGTCTAAGGAAGAATTAAGTATGTTGACTATATTGCTAATTAGTTATATACTATTAATTAACTTAAGATTCGACTTAATTTAAAGGAATTAAGGTCACATCTCATCGCAAGTGCCACTTGCGACCCCAGAACTGTGTTGGATCAATGCTCCTAAAGCCAATCAGTATATCGATTTCAGCTTTTAGATCTTCAGCAGGTCATAGCTTGTTTATACCTGTGACTTAAAGTTTTTTGAGACCCATCCTTGCGGGAGGACTTTAAATATATGGCTCATATTGTCATCATTGGGGCTGGATTGGCCGGACTGCCGACTGCTTATGAGTTGAGGCATCTGTTACCCCGCCAGCATAAAATCACGCTTCTTTCTAATACACCCATGTTTACGTTTCTTCCCTCCCTACCTTGGGTCGGTCTAGGCTTGACTCACCTGGAGAAGGTGCAGCTAGAGGTGGGTGAGTTGGTGACTAAACGAGGCATTGAGTGGTTGCCTGAAGCAGTGATCCAACTCAATCCCTACACTCAAGAAGTCCATACCAACGCTCAAGTCCTTGAATATGACTACATCGTCATTGCCACGGGGGCGGAGTTAGCCTTAGATGTTATATCAGGATTGGGACCCGATAATGGATATACCCAATCAGTCTGCAATCCTCACCATGCCTTAATGGCCCGCGACACTTGGCAGAATTTTTTACAGAATCCGGGCCCCTTGGTTGTGGGCGCGGTTCCGGGAGCAAGCTGTTTTGGTCCCGCCTATGAGTTTGCTTTGTTGGCTGATTTTATCCTCCGCCAGCGGGGGTTGCGAGACCAGGTTCCCATCACCTTTGTGACGCCAGAACCTTATGCGGGGCATTTGGGCATTGGTGGCATGGCCAATTCTAGTCAACTGGTGACCAAGTTAATGGCGGATCGAGGGGTTGAGGTGCTGGAGAATACAGCCATCACTCGCATCACTTCTCAAGACATTATCTTGGCGGATGGTCATCAGTTACCCTTCCGCTATTCCATGCTGCTCCCTCCCTTCCGGGGTCCCCGCTTTGTCCGTGAGGCAGAGGGTTTGGGAGATGCCAAAGGTTTAATCCCGGTTTTGCCCACCTATCAACATCCCACTTTCCCTTCAGTCTATAGTGCAGGCGTGGTCACGCAACTGGCCCCACCAGAGGTAACGCCTATCCCCATTGGTGTGCCAAAGACCGGGCAAATGGTGGAAGCAATGGGCATGGCTGTGGCTCGTAACATTGCCTTGGAACTGGGTGCCATCTCTGCTCAGCCCGTCTCGCCTACCTTGGAAGCCATCTGCTTCGCTGATTTTGGGGATACGGGATTGCTCTTTTTGGCAGACCCCGTTTTACCCGATCCAGAAACGGGTAAGCGACGCCGAGCCATTACCCTAGGCGGTCGTTGGGTGAGTTGGATGAAAACTGCCTTCGAGCAGTACTTCCTAGCCAAAATGCGCTGGGGGTCTGCCGTCCCTTGGTTTGAGCGTTTGGGGCTACGGGCTATGGGCTTATCCTTGCTAGAGACCATTCCTCCGACTGAACCTCACCCCATCCCCAAGGACGTCCTGAGTCACTGAAAGCCTGCTAAGCCAATGAAAGGAGGCAACGGTCATGGATTTTTATCCTCATGATGTGGAGCAACTGGCACAGCATTTCAGAATCTTGGGTGAACCTGCACGCTTACAGATCCTCGCAGCCCTTTGCGACCAGGAAAGAAGTGTTCAAGACATTTGCCAACGAACGGGGTTACATCAGGCCAATGCCTCCAAACATCTACGGATGATGAAAGATACCGGCGTGGTGGCCTGCCGTAAAAAGGGCGTATGGCATTACTACCGCATCGTCGCACCGGAGGTTCTCAGCCTCTGTCTCAGGGCTCAAAAGTCTCTGAAGCAGGCAGAGACACCTCTGGTACCGGACAACTCTCTCATGGAGATTATTGAGCAACAGTGATGGATATTCCCTCTACCAAAACAGAGTCACTGATCAAGGAGCGACCTGAATTTCCACCGCTCCAACGCTGGGGATCTCTGGTCTTGCTCTTGGCTATATCAGGTGGCGCAGTTGGGTGGCTATTCAGTAGGCATCTCTCACAGGGGACACCTAGCGTTGCTGTCGTTACACCGGTGGCGGTGAAGACTGCGATCGCAACTCAGCAACCCATAGCCGCAAACCGGACCCTCACGGGCACCGTTGAATCGGCTGAAATCGTCACCCTCACCAGTCGAGTCATGGGCCAAATTCGACAACTGACGGTACGTGAAGGTGATGTGGTTCAAGCGGGACAACGGATCGCTGAAATCGATGTCCGCGATATCCAAGCCCAACAGCAGCAAGCCACTGCGGCCATTCCCCAAGCCCAATCAGCGGTCAGTATTGCCCAATCGGCTCATCTGACCGCCCAAGCTCAAAAAAGTCAGGCTCAAGCCCGTGTCCAAGAGGCGCAAGCCCAACTAACTGAAGCGCAAGCTGAACTCGCAGATGCCCAACTCCATCAAAACGGATGGCCATGCTGAGGCGAGAAGGGGCGGTGAGTCAATCTCGTCTAGATGAAGCGAATACCCGCTTGTCGGTGATTCAGGCCCGTATCAGTCAAGCGCAAGCCGGTCTAGCTCAATCCCGCACGACGGTGAAGCAGGCCCAAGCTGCCGTTGGGCAAGCCCA
>JAAUOM010000256.1 GCA_012034865.1 Acaryochloris sp. CRU_2_0 | reverse complement strand
TCTGTTCTCCAATCCGGCTGGGGACTTTGGCTCGCTCGTCAATGATCAGGTCGTCGCCTCGAATTGGGAATCCAGCGACGAACTGGCCCAAACCTGGCAGGGGCGTAATGCCTTCAGCTTCGGCAGGCAGGATAAAGGACAGTCCCGGCCCGAAGTGTTGCAAACTTTGCTGAAAAGCTGCGATCGCATCGTCCAGGAAATTGACTCCGTAGAATACGGTCTCACTGATATCCAGGAGTATTACGCCAACACGGGCGGCTTGAAAAAGGCTGCTGAACAGCAACGGGGCAAGAAGGTAACCGCCAGTTTTGTGGAAAGCTTCTCCAAAGACACCACCCCCCGCAACTTGGAAGACCTCCTGCGCATGGAATATCGCACCAAATTGCTCAATCCTAATGGGCTGAGGCAATGGCCGCTCAAGGATCTGGCGGTGCTTACGAAATCTCCCAACGCATGACAGCGCTCATCGGTTGGGGCGGCACTGTGGATTTCCAAGAAGGGTGGGTCTATGACCAGGCAGCCGATACCTATGCCCTCGATGCAGAGATGGCAGAAAAACTGCGCCAAGCCAATCCAGAAGCCTTTCGCAATATTGTGGGCAGAATGCTGGAAGCCCATGGGCGCGGCTTCTGGCAACCTGATTCGGAGAAGTTGGAAAAGCTAAGAAAGCTGTATGATTTGACCGATGAAGAATTGGAAGGGGTGACGGGGGCTGGTTGACTGACAAATCTTTTGGGTAGGTTGGGTTTCACGCTGTTCAAACTAGGCAAGAATCAAGGATTCTAGGAGTTTTGTCAGTCAATCAGCCATTTCGCTCAAATTTTTAGCTTAAAATAAAAATATCTTCAAACTTTGATAGAGAGCGTCTAAGCTTTATTGTCAGATAGATCGATTCAATATAAGCTTCAAGAACATCATGATTAACATGAGTTTTTTCCTCAACATCTACCTTAAAAGCCGAAGATAACAATAAACAATAAAACCCTGATTCTTTCCATAGGATTCAAAATAGATCGATAATTTATTACCAATATGAGAAGTTTAAGAGAAAAATACTAATACAGAAAAGTTCAGGCTAACAACGACTCAAATCACCGGAATTTTGTAACCTGTTGTACCCAGCGATCGCCCCTAAATTCTGGTGCATTTGATTTGTTAGCCCTTATGTTTTGGCGATCTCCCCCACTCACACTATTCGACGATTGGGACTCTTCAGGAATGAGGGTAAGAGGACAGTAAACCCTGGCAAATCCAGCTTTAGCTTGCGACAGTTCATGCATTTGGGGAATGATGGTGATGAAACTCACAATCATCGGCCATGATTCCACTGACGGCCAATCCAATCAATATGCTCAAGCTCCAAGCGATTCGCCTCATATTGGCGGTGATGGGGGTTGGTGGTGCATTGATGATGGTGCTCCATGGGATGAATCCACAAACTCCTCCAATCTCCCAGGTGATTCCTCCCCTGACGGCGATCGTTTGTGCTGGGCTGCTAGTCTATCTCTCAAGATATCCCCAATCGAGTCAACGCATCATTCATATTCTGTTGGCTTGGAGCTTGACAATTATTGTCTTGCCGGAGTATTACTTCCTGCTCACAGCGATCCTAGACCCTCGCCAGCGACTAATTGATATTTTGCCTCCATTGGCTCCCGGTATTTTTTTGCTGACTAGTTACACAATTGTCTTCCTCAATCCCTATGCCTTTCTCCACGTCACGCTTAGCCTATGGGCGATAATGGCGGGTCCAATTGTCTTTTACCTTCTGTGGCACCCTCAAGAGCTAGCCACTCCTCGCGGACTAGACCTGATGGTGGCTCTTCTACCTGCTATGGGGATGAATATCGGTCTGATTTCGTTATATTCGCGATTGCAGGACACCATTCGCCAATTTGATCATGAACGATTTTCCCTTAAGGAAGCCTCTGAGCGGGATGCCTTGACAGGGATTTATAATCGACAGGCAGGGGAGCAAATCCTCCAAGGTTTCATGGGACAAATGGATCAGACCGTTGGTTTGATTTTGTGTGATATTGACCATTTTAAGCAGGTGAATGATAGGCATGGGCATTTGGGTGGGCGATCGCGTGATTCAATTGATAGCGAAATGCTTGCAAACTCATTTGCGTAAGCAAGATATCTTGATGCGTTGGGGAGGTGAAGAATTCCTAATTGTAGTGGTAGACGAAGAGTTGAAAGGGCTGATACGCTTGGCTGAGCGTCTTCGATGTCAAGTGGCTAGTCACCCCATTCCCACCGTGGGTGGGGTAACTGCTTCATTCGGCATTGCACTACACCAACCGCCTGAGCCTCTACATCTGTTATTTGAGCGTGCCGATCTGGGACTCTACCAAGCCAAAGATAGGGGGCGTAATCAAGTTTGCGTCGCTCCTGTTCAAGGGAGTGCCTCACCTTTTTGAGAGAATAAATATAGTAAGATTGAGTTCCTCATTGAGATAAGCACAACGCTGTGCCAGCACTTTCGGCAGATGCTCTGGTTGCCAACCTGCACCCACAATCAGTTCTCAGGGGCGCGATTTTGAGTGATCCTCAGAATCGCGTTGCATCAATAATCAAATCACGTTGGCAAAGCATCAGCGCCTTCAACCGTGAGGCATACTTGACTCTTGTCCTGCCTCGCCAACGCCTACTTTTGCCTTTTCCCCATCAAAATCGGAGACCTCCAGAACAGAAGGCGCTTGAGCAGGCGCGATCCACTTACAGGTTTGATTGAGCGAATACAACCCACCGCATAGCAGCAACCGATCGCCGACTTGGAGGTCACTCCGACCATCCGGAAAACTGATGAACTTCCCCTCGCGCCGAATTGCCTGCACCAAAACCCCAAACTGGCGGCGAATATGGAGATCCTTTAAGGTTTTACCAACCACAGGGCTGGTTTCGGGAACCAACAGCCACTGACACGATGCATTATTGGTCGGAATCGCAGCCGCACCTTTTGCCAGTTCGCTAAAGGCAGCCAGCTCATTAGGTTCGCCCACAACCAGCAATCGATCGCCCTGATTCAGCATCGTTTGA
>JAAUOM010000255.1 GCA_012034865.1 Acaryochloris sp. CRU_2_0 | reverse complement strand
GATCACCGACGGCATCTAGGGCGGCTCCACCGATCAAGGCTTCCTTAAACTCAAAGTTCAAATCTTGGTGTTGACTCACCACTTTGAGGATATCGACTGCCACCGCCATTATTTCAGAACCAATGCCATCACCGGGCAGCAATGTAATTTGATAAGACTGAGTCATGGTTATCTTTAATTAAAGAAAGCTCACAAGCTATCTATCATAGAATGCTGCAAGATCTAAGTTAACTACGTGCTTCAAGCAATAGAAGACGAGACTAGACCTATGCGTAGCATAGGTGTCGAGAGGATGTCACTTCACCTTGGCTCGAAAACGCACAAACCCAAAGGAAGTTGCTGGTGTCCCCGGAGCTGTGGCATTGGGGACGGTTCCCCCTAAGTTGGTGCTGCCATTGCTGGTTGCTCCTGTTCCCAAATTCACCACCACGGCTCCGGTTGGGTTGTCAGTGAGGACGCCACCACAGACCGCAGGAAGGGTGGTTCCCGGTGGATAAAAGGCAGCCGTATCTCCATCGGCATCATTGGTATAGCTGAGGGTTTGGCCATTATATTGCACTAAAATACCGCGACTGGCTCCCACACCCCCACTCGGTGCATCTGGATCCGCACTAAAGGCATTGGGGACAAAGGTCTGGAAGGTGGGAACTCGGTCACAAATTTGGGCGCTGTTGGCGGGGTTAGTTCCCGCCGAGAGGAAGTAAATGGTGTACTCCACTTCATCCCCTGGTTTGGCTTGTCCCCCATTTCTAGTCCCTAACAAAAAGGTACTGCTGCTTGCACCAGTTGTTCCTGGCCACTTATCCGTATCTGCCTTGGGGTAGGTAGGTGGGTCCGGGGCTAAGCTGGGTTCAATCACATTGTCGTCGTAGGGATAGGCAGCATCCGGATCGTAGCCTGCCAGGTTAACACTGCCGTTGGTGGTGCTGCCATTGATGCGGGTAATTCGTTTGACAAGCAACAAATTGGGATTAGCTGAAGGCTGGACAACCTGTACAATGGTGGGATCACTTAAGGTAGGTGTAGCTGGGTTGTTACTCACACCCGAAAAGGATCGACCTGAAAATAGCCCATTGTAATTAATGGTGGCCTGGTTAGAAATTGGGGTGGGAAAGCTGGAAATACTTGAATTGACTCGAACTCTAAACTTAACTGTAACAGTATCATTCACAGCTCCAGGAACATTGGGATCATCGAAGGCAACCACACCACCGTTGGTTGCATTTGCTCCCACCCCAGATCTAAATACAACTCTGTTAGTGGCGCTGTTAAATTCAGCTCGATCATCATTGAGGGCATCTGTGGGAGTAGCAGGTGTTGTTAACAGCGGATCCGGATCAGTGATGATCCGTAAAGAGTTAGGTTCATAGGTTGCATTAGTGGGAATCGGATCAGACAATACAACATTAGTGGCACTGTCGTTCCCTGTATTTTGATAGGTGATCGTGTACTCTAAAATATCTCCAGGCAGGACATCTCCACCGTTCACGTCGGTCACGGTTTTATTGAAATTTTGGTCTAGTACAGGCTGATAGACCTGCACACTAAAGAAAAAGGCAGTGGGGTAGTAGACATCACCAGTACTCGTGAATTGTAGATTCGCCGAGGTAGCAGCGTTCGGAATAATGGCATTGCCGCTGGTATTTCGGGCTTCCACAATATCGATGTCTAAGGCCATAAGATTGGGGTAGGCAGGATTACGAGTAATGGGGCCTAGCGTCTGCCCCCTGGTGTTGTGATTGTTGTCCCCGTTGTAATACCTTGTCCATAGAGTGAATTAGAACTATTAAAAAAGTTGTTAGATGGATTCGTGGCATCCGAGACAACTTGGCCATTAATTAAAAATTGATCGGGTTGATAGAAGACATCTCCTTCACTACTAAAGGCTCCCATTGCAGCTTCAAAAGGGCCAGATTCTGGCGTTAAAAAGCCACTAATCGTAAACGATTGGGGGCTGCCACTATTAATTGCTTGGTACCCATCAAAGATGGTCATGCTGCGCATCACTTCGGTGTCATCTGCATATGCGACAATTAGAACCCAACCACCGTAGCGATCTCCTCCTGTTCCCGTCTGGATATTGGCCCCAAAATACTCACCTGTCCCACTACCCTGTTTCACAAGAGTCGTGACGTCAGCAAAGGCACTGTAGCGATTCCCACTCGTGTCTACCTGACTTGCTGTAATGGTTTGGTAACCTGCTACACCGGGTACTTTCAAGGACATTCGGTTCCGTAAAGCTGCATTGGGGGCAGCACTCCCACTAAAGCCACCAGCACTTGTATCACCAGTCCAGTAAAGCCCTGCCCAAATAATATTGAAGCCAGCATGGGCGGTAGGGAATGTGTAGGTGGAGGAGGAAGAGTTAAACGTAGAGCCATCGCCATCAATATCAACGTATTCCATAAAATAAAAGTTGTTGGCGGTGGCAGGCGTGACTGTGGCATTGCGAGCAGTGTCGCAAGACGGCTGCCCCGATGAACCCGCTATTGTGGTGGAACAGGTGGTAACCGCATTGCCAAATATTGTGGTGCGGCCTCTAGCTTGAACTTTAAACCGAGGCGTGTAACTGCGAACCTGTGCCTGTACTGAGGATGCGGTCATTGCCCCTAAACCTGTGCCCAAAACCGTCGCAGAAGCAAACAGGACTGCTCCAGTACGCCAATTAAAAAGTCGTCTGCGCTCCTTAGAAACCATTTGATTCTTAGCAAATTGGAGATTCTGGAGAGATTGAAAATGGATTTCATGGATGTAGCAGTGGAAGGGGTAAATCGTCCTAAAGCAGCTCCCAGAATCAGTAAGCCGGGGTGTAGCCCATTCCTTCGACTCATCTTCTGAGAGTGGTGTTGAAGGTGCTGTTTAAGCCTGTTCATAGTCGGAACCCATTTCAAATGTTGTTGAGTCTGTTTGTGTCAGGTGAGGAATTCAATGCAGTAGGAACATCAATGGTTAAGGTCTACATTCGTAACCCAGCGGGATTGTCTCGGTCGGCTGACCATTTGGCAGGGTTGTTGTGGATGTATCGACGAATGCGATCTAAAGATCCATCGGGGCGAATGATGTGTTCG
>JAAUOM010000254.1 GCA_012034865.1 Acaryochloris sp. CRU_2_0 | reverse complement strand
CAACATTCTCTGCCTTTATCATCCCCTTGATCCTGGATCGGGTAAGTTTGCAATTTATTTTGCAAGAACTGTTTTGGGTTATGAGCGGATACACCAAGGACAACCCTGGCAACCCACTCCTGATCTACCCTATCAAAATCATGGGGTTTGGCTGGGAGAGCAGAACCTTGAGAAAGCAGAGATATTTTGGGAGCAGACTTTACAGGGACGAACTGCCTCCTCCTCTCTTGGTATTGAACGAATCGGGGCACTGGAACCTGGAAAACCCCAGTATGCCCAACAGCAACGCTTACTGAATACTGCAACAATAGAAAAACTATCCATCCTTGCCCAAAAGCATCACCTGGGGATAGAAACCCTCTTCCAGGCAGCCTGGGCCTGGTTGCTCCATCGCTATAACGGTGAGGATGATATCGTCTTCGGCGTGATGCTGTCCGGACATGGGAATCAACCTGGTTATCCGCTGGGTTCCCAGAAATGGGGAGTGTTAGGGCCCTTGCTGCATAGCTTGCCTATACGGTTAAAGATACCTGCCGATTCCACCCCGCTTGCGAGTTGGCTAGCAACGATCAGCCAACAACAAGCTGCCCTGGAACACTATGGTTACTGCTCAGAGCAGCAGGTGCGTCATTGGAGTCACTGGACTGACTCTACTCCTCTCTTCAATAGTGTCTTGGCCTGCTATGGCTCCAGGCTCCAGGGTACTTCCTCACAGGATGATGGCGTTGGATATCGGGCGGCTATTCCTTCTGCGTCCCAAATTGAAGATTTAGCCTTGGATTCACTCCAGATTTGCGAGCAGCCAGTGCTGCTGAGGGGGGGATATTCCGCTCACCCTTTCCATCTTTCTCAAGGCTGAACAGGACTCTGAGTTACAAATTACTTATGGATGCGATCGCTTCCCACAGGAAACTATCTCTGGTTTTATTAGGGCATCTAGAAACACTGCTAGAGAGAATGGTGACTGACCCCGAACAGCCTTTGGGCAGCTTATCATTGCTCTCCTCTAGCGAGGAGGCTCAAATCCTGACAGCGTGGAACGATACAGCCCTGGACTTGCCAGAGAAGCGGTGTATTCACGAGTGGTTTGAGCAACAGGTTACCCGGAATCCTCATGCCATCGCTCTAGTCTTTCAAGAACAGCAACTTACCTATGAGGAACTCAATTGCAAAGCCAATCAACTCGCCCACACACTGAGTGCTCTGGGAGTTGGTCCAGAAATATGCGTGGGACTTTGCGTCGATCGATCTCTAGAAATGATCATAGGAGTTTTAGGAATCTTGAAAGCGGGGGGGGCTTATGTGCCTCTCGATCCGTCCTATCCGTTTGAGCGATTGTCTTTCATTCTCGATACCGTACAACCTCCAGTACTATTAACCCAGAACCATTTAGTGGATGGGCTTCCCGCCTGCTGGGGACAGGTGCTTTGCCTGGATACCGACTGGAATGAGATTTCACAAGCATCAGCAGAACCCTTAACCACACAGGTCAACCCCCGTAATTTGGCCTACATCATCTTTACCTCTGGCTCAACGGGTACACCCAAAGGCGTGCTGCTGGAACATCAAGGGGTCTGTAATCTGGCGATCGCTCAGCAAAAGTGCTTCCCCATTACTACCCAAAGCCGGATTCTCCAGTATGCCTCTCTCAGTTTTGATGCCTCTGTCTGGGAAATCATTATGGCCCTGCTTGCGGGAGGCACGTTGATTCTCGCTCCACGAGAAGATCTCCTGCCGGGGCCGGAACTTCTCCAACTCCTTCAGACTCAATCCGTTACCACCGTCACGTTTCCTCCTTCCGTGCTTGCCCTACTCCCCTCTGGGGATTTGCCAGACTTGAAGACTATCATCGTGGCTGGGGAGGCTTGTTTACCAGACATAATTCGCCGGTGGTCTCCCCAGCGATCTTTCTTCAACGCCTACGGACCTACAGAGTCTACAGTATGTGCGACGGTGGCTGAATGTTTCTCCAGCGATCTCCTACCTGCCATTGGCACCCCCTTGATTAACACCTCCTGTTACCTCTTGGATGCCCGACTCCGACCTGTGCCGGTAGGGGTTCCAGGAGAACTCTACATTGGTGGCATTGGATTAGCTCGCGGATACTTAAATCAACCTGATTTAACGGCGGAAAGGTTTATCCCCAATCCTTTCAGTCAAGCAACTGGCGCACGTCTCTATAAAACGGGGGACTTGGCTCGATATCGCCCCAATGGAGAGATTGAGTTTTTAGGGCGACTGGATCATCAGGTCAAGCTGCGGGGATTGCGAATTGAACTGGGAGAAATTGAAACAACCCTGGTTCACCATCCGGCAATTCAAGAAGTAGTTGTGATAGTGCGCGGAGATCAGCCAGACGACCAGCGTTTAGTATCCTATATTGTCCGGGTTGCAGATCACAGTGTTACCAGTGGAGAACTCCGGCAATTCCTGAAAGAGAAGTTGCCAGAGTATTTGATTCCTAGTAGCTTTGTCTTCCTTGACAGCTTTCCTCTCACCCCCAATGGCAAAGTCGATCGCCGTGCCTTACCAGAACCAGGTCAGACAATCCAAACCGAGCGACCCTTCAAGCCCCCTCGCGATCGCCTGGAATTAGACTTGGCTTTGCTTTGGGCTGAGATTCTCAATGTTCATCCTGTGGGTATCCAAGACGACTTTTTTGAGTTGGGAGGGCATTCCCTATTGGCTGTGTCTCTCATGGCTAAAATCCAACAGGGGTTAGGGAAAACTTTACCCCTTGCCACCTTATTTCAGGAGGCAACGGTGGAACATCAAGCTGCTATCCTACGCCAGGAACTAGAAAACCAACCCTGGTCTCCCTTGGTGCCACTGCGACCTCAAGGTGCTAAGCCTCCCCTATTCTGTATCCATCCGGGTGGGAGGACGAGTACTGGCCTATCTGAAGTTATCCCAATATCTAGATCGCGATCGCCCTCTCTATGGCATAGAGGCTAGCGGCTTTCAAGTGGGGCAGTCTGCACACACGGGGGTTGAAGAAATGGCCAAACTGTATGTTGAGGCGATTCAAACCTGTCAACCTGAAGGACCTTATCTACTGGCGGGCTGGTGCTTAGGCGGGATGGTTGCC
>JAAUOM010000127.1 GCA_012034865.1 Acaryochloris sp. CRU_2_0 | reverse complement strand
AACTCTTTGGAGAGGGATTGGGGTATTGCACCATTACTCGAAGGAGCACAACTTGTTTCTAAGACCTAAGCCCTGTCTACAGTCTGCCGACTTGTGTGTAATGGATAGCATGGGGGAGGAGGGGGTGATCGGATAGATCGCAATCACTTCATTAAGGCGGTAGGCGATCCGAGCCACCGCTTCATTGCCATCCAGGGTTAAAAAGGTAGAGTTTCTCATCATGCAGATACTCCTAATTGACGCAGGTCTTGTAGGGTTTGTTGAGCCTCCTCCTCATCTAAGACGCTGAGGGCAAACCCAACATGAACAACAACATAATCACCAACAACAGCGTCAGGAACGCAGGCCAGGTTTACTTCCTTGACAATGCCGCCAAAACTCACTTTGCCAGAGCGAAATAGATAGGCCTCTTCTTGCTGGGGCGGTGGTTCGATAATGCTCACAATAAGTCCAGGAACAGCTAAACACATTGCCCCTCTTCTCCTTTGCTCTGTTGTAATGTCCAGCTAGCACCTAATAACTGCCCTACGGCAATCCCTCCATCATTGGGCGGAATTTGCTGGTGCTGGTGGGGAATAAATCCTTGGCCTTGGAGTTGCTGCATCGCGGCTTCCAGCAGATAGCGATTTTGAAAGCATCCTCCGGTTAGTAATACTTGCTCTATACCCATATGATCGGCGATCGCCCCTATCATTGCCACCAACGTGTTATGAAACTTGGCGCTGATCACTCCTATCGGCTCTTGGTCTTTGAGGATGGCGGTGAGCATTGGCTGCCAATCGAGGACGAGGGTTCCTGCCGTATCCTGCTGGTATTGGTAGGGATAAGCTTCATCCGTGGGGATGCCTTCTAGGGTACTCTCAAGCCACATGGCAGCTTCTCCTGCGAAGGTCTGCTGATGGCACAACCCGATCAGAGAAGCGATCGCATCAAACAAGCGTCCCACACTGGAGGTTCTGGGTGTGTTGACATGATTGCGCAGCATGATCTGAAGTAGTTTCAATTCTTGGGGTGGGAATGCCTGTAGGGTAGGACAATCCAACTTAAAGGCTGCTTCGCCAAAGGCTGCGTACAGTAATCCCAAGGCGGCGCGACGAGGTTCCCGTGCAGCGCGATCTCCCCCTGGCAGCGGAAAGGAGCGCAGATGCGCCCTGCGCTGAAATCCAGTCCGATCAAGGATCGTTAGAAACTCACCCCCCCAAAGGGATCTATCTAGTCCATAGCCCATGCCATCCCAAACAATGCCCAACACTGGCGGGTCAAGGGTGTGATCAACCAGACCCGAGAGAACATGGGCATAGTGATGCTGAACCTGAATCACCGGAATCCCGCGCTGTTGCCCTAAGGCATGGGCAAAGCGAGTAGAGGCATAATCAGGATGGGTATCACAGGCGATCGCCACAGGCTCTGCTGCATAGAGGGTTAGGAACTGATGAATAGTGTCCTGGAAGCGCTCAACGGTCTGGGCCTGGTCGAGATCGCCAAGATGCTGACTAACCAGAATGTGCCCCTGGACCGAAAGAGCCACCGTATTTTTGAGATGACTGCCCACTGCCAGGATGCAGGGCAGATTTTTGGAGGGTGACCTCAGATGAGGGGCATAGCCCCGTGCGCGTCTGAGCACTATCGGTCGCTCTGCTACGATGCGAACCACAGAATCATCCACAGGGCGGGCAATGGGGCGATCATGAACCAAAAATACATCAACGATGTCAGCCAGAGCACTAAGAGCGTCTTGATCATCAATGCAGATCGGTTCTAGGGATCGATTGCCGCTAGTAGCGACAACCGGAAACCTCAATTCAGCCAACAGCAGATGATGCAGCGGTGTATAAGGCAACATAGCGCCCAAGGTACACTGATGGGGGGCAAGGGAGACAGCCAAGCGATCTCCCCGCCGATGCAAGAGAACAATGGGGGCTGTGGGGGAGCAGAGCAGTTCTGCCTCCACAGCAGAGACGATACAGTCCTCACGGATAGCATCAAGACTGGGATACATGACGGCCAAGGGTTTAGTAGGGCGATGTTTACGCTCACGCAGCACTTGTACCGCTCCTTCATTGCGAGCATCAACGATCAGATGAAACCCACCTAACCCTTTGAGCGCTAAAATTCTACCCTTTCGAATGGAATGGGCAGCGAGGGTAATCAACTCAGGGGCAGTAGCATTTCGCAAGAGTGCCTTCCCCCGGTTATCCCACAGCTCCAGATGCGGACCACAGCGGCTACAGGCATTGGGCTGAGCATGAAAACGTCGATCCTGAGGATTGTCGTACTCTTGCTGGCAGTCGGCGCAGAGACGAAAGCCCTGCATAGTTGTATGGGGACGATCGTAGGGGATCGCCGTGAGGATGCTATAGCGCGGCCCACAGTGGGTACAGTTGGTGAAGGGATACTGATACCGCCGATTGTGCTGATCGAAGATCTCCCTTAGACAGGCAGGGCAGGTGGCCAGATCAGGCAAAATCCAGGCAGATTTGGTGGGGGAATCAAGGGCAGAGGGTTGAATCTCAAAGCCGCTATCGCCCCAGGGTGCCAGCCAATCTGTTTCCAGGTCAGCGAAAAGCGCATGGGGAGGGCGATCGCATTCCATCCGTTCCAAGAATGTGGTCAGTTGAGAGGGGCTGCCTTCAATCTCTATATCAACCCCACTGTCCGTATTCCTCACCCAGCCGTCTAACCCTAACTCTGTTGCCAGGGTATAGACAAAAGGGCGGAACCCGACACCCTGAACCATCCCCTGCACCCGCAAATGCAGACGTTGCCGGGACGGATTCATGAGTAGGGAGGGTGCGGGTTGAATCATCGGCCAACCTCCACTAATGGGCGCTGCTGTCGGGATCGAAGATAGCTCAGCCATGTATCCATCCCAAAGCCTGTACGAGCTGAGATTTCAAACAATTGAGCTTGCGGTGCCCTGCGGCGAACATTGGAGATCGCCATGTCTCGATCGAAGCCTACGGCTTCGGCGATATCGATTTTGGACAAGATCACGACATCCGCCGACTGAAAAACGGTGGGATATTTCAAAGGCTTGTCTTCGCCTTCTGTGACAGATAGCAGCACAACACGCAAAGTTTCGCCCAAGTCATAGGCCGCCGGACAGACGAGATTGCCGACATTTTCGATGATCAAAAGATTCAGGTGGGCTAAATCCAGATGGGATGCTGCATGAGCGACCATATCCGCTTCTAGGTGACAAGCGGTGCCCGTGGTGATTTGCACAGCCGTTGCGCCCGCTGCCCTCAGCCGCTGGGCATCGTTTTCGGTCGCCAGATCGCCCACAATGACTCCAATCTGAGGGACATAATCATATAGCATTTCGGGATGAGCCTGACAACACGCCTGAGCCATGCGTTCAATGAGGGTGGTTTTGCCCGATCCTGGCGAAGAAAGGATATTCAGAACCAGTAGACCCCGATCTTGAAAGAGCGTTCGATTTTGGCGTGCAAAGCCCTCGTTTTTAGAGAGGAGTTTCTCATGGAGTTCAAGGGTATGGGTATGGGTGTGGGTTGATGCGTAGGGTGAGGATGGGGTTCATGGGTACGATGAAATACCATTGCATTCACTTCACGACATCCGCAATCAGTACACATTAGGACACCTCCAAGGATGCAAGTTCGAGTTCTTTACCCTGGACAATAGACATACTCCAGGTTTGGCAGGTTGGGCACTCATACCCCAGTTCTGTGGGTCTAAAGTGCGTTTGACAGAAGTTGCAATAACAAACCGTTGGACAAGATTGGATGCTGAGTTGGGCATCCTCGGCGATCGTCCCTTGAGTGACGACATCGAAGGCAAAACGTAGGGCATCGGGTTCTACCCCTGACAGATCCCCTACTCGTAATGCAATTTGGTGAATGCGACTCGCCCGCTCACGGGCGGCGTAGTTGAGGGCGATCACCAGTGCATTTTCCATTAAACTAACTTCATGCATCGTTGTCTCTCCGGGTGGTGGGGAGTGCCATAGACACTCCCTGAAATCCTGGCTGGATTGCGTCTTAACCAAGCCTCGGAAGCCAGTGTTCCTAAGACCCAACTTGCGCCAGCGCGGGCGATCGCGGAGAGGGGTTCACCATAATCGAATTGCATGGCCGGAATCAGAATTTGATAGGCGATTGGATCGGCGTTATAGAGGGTTTTGGCGAGGTACAGGAGTGTATGGGAACTCCAGGAATGATCCAGGCTATGGGGAAAAGTAGCGGGGAAAAGACGTTCGATTTTGCACCTGACCCCTTCCTTCAAAATTGGAGGGCTTTGCCGTTGACAATTGGGTAGGCAAGCATCGACGAACAAGACTTGCTCAACCTGAGCCATCTCTGCGGCTAACTCTGGGGTGAGTTGATGGACACAGAGCGATCGCACGTCCGGTAAGTTCCATGCCGCAATCTGTTCAGCGACGAGCGGGCCAACGCCGTCATCGCCCCGCAGAGAATGACCATAGCCAATCACCAGGGTTTTCATCGATACACCTCATTCAGCAAGCGGCCATCAGCGGCAACCAGTTGCAGGTGCAGGGGCATCTGCCCCGCAGCATGGGTGGAGCAGGACAGGCAGGGGTCGTAGCACCGAATGCCGGCCTCCACGCGGTTGAGTAAGCCTTCCGGAATTTCGGAGCCGTGGATATAGTGTTTGGCAATCTGAGCCACGGTTTTGTTCATAGCCAGGTTGTTTTGTCCGGTCGCAATGATCAAATTCACCTTCTCCAACAGTCCGTTTTCATCCACCTGATAGTGGTGAAAGAGCGTACCCCGGGGGGCTTCGCTAACGCCCACGGCATTGAGCTGGTTGACACCGCCTTGGGCCCGACAGCGGGGGGAGAGAACATCGGGATCGTCCACCAGTTCCTGGATTTTTTCCAGACAGGCGAGAATTTCGATCAGCCGCGCATAGTGGTACAGGAAGGACGAAGTTGCTACCCCTCCAGCGCGATCGCGCAATTCCTGCAACTCCCGATCTGCCCCTTCTGTGCCGATGCGATCGCACACATTCAGCCGCGCCAGTGGTCCGACCCGATAAATCCCGTCGGGATAGCCCAAGGGTTGGTAGTAGGGAAATTTGAGATACGACCAAGGTTCAACAGCTTCGCCTAAAAACCGATGGTAGTCGTCTTCGTTGAGGCCATCGACGACAATGTTCCCCTGGCTATCCGTGAATCGGAGGCTGCCATCGTAATGCTCCCACTCGCCGTTCCCGTTGACTAACCCCATATACAGCGTGGGGAACTCGCCAAAGATATTCATTTCGGCCTGGAACTGTTCGTCTAGCAAGTGCTTAAACAACCCCAGGGCAAGCTGGACGGTCTCGAAGGACTCTGGAAGTCGCTCTACAATCCACTGCCGTCCTGCTTCCGAGAGGGGCGATCGCACCCCACCAGGAACGATCCAGGCCGCATGGATCTTGCGGGTACCTAGCTTTTCGATCACCGTTTGGCCAAACTGTCGTAAGCGAATTCCAGCTCGTGCTAGATCGGGATTGGCTTCAATTAGCCCAAACACATTGCGCTTTGCCGGATCGCTATCCCACCCCAGCAGAAAATCAGGACTGCTGAGATGGAAGAAAGAAAGCGCATGGGATTGCGTAATTTGAGCCAAATTCATCATCCGTCGCAGTTTATCGGCAGCAGGCGGAATCTTCACGGCAAGAATCTTATCGCCTGTTTTCGCGGAAGCTAGGAGGTGACTGACGGGACAAATGCCGCAAATCCGAGCAGTAATGCCAGCCATTTATGTAAAGGGACGACCTTCGCAAAACTTCTCGAATCCCCGGTACTCCACCACATGGAAGCGGGCATCGGACACTGCTCCAGTGTCATCAAGGAAGATGGAGATCTTGGCATGCCCCTCAATGCGAGTGACTGGATCAATGACAACGGTACGAGACATCTGCATCCTCCTCAAGCGTCATGTCGCTCCTCGCTACGAACGCTATACCCCTAGCCAAACTTAATCATTTCCCGTCCAATCATTTCAGGCTGCTCTCCCCTGAGCAAGGGTTCGAGGGTTGCCCGAATGCGATCGGCGGCGGGCGGACATCCTGGCATGTAAATCTCCACAGAGACCACCTGATGTACAGGTAAGACCTGTGGCAACAACTCCGGTACAATCCCTGGTTCGTGGGGCAGTTGGGGAGAATGCTCTGCCAGTTCCAGATAGCCCCGCTTAAGGACGGGTTCCGCACCCCCCAACATATTTCGCATCCCTGGGACGTTGGCGGTGACCGCACAATCTCCGAAGGAAATCAGCGTTTTGGTTTGGCGACGCACCTTCAGCAACAATTCCAGGTTGTCTTCATTGGCAACACCCCCTTCGACCAAACACACATCAACAGGGTCAGGATAGTCCTTTATGTCTGAGCCGACAGGGCTATAGACCACATCGACCTGCTGAGCTAAATCGATTAGCCATTCGTCCAAATCCAGGAAGGACATATGACAGCCTGAACAGCCTGCAAGCCAAACGGTGGCCAACCTTATCTTGTCCATTGGTGCTTCTCCCGTGCCGTCACTAAAAATTCCAACTTGGCGCGATCGCGTTCTTTTTCACCAATCGTGCTGCCCTTCCGGAAAATCGCTCCCGTGGGACAGGCATCCACACATTTTCCGCAGGAGGTACAGGCATCCACCTCGCCCCAGGGTTGGTGCAATCCCGACACGATAAAACAATGCTCGCCCCGCTGAGCCACATCCCAGACATGGGCTCCTTCAATTTCGTCGCAGACCCGCACACAGCGCGTACAGAGCACACAGCGGTTGTGGTCGATGCCAAACTGGTCGTGGGAGATATCCACATGCCGATCCGGGAAGCGATAGGGGAATCGGGAGTGATCCATGCCGAGGGCGATCGCCAGATCTTGGAGTTCGCAGTTGCCATTGGCAACACAGACTGCACAGACATGATTGCCTTCTGCAAACAACAGCTCCACGTTCATACGCCGAAATCCTTGCAGTTTCGGCGTATGGGTTTGCACCACCATCCCTTCAGCCACTTCCGTCACACAGGCAGGCAGCAGCTTATGACTCCCCTCCACCTCCACCAGGCACATGCGACAGGCCGCAGCAGGGGTCAACCCTGCTAAAAAGCAGAGGGTAGGAATTTGAATCCCTGCGTCCTGAGCCGCCTGTAGGAGCATTGTCCCTTCCTCAGCAGCCACATCCTTACCATCTATTTTGAGTGTTTTGACTGACATGGTTTCTGCCTCTTTATTTCCAGGATTTATGGCTTACCGATGTATCCATCTCCCTAGAAGGGGATTAATCTTTGGCAGTTGCAAACGTCTCAACTTCCGGTCGTAATCGTGCTAAATACTCTTCCTTAAAATAACGCAGGGTACTCAACACTGGATTAGGAGCTGATTGCCCCAGGCCACAGAGACTCATTTCCTTCACCATTTGACACAGCGCTTCCATTTGTTCAATATCTGTTTCTGTAGCCTGATGATTGACAATCTTTGTGAGCATTTCATGAAGTTGTACGGTTCCAGCTCGACAGGGCACACACTTGCCGCAACTTTCTCCCCGACAAAAGTCCATATAAAACTGGGCAATTTCAACCATACTGGTGGCATCGTCCATGACTATCATGCCGCCAGAACCCATCATGGTGCCTAGCTGCTGTAAAGATTCGTAATCCACGGGCGTATCAAAAAATACTGCCGGAATACAGCCCCCCGATGGCCCTCCCGTCTGCACGGCCTTCACACGGCCCTCTGCAACACCGCCCCCCATTTCTTCAACAATTTGGCGGAGGGTGGTGCCCATCGGCACCTCCACCAACCCCGTATGTTGCACCTTGCCAGTGAGGGCAAACACTTTCGTGCCCTTACTCCCTGCCGTGCCAATGCTGCTATACCATTCTGCTCCTTTGCGAATAATGGGCGTGATATTGGCGTAGGTTTCTACATTATTGATCAGGGTGGGGCAGCCCCAGAGTCCTACTTCCGCTGGGTAGGGTGGACGGGGGCGCGGGTTGCCTCGACCGCCTTCAATGGAATGAATGAGTGCGGTTTCTTCGCCGCAAACAAAAGCGCCCGCCCCAATGCGAATATCAATTTTGAAATCGAACCCGGACTCGAAGATTTGACTGCCCAGCAAGCCGTACTTCTTTGCTTGCTGAATCGCCTTAGTCAGCCGCTGAATCGCTAGGGGATATTCGGCTCGGACGTAGATGAAACCGTGATTCGCCCCGATCGCATACCCTGCGATCGCCATGCCTTCTAGCACCCGATGGGGGTCACTCTCCAGGACGCTGCGATCCATAAAGGCACCAGGATCCCCCTCATCCGCATTGCAGATCACATACTTTTGTTTTCCCGGCATCTTGGCAACGGTTGCCCATTTTAATCCTGTGGGATAACCACCCCCGCCCCGACCTCGCAGCCCACTTTTGGTAATTTCCTCAATAACTGCTGCTGAGCTCAACTCGTAGAGAGCATGGTAGAGCGGCTCATACCCCCCCATTGCGATGTACGCTTCAATTCGTTCAGGATCGATCCGACCGCTATTTTCCAGCACAATGGGCAGTTGTCCTGCAAAAAAGGCTGGTGGGGATCACAGGGCTGCACTGCGCATGGCTCCCCTTGCAATGAGGCGACAATGGCAGAGGCATCTGCCACCGTAACCTGTTCAAATAACTTATCATCGGGGTCGGTGGCAATCAAAGGGCCATGTCCGCAAAAGCGGAGACACCCAACACTAGACACTTCTATTTCCTGGGTCAGCCCTGCGGTGGCAATCGCGTCTACCAACGCCTGTTTAATCACCTCTGATCCAGAAGACTGGCATCCTGCCGCGCTACAGCAGCGAATGCGCTTGGGTTTGTGGCAAACATGCTCCTGTTCAGCAATGTGGTAAAGCTCAACAATATCCATCCCCATCTCCATCAGTCTCTCAAATGACTTCAATCTCAATCGTTGATGGTTAGAGCCTGTAGTCTGGCCAAAGCGTCTTCCGCAGTTAATTTGCCACCCACCTCCCCGTCAAACACGGCGGCAGGAGCCAGTCCACAAGCCCCTAAACACCGGGCCGACAGCAGGGAAATTTGACCATCAGACGTCGTTTCACCCACCTTGATCGCCAGTTCAAGCTCAAGGCGATCCAGAATTTGGCGAGCCCCTTTGACATAGCAGGCTGTTCCCAAGCAAACCACACAGTTATGAATCCCACTGGGCTTCAGGGAAAACAAATGATAAAAGGAGGCCACACCGTACACGCGGCTCAACGGCTGCTTTAACTGACGAGCGATATACAGTAGTACTTCATCCTCTAGATACCCAAAGGACTCTTGGGCTTTATGTAACACCTCAATCAAGGCATCAGGCTGGTAGTGGTTGCGCTTGAGGGTGGTATCCAGGGTCTTGTAATGGCGATCGCAAGTAGCAGAATCTTGTGGTGACGATGGATGCTGGGTTAGACGATCAGGAGGGGCTTGCGGGCTGAGTGCTGGCATAGGTCATCTCTCCGTGTACAGTCGGTTGATCAAAATCAAAAAGCTGCACAATTTTAGAGGAATAAAAATGATCTCGCACATCACACATGAGGTCGATCTAAGTAGAATTGAGCGGAAAGAAAATTCAACTCAGTCTTCAGATAATGAGCAGCATTTTAGTATATTTAATTCTTTGCACTTAACAGCCAAAAATTTTACCCATAGACAGTCTTGCAAAATCAGAAAGTAATTAATGAATCTCTTTTGGCAACTAAGAGGTTGTTTTATTTACCGTCTTCAATTGATACTAAAATTATAAAGGATGTGAAGAGTCTTACTCTAGAAAATTGTTGGAAAAATTATCCTTACGCTTCTTGACTGGTGATAATCTCACTGGCTCTTGCTAGGGTATCTCCTTTGTTAAGGGTTTCTACAATGGTTCCCAAATTTATCCAGCATAAGGTTTGAAAGCTTTACAAAGCTTGACTTAAATATGTTTATCTACCCTGACCTACTGAGCTAGGGTAAGTGATAGGATACAGGCCGTAATTTCCTATTTTTGACATCATGTGTTACAAGTATTTGCTTGTGTCGTTAGGTATATTATTTACTCTCTCCTTCGCCCCACCTGCGATCGCTCACTCAGTTCTTGAAAAAGTAATTAAAACAGGAGTTTTAACCGCTGGTACCAGCAAAGATGCGTTCCCCTTTGCCTATAAAGATAAAAATGGACGTTTGACTGGCTATTCCATTGATATGTTAAACCTCATTCAAAAACAGGTTGAAAAAGCCGTCAAACGCCCTGTCAAGCTTGAACTGGTTGCGCTTGATCCTGATGATCGGATTCCAAAATTAAGAAATGGTGCTGTCGATATTGTCTGTGATGCAACTAGTTTTACCTGGGAGCGTGATCAAGATGTTGATTTTACAGTCAGTTATGGGACAACGGGCACACAACTCCTGATTTGGCGAGGAACACAGCTTTGGGATGTAGCGTCCTTGAAAGGTCGAAGAATTGGTGCTTTACCCGGAACAACGAATGAACAAGCTATTCGCCGCAAACAACCTCAAGCCCAAATTATATTAGTCAAAGATCGATTAGAGGGCTATAAAGCACTACAGGCAGCAAAGATTGATGCTTTTGCCGATGATGGAATCTTATTAGAAGCATGGTTGCAAAGAACACCCGATGCTCAGAAATTTGAAGTTGTGAGTACCCTTTTTTCAAAAGAAGGGATTGCTTGTATGGTGCCTGAGAACAATTCAACCTTTTTAGATAGCGCTAATTACGCTCTCGTAAGATTTATGCAAGGCTTTCTGAGAGGGAAACAGCCTGATGTGCAAATCTTCAATCGCTCGTTTGGCCCGCAGAGTATACTACCTTTGACCAAGGATCTTCGAGAATTGGTTATTGAAAACATGCAGTTAGTTCTTGATGCCAAGCAGGAAATACCGGAGGATGATCCCTAAAACGGTGCGATCTCTAACTTTGTGATCGAGCGATTCCGACGGACAGCTTCGCTAACGCATCAACCCAACTCCCATTCCCATTAATCCCAGATTCCGCACTGTACTCCCGGCTATTTGTAGTATCTCTGGTAGTGGAAACAGACTCAGAACCAGATTGAGGATGATCCCAATCAGAAAGAGAACGACAGCACCGCGCCACAAGACATTTGCTCGCAGAGCTGCCAGACCAAACAGCAGCCCATCCGCGAACATTAGTCCACCATGAAAGGTATATACGCCACCGAGGTGTTGCCATAACATCTCGTAATCTGGAATTGATTCCTCAAACGCGTACAGAGTTGTATGTGTAAAGTAGATAAACGCCACTGAGTATAGGATCGCGCCCAACAGTCCAATCCACCCAATCTTTGGTCGTTGCAGTACATACAAGCCCAACATCAGGAATGGTATGGGGAGAAAACCCAGATAGTTGATCAGCAATTGGAAACGAGAAAAGCCTCCACTCGTCCACTCCAGTACATCAGATATTATATGCAGTGCTGGCGCGACGATCGTCATGATTGCGATCACTACGCATAGGATTGTGGCTTAAATAAGATCTAGAATCCAGCTTTCTGAGGTTTAGCCGTGTAATTCCATTTTGGGAGGTAAGCATCAAAAATAATTTCCATTGATTCCTTAAACTCCTGAGTGACTTTTCGCCCCGTTTGATACACCTTATCTAATACCGTGGTCAAGACCTTCAGACCCGTTTTAGTCTCGGCTTTACC
>JAAUOM010000126.1 GCA_012034865.1 Acaryochloris sp. CRU_2_0 | reverse complement strand
ATTACCTCTGGAGCGGTTCGCAGTCTTGCCATTGGGGTTCCGCTACGCTCGTTGAAGCGTCGTCCGCATTCATTGCAACGGTATGTCTGAATAACTTGCCCACAGGCTGGGTCTTTTCCATTCTTGACGACGCGCTCACTCTCGCAATATACACATTTCATTGCTCTATAACCTAATCTATAAAAGCATTATAGCAATCATGCTTTAGCCGATCAGTGCCGAATCGTCCATCCAGCCACATTCCCCACAATCGTAGTGGATCGGCCTCTCATTCTCAAAGCTGGTACTACACCTGGGGCAGACTCCAGTGAAGTATGGATGAAACTCCAAGATTTCTGATCGCTCCGCTGTTGTCAGATAGCCAACCCAATCTGTGATTAGCTCACCATTTTCATAGCTCCCACCCAGCGCCTCCCAGTCCTCAACAACCTCAGCAAAGTCTAGGCAATGGCTATTCTTCTGTATGCCACAGGCAAGATACTGGTAGCCAAGGTATCTGCTAAAGCGATCGCACTGGTGGCAACGGTCTGGTATGAAAAAGTCTTCAGCTCTCCGCTGCCGTCAAATCCTCTGTTGGCGCACCGGGAGCATTGGTTTTCACTGAGGAGATGCCATTTTCCATCGCTGCTGTTGAGGAATACATCTCACTTTTTCCGATAACTTCTCCATTGCCTGCTTTAAGGACAAAATAGGGTTCTTGCTTTTTGGATTCCCGACGATCATAGCGATTGTCATGGGGGGCATTCAATTGGACAGATTCAATGCCCTTGATCGCACTTGCTTTAGATTTGTACATCTCACTAGAGAGAATAACTTGGCCATTACCCGCCTTCAGATTGAAGTGGAATTGACCATTGGCAGCTTGTTTGAGTTCAAACTTTTTTCCCATGTCAGTCACCGAAAATATAAATCAGATACTTATATCCTCATTTACGGTGAAATTTACGATTAATCGCTCAATTGATAAATATATCTTCCAATTTGATGTGATGGTTTTTCGGAGACCAGCATCATCTGGGCATGGCACGCCAATGTCATACAGGATCATTAAGAGTTGCTTAGACCTGGGGTTGCAATGGCGGGTGGTGGATCGTAGTGTCAGACTCAGCCTTTGTTGCAGTAAATTGAGTAGGTTTTGCAGTTGATCGGAACTTTGAGCATATCCCAAGCAGAATATCTTTGAGAAATATTAATCCCCACTGAAGATTTAACAAGATAAAGCAAGTAAAGGAAGAAGAAGATCAGAAAAACTAACTGCAATCGCTTCATTTGGCTTTATTTGCTTAGGGTCTGCTCAGTTGGAATCTAGCTTTGAGGAGCTAATTTACATTTAGCTTTCCCCAAAGTATAACCTTGTGTAAATATCTGTGCTAATTTTCACTTGCTCCTCCAGTGGTTAGGCTACTAACTTCACTGCACACCAACAGTTGAGCGAGTCCCAACATCCACTGCAATTGCCTCATCCAGTAGAATAGCTAGAACTGCTCAATGCGATGACCTCCGGTCGGTTATAGACCATCGCAACTACCGCTTCATGCCCTGCGACAACTACGACTTACCGAAAGCCCTAAACACGGAACTGATGATACTGATGATGATCGCTCATCTGGAGCGGCTGAGTATCCCGATCGCAGCCGCTCCAGATGAGCGATCAATAAAGTTTTGTCTCATTTGGCATAGTTTTAAGATTACAAGCTGAGAGATAGATAGAAGCTTGAAAGTTAAAGCTTTAAGCTGAATCTTGTTTTCGATAACGTGCTGAGCAGAGATCTAAAGAGAACTAATACATATTGATCAGAAAGTTAAGCAATTAGCTACAGTTCAAAATGTAATTTCACCTCATGAATATAGGGCGAAATATATAAAAAATCTGCTTGAATTCGTTAGTTCCGACGTTCAAAAGAATTATTAGATATCGGAGAAATAATTCCATGCTCCAGCCAAGTTTGCCTCAAGAAGATACTCCTGAAGAACAACGGCAACGAAGCGAGCAGATTGCTCGCCAGCGGGAAGATTACCAATACAGCGAAACTTCTGGGATATTACTTATTAAAGAATTACCACACTCAGAAACATTCTCTTTTAAGTATTTGTTAGAACGAGATAAAGGCTTGGTATCATTAATTGCCAATACGTTGGCAAACCGCGTTGATAACACTTTTGACCCTTTTGATACTCTTGAAGATTATCAAGAGATGTTTCCACTCCTGCCTAAACCCTCAGTATTAGAAACATTTCGCGATGATGCTGTATTCGCCCGTCAGCGAATTGCAGGAGCTAATCCGATGGTCATTGAGCGTGTAGTAGGGACATTGCCTAGTAATTTCCCCGTCACAGATGCCATCTTTCAGAAAATCATGTTCACGAGAAAGACTCTAGCAGAAGCGATTGCAGAGGGCAGAATCTTCATCACGAATTACAAGGGACTTGAGGGACTAACTCCAGGAAGTTATGAACAAGGGACAAAAACCATAGCTGCTCCCTTAGTACTGTACTGCTGGAAACCCATCGGCTATGGTGATTATCGGGGTAACTTGCTCCCAATTGCTATTCAACTCAATCAGGAGCCAGACCCCCAGATAAATCCTATTTATACACCAATAGATGGAATGCACTGGTGTATGGCAAAATCTTTGCTCAGATGGCAGATGGCAACTATCATGAGGCTATCAGCCATTTAGGACGAACCCATTTAGTATTGGAACCGTTTGTCTTAGCAACTGCGAATGAACTTGCATCTAATCATCCCCTCTCAATTTTGCTAAAACCTCATTTTCAATTCACCCTGGCAATTAATGAGCTTGCACGGGAACAGCTAATCAGTCCTGGAGGCTATGCAGATGCTCTATTAGTTGGAACCCTAGAATCCTCAATTAGTGTTATCAAAGCAGCCATTAAAGAATACCTTGATAACTTCAGCGATTTCGCTTTACCCAATGAGTTAACCCAGCGCGGGGTGGGCAAAAACGATCTTGATGAACATGGAGATAATTTTTTGCCCGATTACCCCTACCGGGATGATGCCTTGCTACTGTGGGAAGCAATTGAGTCTTACGTCAGGGATTATCTGAGTCTTTATTACTCATCTCCAGAAAGGATTCTTGAGGATACTGAGCTAAGAAATTGGGTTCAGAAGCTGATGTCTTCAGAAGGAGGTAATGTCAAGGGATTAGTGGTCAATGGAAAATTAGAGACTAAAGAACAGCTAGTAGCGATCGCCACACAACTTATTTTTATTAGTGGGCCTCAACATGGTGCTGTGAACTATCCTCAATATGACTATATGAGCTTTGTACCTAATATGCCCTTAGCGACCTATGCGTCTCCTCCTAGTAGGGATCAGGAAATTGATGAAGCCACAATTATGAAGATTCTCCCCCCACAAAAATTAGCAGCAAAACAACTAGAATTAATGAGGACTCTCACTGTTTTTCAGCCAAATCGTCTAGGCTATCCAGACGAAGACTTCGTCGATAAACGCGCTCAGGATGCATTAAAACAATTTCAGACAAAATTAAATGAAATAGAGGAAGAGATCACTAAACGGAATAAAACCCGAATTAAACCTTACTCTTTTCTCTTACCCTCAAAGGTGCCAAATAGCTTAAATATTTAGTTATTCTTTGTTATTTTTCTATCGCTTGCACAAATAACAAAATGCAAGTAGCATTGCCATATTTTTCTCAGTCAACTAGTAGTCTTTTGGGGCTATTTTTATATTTTGTTACTAGCCAATATCTACTTTACCAAACAGGTTGTCGTACTTTAGACTCAATTCAATTACTACCGCCTTTTCATTGGAGAATAAAGGTAAATGGTGAATGATCTGAACCTGATTCCAGGACCCACCCCTAGATTTCTACTTGGCAATGCTCTAGATTTTGTAGGTACTTCCTCTCATATCAAACTCTATGAATACAACAGAGAGTATGGCGATATAATGCGCTTTTGGTTATTCAATCAAGCCAATATTCTAATTAATGATCCAACCTTGATTGAACAAGTGTTAGTGAGTGATCGCGATCTCTATTACAAAAATGCTCCTCGGAAAGCAGCAAAACCTGTGATGGGAGATAGCCTTTTCTTAAGCAATGATAAAGATTGGGAGTTCAAGCGCAATAATCACCCCTTCTCAGTAGCCCAACTTGATAAGTACTTTGAACAAATTCTGCCTATCATTCGAGAAACGACTAAGAATTATCTAGAACAATTACAGCCTAGTACTACACCTAAACCTGTAGAGTTCTTTAGTGAACTTGTAAAATTGTCTTTTCAGATTTTTGGCCTAACTATTTTAGGATCAGTGACAAATAGTGGATATTTTGATGCTTTCTCAATGATGATGGAGGAAATGGATAAGCGAGGGGGACAGCAATTTTTACCCTATCCTTTATCTCTAAATCCAAAGTTTTGGTTGCAGCGTCAACAATGGAATAACTTCATTGAGGATCGAATTCATCAAAGCCAAAAGAATTTTAAGGAGAAGGGAGTTGATCTGTTATCTTCCATAGTTCAGGATACCGCACTATCAACAGCACAATTGCGAGATGAGTTATCTACCACTTTTACTGCTGGCACAAGAAATGTAGCAGAAGCAGTAGCTGCGGTCTTATTTTTATGTTCCAAAGACTCAGAAGCGATGCAAAAACTGAAATCAGAAATTACTCTTTTTCTGGCAGAGCACAATAATGAAATTTATCAAGAAGACATTAGCCTACTCAGATATCTCGATCTAGTAGTTAAAGAAGCATTGAGATTGTATCCTGCTGTACCTCTTTTTATTCGAGAAGTTCTTCCAGGGAAAGTGGCAATCCTTAGAAACTATAAGATCCCAGAAAAAACCCAAATTTTTATCAGTAGTTGGGCTTTACATCATAATCCTAAATATTGGGAGAACCCCGATGCATTTATGCCTGAACGCTTTGCTGGTAGTCCTTCCCCTTTCCACTATTTCCCTTTTGGTGCTGGCCCTCGGCAGTGTATTGGGATGGCATTTACCATATTCTGTACGAAAGTTATGTTAATGACTATTCTCTCACAATACTCTCTGGAACTTGAGCCAGATACTAGCTTTGATACAAAATACTTCTCTGGTACAATCATGCCTCGACAAGGTTTTAAAATTCAACTAAAGAAGAATCAATAAACGTAAAACTCTGGACACTTTCGACACCTCCTGATGTGTTTGTAGAAGTTTACAGGCCAATAACTACCAAAAAGCAAACAACTTTTGATCTGATTCATACATCACAGACTTGCAGATTGCCCCAATTGAAGGATTGCAAAGATGTGTCAGGCAGTCAGGGTGTCATCTCCGATCGCACTGTGAAAGGCTGTCGCAATGCCCGTTTATTCATCAATGGTAAAGAAGAAGAAATCACCACTCTCGATCATTCGCTTCAAGACCGCTTGGGCAATTGCATTGTTGGGGTTGATCAGAATATTGAAGGTTTTGAAACCGTAAAACTCAAAGGCAAAGTGAATTACCTCACACCTGCTAGTTCCGAACAGGGTATGTCCAAGCTTGAAGCCGCGATCGGTCACATTTGGGGGAATCATCGGCTCCGGTCGTAGAGCCACAAAACCACATTGTTCATCCTCGACTTCCACCAAGCCAAGGGCGCAGCAGAGCTTCTCGGTATCAATGAAGTCCATGAGAAAGGAGCGATTGACGATCAGGGATGGCAGGCTTGGCTCATGGTTGTCCTGGGATGGGTGAGGGGCGAAACTTTCAACTAAAAGATAATTGGCTCTGATGGGTCACTCATTCAATCAGTTTACGGTTATATAAGGTTTTCCCCGTTTTTAATCACTCTCCTAGGTTATTTGATTGGGGAATTGGTATGAGACCCACGCAACAACAAATTGGCGATCTCCTGCGAAATGGGTAAACCGGGACAACGCTCTAGCCAGAAAAACTCGCCCACCGGGTTGATTTCCAGGAAGACATAGCGATTATCTGGGGTGAGAATAATATCAATAGCTCCGTAATTCAAGCCCAAGTTAGTCATCAGGAGCAGTAGTTTTTCCTCAATCTCTGGGGGCAATGTGTAGGATTGCCAATCCTTGAGCAGCGCAATGCCTTTACGTCGCCAGTCGTAATGGGCTTGCTCCAGTCGCTGCGAGTCGATCGCGGCAGTAAACACCCGCTTGCCCACGATCGTAGTTCGCAATTCCAACACTTTAGGAATTTGCTCTTGAAAGGTCATGGGGCAAAATTGCAGTCCGTCTAGATTGTCTAGATCAGCAGGTGTCACGGGATTGGTAAAGACCACTTTCTCTTGATCATCTTCATAGATGGCAAAAGAAGACAGCATCTTGGTAATCATGCCCGACTCGCAGGTCTGAGCAAATTTCAGCACGGCTTCCGGGTTGTTGGTGATCAGGGTGCGCGGAATCTCAAGCCCTAGATTGCAGGCAAGTTGCAGTTGCAGTTGTTTATGTTCAGCCCGACGAAGATGATGCACGGGATCGAGATGGAAAGCCTTGAGGCTAGCGATCATTCCCTGGATCGTCACACTAGCTTCTTGAACTGAGGCTTGACGCAGTTGGGGATTCATTGTTGTGGGAATGCGGTTCCCCATCCGAATGCGTCGATACCAAACGGCGGACACATCCTGCAGATCCAGCGTGCCTTGATCAGACACTAACATTAGCCTCTCTGTGCCTCGATCATAGTGAATATCCAGCTTTACTTCTGTCGGAAAGCGATCGGTATCCAACCGAAAGGCTTGCCCTCCTTGGGCGGCGATCGCTTGCAAAACCAGGGGAATACTCTCGTTATCTTGGCTGTAGGTGATGATCAAAACCGTCATATAGCCATCCTTTTTATTTCTGAACGGGGTGCAGGGGCTTCGACGTGGGCACTCAGGCGAACGCTGGAACCCCTGCGGGGGGCAACGCCCCCCACTTCCTTCAATTGATGAGCATTAGAAGTATAGAATATTACTCAATAAGCAGAGCATCGGCGATCGCCTCAGCAATCGGATAGCCCAAATCTCGCTCTAGCATCCCCCATTCGCCAGTTGGATTTACTTCTAAAAACACATAGTCCCCAGCAGGGGTTTGAATGAGGTCTATGGCTCCAAAGCCCAACCTCAGCTTTGCCATCAGGGATTGCAGACGATCTCCGACTAGGGGTGGCAACTCTCCAGGCTGCCACGGGCATTCTCCTGAATTGGTGCGCCGCCAATCTAGGGTGGTGGCAGCATAACGAGACGCATCCAGGCTGCCGACAAACAACTGCCCTGCGACAAACACTACCCTCATCTCCCGCTGTTTGGGAATCTGTTCCTGGAAGATCATGGGACAGTAGCGCAACGATTCAGCCTCCTGCAAATCTTCGGCGGTCACGGCGCTAGTGTAGAGGAAAAAAGCAGAGCCTTCCATACTATAGGAAAGCGGGGTCAAGAGTTTAGTCACCATCTGGCCCTTGACTGCTGCAAAAAGTCCCGGACTTGCTGGGGATGGTTACTCACCATCGTGTGGGGAATTCGCAACCCCACAGAACGGGCAATTTCGAGCTGACGTAGTTTTTTTTCAGCATCCCGAACCTGTTCCAGATGATCCAGCCAACGAGCCTCTTGGAGATGCTCTAAAAATCCTTCCAACGCAGCCCACGACTCGCGAAGGCAGGCTGACCGGAATTGGGGAGCCAATGTTTCAGGAAGCTGAGGTTGCCAGAGCCGACGTAGCCAAACCGATCGCACTTGCTCAGCAGTGATCGCTTGCCCACCTTGCTCAATTCCATATTGCAATTCTGAGCCACTGATCTGAGCGGTGAGTTGCACAGTCATTGGAAATTGATCGGTGTTCAGACGAAACGGTTGTACCCCCCGTCTTTCCAAAGCTGCTGCCACTCTGTCGATCGTAAAATAATCGCCGCTATGGGTCAGCAATAGCACAACATCGCGTGATCGGCTCATGCAGCCTCATCCACCATCCCTATTAGTGGGGAAACCGAGGCATTTCGGGAATGGGGATATTGGGAAATCCACTGCCGCTATCTTCTTGATCCGAGGGATATTTTTTGGTCATCACCCCACCGCTACCGCCATCTTCATTATCTGACGGGTACTTCTGAGTGACCGCTCCTCCACCAATGCCTCCATCTGGCTCTGTTGGATACACCGTTTGTCCCCCGCTGACGGCTGCCATTTCTGCTTCTGACAAGTCTTCAGCGACTTGCCCTTCGAGATAACGGGCGAAAAAGGGAACTGCCTCTAAATGGTTATTTTGCTGATCGATATTAGTCATTTGATCCTCCATATCTTGTTCAAGTTTTTAACGCGCCATAGCTTAGTAGTCTTTAAAAGGTAGCGATGGCATTTTAATCTCTGGGATATTAACCTCTGGCATTTTCCATCCAGAATCCTCTTGATCTGAGGGTGCTTTTAGTGTTGTCGCTCCGCTATCAGCATCACTGTCGGAAGGATATGCTGTTGTCACACTGTCAGCACCGCCACTAATGGCGGCCATTTCATCTTCTGAAATTTCTCCAAACTGCCCTTCTAGATAGCGGGCAAAGAAGGGTATGGCGATTGAATTGGGGTTTTGCGGATTGGTGTTAGACATATGTTTCCCTTTGATATAGCCAACTTTATGTGTAGAAAAACGGTACATGGGTCGCTTCAGGCTTTATTCAAACACTGCAAGAGCTTTAACCTTGGACTTGCCTTAGCTTAAGTTTTTCTTTGTCTTAAACCCTGAACTCAAGCATGACGTTATTCAAATTCTGTAAAGTTTGAATCAGAAGAGGCTGGCTGTATCCGTATTATCAGGTTTATCTTCCAAGGATTTGCCAAGGGGTTCAGTGATGTTGATCTCAAACAGGAGTGACAGTCGTCACACAGATTGATTATCCTGACTTTTTCCGCTAAGTCCTACAACCCTTATTATTGCAATGCTTTCAGAACGGAGACTAGTTGTCATCAATTAAAGCTTATTGACAACACCTGACGAGACAATAAGGCTTCCAGCTCTCGATAGCACTGTTAGATTCACCTCTAAAAAAGATAACGGGAAAAGTCAGGTCACGAATACATCTAAATAAACTTCGCAGATAATGAATTCAAGTAAGTGAGGGTTATCCCCATGCATTGTTTTAACGCTCTTTGGACTACTTTGATTGTGGGAACTGCCATGGTGCTGGTGCAGCCCGCCCATGCTTTAACTGGGGCAGAAGTGAACAAAATTGCTAAAGCGTCCACCATTTTGGTGAAAGGACAAAATCCTGGATCTGGGGTGTTAGTGGGGCGAAAAGATGACACTTACTTCGTTCTCACGGCAGAGCATGTGGTTGCCACGCCAGACGAGTATCACATCGTTACCCCAGATGGTGCGGAACATGCCTTAAATTATCAATCGGTGCAGAAGCTGCCGAATGTTGATTTAGCGCTTGTGAGCTTCACCAGTAAACAGGCTTACCAATTAGCAAAGATCGGGAATTCCGATCAATTAACTGAAGGCGATAAGGTGTTCATTGCTGGCTGGCCTGCGTCGGGTGTTACCCTGCCGCATATCTATCAATTCACGTCTGGCGAAATTTCTGGCCTGCCGCCGCAGTCCATCGGCAAAGGCTACAAGATGGTTTATACTAATGTCACCCGATCTGGAATGAGTGGGGGACCTGTCTTTAACGATGCTGGCAAAGTAGTGGGTATTCATGGCTTAGCCGAAGGTAGAGAGGTCGTCTTACCGGGCTATCAAGGTGACCCGGAAGTGATGAAGGCTGGATTCAATCTGGGGATTCCCATCAATACCTTTGTCCGGTTAGCCAAGAATTTGCAGGCCAAACCCCAGGTTACTCCGCAACCCGTGCCTCAACCGATTCAAGAGTCAACAGCCGTCGCTCAAGTCATCGATGCGCCTGCACTCCCCTCCCTCCCTCCCGGATCCAAAATTACCTTCGATCGCCCCCCTCAATTGGTGGATACTTCCACAACTAATCGGGATGCCCAGTCTCTCAATGCAACTTACTTCTTCACAATTGATATCCCGCACACTGCTGCCCAACCCCTAGAAAAAGTGGAGTTCATCCTCAAGCAAGGGGTTCAATACCCTCGGTTTAAGGCTACCTCTGTCAAGGCGTTTGAGGGCACGAAGCGGGATAAGGGGAATGATCTGCCCATCAATATTGTGGTCAGTGATCCATCCATTCGGACATTGACGGTCACCTTTGGTGAGCCAATTCCTCCGGGCAGAACGATTACGATGGCTGTTCGCCCTGTGCGGAACCCCTCCGTGGGGACGTATATGTTTGAAGTCCGAGGGACTCCCGCTGGCTCGACTGCTGAAAGCCAATATTTAGGCATTGGCCGTCTGGACTTTTCCCGTAGCTCCTTAGGTAAATAAATCGTGTCTTGTCACTGATTCCTGTAAAATTTTGTGAACTTACTCATAATTTTCATGCTTGATCCTGAGAGATTTAGAGAATCAAGCTTATAGGAAAACTGCATATACCCTACTTTCACTAGAGGGGCAGATGAGCAATAAGTCAGGTACGTCTAGTCAGCAGATAGATCAGGAAATGGTGTCTTGGGGAAGGCCAATCCCTCGTCCTCCGCCTCCTCACCCGCCGTATCGGTGACGTTTCCCCAGACCTACAATCCCAAATCCAAGCCTTGTCCCTCGACCAGCTCGAAGCCCTTGGAGAGGCATTGCTGGACTTCTCAGAACCCGCAGACCTGGTGAGCTGGTTGCAGGAGAATCGGGATGAATGACGGGTGTCTGGCTCTCAAAGCGAACTGAGGCAAGGCTTTCAGCTTAAACGCCCATTCCCCAAAAGACTCATCTGCTATAATCAGCAGGCAATAGCCTGCTACCCCTTCACAAACTCACTTCGAGCAACCCCGATAACAATTCCGTCACCTCCTCCTGAAGATCCTTGCGAGTATCGTCATATCTCAGTCATGTGGATTGTCAACCGGAATGTAAAAATATGCCTTTCAATTCCAACAAGAACTAAGCCCAACCTCTAAACAATGACAAAGATGGGTAAATTTAATTGGAATACATATTCTGTTCAACTTAGATATCTAGCCTTGTAATCTATCACCTCCAATACTCTAATTTGGAAGAAAAATATCTTGAAAGGACTTCCTCGACTTTCAGTCATTCGTAAGTCATAGTCGTAACTATGCTACATATTCCTAGTTCGTTATAGAAAGTTTTGTGCCCTATACATCGCAAAGTGGTCAGTATATTGCTCACAGAGATATGACCAGGGTCACAGTAGTGAAAATCTGTCGATGATGTCTGTTCGTAAGTTGTTTCTTCCTGTTGAATTTTGCCTTTGTGATAGGGCTGCTTAACCTATTTGCAAGAGAGTATCTGGATATCCTAATGGGTATTCCTCACCCTTTTGAAACGCTGCGCGAATCCGTCCAATCAGTTTTCGAGCAACAGCAACAATGGCCTTCTTCTTTCCTGTCCTTGGGAAAAGGTGGTTAAAAAACTGAGCTAGAGCTTGGTCTTTTTCAATGGCTCTCCAGGCGATCTCAATGAGGATCAGTAGATCGAAAAGATTGAGAATTGTCCCTATAAGAAGGGTAGTGTCAGACTAAAAGCGTTAAATATCAGCCATGACAACTACCCCAACCCCATTATCCACAACACCGACCCTGATCGACGAAGGTGTTTTAGCTGCAGCAGTTGATTGCCTTGAAACCCATATCTCCATAGATATGCAGGGCGTG
>JAAUOM010000125.1 GCA_012034865.1 Acaryochloris sp. CRU_2_0 | reverse complement strand
TTGCCGCAGCGAACTTTTCGCTATCCAATTGTGGATCGCAGGGGGGGATATTTTGGCGAAGGATGAACCTGTTTTTCGCCTGTTTGCCCATCCTTTTTATTTCAAGAACAGCCCGATGCGATCGCCAAGGTTTTGGCTCCTATTGTTAAGCGTTCCCCAGACAACCTGATCAAGTTGTTTAAAGCGGGTAAAAGTGGTATTCCGATTGGGTATCACCTATCGGAAGTGCAGGCCGACCAAGTGCGTAAGCTGCACAAAAATGGGTTGGAAATCACACGGGAATGGCAGCGGGTCTATCCGCAAAAAGAATTAACCGCAGGATTGATCGGTTATGTCAATACCGAGAACCAAGGTCAAGCGGGTATCGAATATAGCCAACAGCCCCTGCTAGAGGTCGATCCTTTACCCCTCGTAATTTCCCGTGATGGTCGGGGTAAACCTTTGCCAGAACGCTTTCCCCTAGAGCCGCTCAATGCCAATGATCTGACCCTAAAGTTAACCTTGGATGCCCGGTTGCAGCGCTCAGCCCGAGAGGCGTTGCACAAAAAGATGGCTGAGTTTCGAGCAAGGCGGGGCACCGTGATTGCCATGAATGTTCAGGATGGTTCTTTATTGGCGTTAGCCTCGGAACCTTCCTTTGATCCGCAACGCTATTTTGAAGCCGATCCGGCCTTATTCAAAAATTGGGCGGTGTCCGATCTTTATGAACCCGGTTCAACCTTTAAGCCAATTAATATTGCGATCGCCCTCGAAGCAGGGGCAATCACCCCCGATAGCGCCTTCCATGACAGTGGCCAGCTTTCCGTGGGGGGCTGGCCGATCAATAATGCAGATAATTCTGGGCATGGTACTTTAAGCGTCACGGGTATTCTGGAATATTCCAGTAATGTCGGGATGGTGTTGGCCATGCAACAGATGCAGCGGGCTCCCTATTACGACTCCCTGAAGAAACTGGGCATTGGCCAAATTACAGGGACAGATCTGCCCTTTGAGACCCCTGGCCAATTCGGCGATAAGCAGCAGTTTATAGACTATCCCATTGGGGCAGCGACGGCGGCGTTTGGCCAAGGCTTTTCGGTGACCCCTCTACAAATGGTGCAACTCCATGCTGCGATCGCCAATGGGGGCAAGTTGGTCACCCCCCATGTGGTCAATGGCCTCTACAATCCAGTCGGGAAAAAAGTTAAAGCACTCAATTTGATTCAGCCCCGTCGGATCTTTTCGGAAAAAACTGCTGCCCAAGTGCAAACGATGATGGGGAGCGTCGTCCAACGAGGAACGGGTAAACCTGCACAAATTCCCGGTTATCGCTTGGGGGGTAAAACGGGTACAGCTCAAAAAGCAGACAGGGGAGTATATAGCAACGCCCGGATCACCAGCTTTGTAGCAACCTTTCCCCTAGAATCTCCTAAGTATGTAGTCCTAGCCGTTGTAGATGAGCCTCAAGGGGCAAATGCCTATGGTTCAACCGTCGCCGCACCTGTGGTTAAATCTGTCTTGGAAACACTGATTAGTTTGGAAGGTATTCCTCCGAGTCATCCCCAAGAATTAGCCGCTAAACCTGAACCCCCACGTTGATTTGGCCAGGGCATGTCATAACCCACGAATACTCAAACAAGGTTGAATAGTTTGATGTATTCATGCCGCGATCGCCCAAAGAGGACAACTGCATCAAGCTGCATAGCCATAGATGGAATTCCTAGTTTAGGGGATAGGGGAGATAAAGACGTCCGTTGGAGCAATCTCAGCTTGAGGGAATTGATCGCGGAGGGGTTTGAGGACAGGGCATGGGCTTTGAGGATCCAGCTTAGTTTGGCGTTGCCAGTCGAACCAGTTCCAGTTGTAAGGGGCTTGCTGGGCTGCTGACATCCATAACAGGCGTTTGGCACGGGTCATGGCCACATAGAGTAAACGAAACTCCTCAGCACTTTTGAGATCCCTGGCACGTTGCCAAGCTTGCTCAAGGGTGGGTAAGGGATATTGATTGTGGACACTGGCGCGGATCTGGGCGCGGGCGACTTCAGCCAAACTAAACGACCCTAGAAATTGGCTAGGAGTGGGTACCCGCAATTCACCCGGAATCATGCGTTCATGCAAAAACGGCAGAAACACAAAATCCCAATCCAGTCCCTTGGCTTTGTGCATCGTGATAATCGTCAATTGGCGGGGTCGCAGATATTGGGTTTCCACCTCCTCAACTTCCACTGGATCAAACCGTTCCGCACTGATTAACTCTTGCAAAATAGGCAATGTCGTGGTCATGGCAGGTGCTCCACGGGCTTGCTGAGACAGTCGAGCCGCTAATTTATCGGCAGTCGCTAACTCAGTGGGGTTATAGCCGAGGGAGATGGCCAAAAACGAGATCAGCCGATAATGGGGAAGTTCCCAGCGAGATCGCAACAGTTGGCAACAGAAAATTCGGGCTTGCTTCACCTGGGGTGTTTGGGGTGGATCTAAAGAGCCGGGATACAAAAATGTTTCCGGTTGGCTAGCTAGGGAATGAACCTCTTGGGCTGGAATCAGTTGCCGCTCCACAAAGATTTGCAGGGCAGCTATCAAGGCATCGGGGGAGTGAGGACGGGCTAAAAATTGCAAGACCGTCAACATTTCTAAGGGCACCCGCGAAGGACGAGCGCTACTGCCAACATCGAAAATTTCAATACCTTGGGCAGCAAGATCCACAGGCTGATCGGGATGCCTTAAACGCTCGGCAATAAAGCTCCCCTGTTTATTCTCGCGCACCAATACGGCGGCGCTGGCATCTGGATCGGCTGTGAGAAGCTCACAAACCCGCTGGGCGATCCAATCTACGGTTTGATAGACATCAGCAGGGGTATGGATCTCTAAGCCTTGTCCTACTGGCAGAGGGTTGGCATTGTCTTGCGGATCGTCTTGGGGGACGGCTTGAATCGCTTGTGGCTGGAAAGGGCGTTCCAGACCCGCTAACCCTGAGTGATTAATCCACTCCAGCATAAAGTTGGCTGCCTGGATAAGGATCGGGGCACTCCGCCCTGCCTGATTCATCGTCCCTAGCCGCCCTTGTTCTTGGCATTGCTGACAAAACTCTCGAAAAAAAAGGGGATCAGCTGGGGTAAAAGTGGAGTTGATGGCTTGGTTCGGATCGCCAACGCGAACCAAATTGGGTGCGGTTTTTGAGGCGTCTTGACTGGCCAACACATTGAGAAGACGAAATTGTAAAGGGGTTGAATCTTGAGCTTCGTCTTCAAAGACGGCAAACACTTGCTGTTGCCAAAACTGACGGGCACTGGTGTTGTCGAGAACTTGCAGGGCTGCCAAAATCATATCGTCATAGTCAATCAGTTGCTGGGCTTGCAGCAACCGTTGATATCGCTCGTAGAGTCCGGCTGCGATCGCTAGAACCGATATCTCATCATGCACCTGCTCAGCCAGGGCATAAAGCTGTTGTGACCTTAGACCCGAACTTTTGGCTTCACGAATGGCAATCTCAGCCAATTCAGGGAGAGACTGCGATCGCAACACCGATTGTCGGCGTAATCGCTCCGTTTCTTCGCCATCAAAGGCACCGCGAACCAGCAAGTCCTGGTAAAGCTGCGGATGATCGACGACCCATTGATCCACACACTGACGCAACAAACGATGATGACGATTCGGCGTAATCAAGGTGACTTGATCTAAGTGAATTCCTGAGAGTTGGGGGTGGCGAGTCGCAATATTCAGGGCCAGACCATGTAGGGTTTGCACAGTAAATCCGCTCAAGGGCAGTTGCAAATCCCGTAAATGCTGGCGGATCTGCTGTTTCAAGTGGGCGGCAGCAGATCGGGTGAATGTGACAATCACCAGATGCTGAGCCCGTGTCAGTTGGGGACGAGCCAGAGTGATGGCTGCGGCCACCGCCATCCCATAGGATTTGCCCGCCCCAGGAACCGCAGACACCGCTAAGGAGCCTTCCTGCCAATGGGCTAATTCTTGCTGACCCGGCCTCAGAGAGGCCCGCAGGTCAGCAAGTCGTTGCTCCAGCGTAGTTGTCACAGGGATTTTGCTTTCTGTATTGAGCGTAGTATATCAACTAAGATCTTGAACTAGCCAAATACACCTTGTACTCATCCCCTAAAAAATTGGGGAACCTTGAGTTTTACTCTTCCCAGAATTACGCTATTCGGGATAAATCTGTCTCTAAATCACAAATCAGATCCAGCAATTGATGAGCCATATGCAGTTTGCTGCACAGGGGAATGGGGACTTGATGCCCCCTAACATCGATAAAAATTCCTTGATTGCGATCGCTACCAAAACCACTTTGGGCTTGATCGATAGGATTGGCAACAATGGCATCCAATTGCTTGTGTTTGAGCTTTTCCTGGGCAGGGGAAACAATCTCTCCTGTTTGGGCGGCAAAGCCAATTAACCGCTGGTGCCCTTGTTTGTGTTGACCCAGCTCTGCCAAAATATCGGGAATGGGCTGCAAGGGCAAGTCGTTTGGGAGAGAGTGTTTGGGCAATTTTTCCGTAAAGTACTGGGCAGGTTTGACATCGCCAACGGCTGCGGCCATAATCGTCCAATCTGCTTGGGGGAAGGCCGCCAGCATCGCAGATTGCAGTTCTGCTGCACTGGTAACAGCAAGGGTTGTTAAATGGGTTTCCGGCCTTAGCGGGGTAGCGACCCAAGCCTGAATCAACTCGACCTCAGCCCCCCGGTGCCATGCTGCTAAGGCCAATGCCTGTCCCATTTTTCCAGAAGCAGGATTGCCGATAAACCGCACGGGATCGAGATGTTCGCGGGTACTCCCGGTACTGATTAAAAGGTGCTTGCCGATTAGATCGCGTTTACCCTTTGTCACCCCCAGCGACTGAATATAGCTGAGTAGATCACTGGGTTCGGCCATACGTCCGTCCCCGACTGTATCACAAGCCAACAGACCCACTCCTGGCCCAATGGCGTGATAGCGCGGGTCTGCGAGGAGCTGATCCCAATTGCGCTGAACCACAGCGTGTTCCCACATGGTGGTATTCATTGCAGGTGCCACCAAAATCGGCATCGAAGAGGCCAGCACCACATTGGTGAGCAGATTATCGGCGAATCCGGTTACTAGTTTGGCTAACGTATTAGCAGTTAAGGGAGCCAAAACCATCACGTCTGCCCACTCCCCTAACTCAATGTGCAGCGGTCGAGAATGCCAAGGAGACCAAAGACTCTCGTCTGTATAAACGGGTTGTCGGCACAGGGTGGTCAGGGTAAGGGGCGTGATAAATTTCTCAGCGGCAGGGGTGAGGATAGCTTTGACCTCCGCACCGGATTTGACTAGGGCGGAGATAACTTCGCAGACCTTATAGGCAGCAATACCGCCGCCAATCCCAATTAAGATGCGGGCAGACACAGGAAAAAAACGAGACGAACACAAAGGTTCCAGGACTTAAGATTCATCGAAAGCTTCTAAGTCTAAAAGGTATAGGTAGGGTTCGGCTAATTCTGGACGTTGAAAGGCGAGCGATCGCAACAAATGCCAATCTTCTAATGCAGCAAAAGGCGTCTCGTACTCATCTTCTTCCAGGCGCTTGGCCAGTTGGGCGACCTCTACTTCGGTAAATCCTGAAACATTTTGACTTTCACTATGAGTAGTATTCATCCGCTGACCCCCTTACCTTTGCTATGGATCTTCTAGCACCGTCAATCCATCAACCGCATCCAAGCATGAGACTGGATTGCCAAGCGTTGCTGTCGCTATTTTTGCCCAGAAACCTTCGCAGAACTAAGTATTCCACTTAAACTGATCATACCCTTTCTGTCCGTTAGTCTCTCTGTTTTTCTCTTGGAAGGATTGATCGATAAAAATTTTAAAGATTGTCATCTGCCATTGTCATGCACTATTGTCATCGATAATTGTGATGCACTCATAGATGTCTAGGACTTATCTACCAATGGCTATATTGGATTCTAAAGGACGCCTGTTTGGCAAGGTCAACCTCTTAGATGCAGGGGCTGTTTTGATTATTGTGCTGGTTTTGGCTGGAATTTTTCTGTTCCCAGGTCCTTCAGGCACCCTAGCCAGCTCAGATACCAATGTTGAAGTGGATGTACTGGTATTAGGTCTAAAAAGCCGAGATTCCACAACTTTGATTAAAGTAGGGGATAAAGCTAAATTCATTATCCGTAATCAACCTTCTGGCGAGGCAAAAATCAAAAAAGTTGAGTTGCTCCCACGCACAACTCTAGCCCCTCAGGGCGATGGCTCGGTAAAAGCGGTGAATGATCCTAGACCTGAAGAAAAATTTTCCGTCAATATGATTGTTACCTTAGAAGGCAAAGGGCAAATGACGGAGAATGGACCCGTTTTTGGGGGTACTAACATTAAAGTAGGTACCCCGGTAGAACTGGATGGCGCTCTTTTTAACCTCAAGCCCAGCGTCATTGATGTCAGGGTATCAAGCTGACCTGAAGGATCTCCCGCAGATAGGTCAGAACAATTGATCTCCTCACATTATTCAAAACAGAAGCAGCTCAAAATATCCAGCGGCTGAACTTGTTCACAGAAAACACAACACCCTACAAATTGCATTCCTGTTCCTCACCCTATCCATCTGTGGTTCTCTCCCCTGATACTCTTACCGAACATCTAAGCCCATCGTTGGGGCTGATCGAGTCCTTTCTTTTTCTAATTTGATCCTTACCACACAAGATCAGATTGCCCAGATTCTGCAGGCAGAACCCTATCCTGCTTGCATCGTCTATCCCCGTACTCGCACAGAACTGGCTGCAATTGTTACCCAGGCCAATCAACATCAATGGCGGCTGCTAATTTGTGGTCAAGGCAGCAAATTGCACTGGGGTGGGTTGACCCAGAACATTGATCTACTGGTGAGTACCCAGGATTTAAACCAAGTCATTGACCATGTGGTTGGAGATTTAACCGTCACCGCCGAGGCGGGCGTCACCTTAGCAACCCTACAAAAGCAGTTGGCGAAAACTCAGCAATTTCTGGCCCTAGATCCCGCTTATCCAGACCAAGCGACTCTGGGTGGACTGCTGGCTACTCGTGATACGGGATCCTGGCGGCACCGCTATGGCAGTTTGCGAGATATGTGTTTGGGGATGACCCTGGTGCGTGCTGATGGTCAGGTTGCCAAAGCTGGGGGACGAGTGGTTAAGAATGTGGCAGGTTATGATTTGATGAAGTTAGTGACGGGCTCCTATGGCACCTTGGGCGTCATTGCAGAGATGACCTTGCGACTGTATCCTTTGCCTGAGTCCTCGACTACGGTAATTCTCACTGGCTCTCAGAGAGACATAGCGGCTCTGACCCGCGGGATCCTCAACAGTACCCTCACCCCCACGGCGGTGGATTTACTGTCTGGATCAGCCCTGAAGCCCTGGCATGACTCCGGTGAATTAGGGTTGGTCGTGCGCTTGCAAAGTTTACCGGAGAGTGTAGCGCAGCAGTGCGATCGCATCCTCCACCAAGCCGACGCTCAGGGACTATCAGCCCTGACCTTGGGGCCAGCAGAAGAGTCTGGTTTTTGGCAGCAAATCACTCATCAATTCTGGCAACCGCCTTCTCCCTCAGCCTTGGTCTGCAAGCTGGGGGTTCTTCCAGCTCAGGCAACCCAGATCTTGACTACCTTGACCACTTATTGCCAACAGCAAGGACTCACCAGTCAATGCCGGATTCATGCGAGTAGTGGCACGGGAGCATTGCGGATAGAGGATGAGCGTCTCCAGCAAGATCCTCTATCCGCCGTGACATGGGTACAGGCGCTCCGCAGCCAAACTCAGCAAGCCCAAGGCTATTTGAGCGTCCTCGAAGCTCCCCCTACGCTCAAACAAGCCCTTGATATCTGGGGGTACACAGACAATGCTTTCCAGGTCATGCAAAGCCTGAAACAACAATTTGACCCTAAAAACATTTTGAATCCTGCCCGTTTTGTAGGTGGACTTTAAGCGCTGCTGATCGGGTTGCGTTGGGAGTGTTGACCATGATCAAAAAACTCACCACTTGGTTAGAGACCCGTTGGGCTGCACCTGCCTATGCGGGGTGGGTAATCATCGGCCTCACCCTATTCTTCTTGTTGGCTGCGGCCAATACCTTAGCGGGCTGGTTATATGTCTTGGGAGGGCTGGGGCTGGGGTTACTAATTGTGGCAGCGGTTCTCCCAGCGAGATCGCTCCAGGGATTACAAATTGAGCGACTGCCCAGTTGGCCCGTCAGTGTAGGAGAGTCCCTGAGTTTAGGGCTAAAGCTGACGAATCCAACACCGACGCTGAAATCCTTGTTACAGATTTATGACCATCCCCCGGCCAAGTTGGGGAAAGTCAGGCCAGGGGCGATCGCTGAGATTCCCGACCAAGGGACTTATACCTGGACCTATACCTTAATTCCGCAACAACGGGGTATCTATCGCTGGAAAACGGTACACTTACGCAGTGCAGCACCCCTAGGACTCTTTTGGTGCCGTCGTCAACGCCTCGCCCCTGCTAAAGCCATTGTCTATCCCTTAATTTTGCCCTTAAAGCAATGCCCCTTACTAGATCATGTGGGTCAAGATCAAGCGCGTCTGTTACAAGGGCAACCCCTAGGCTCTTGCAATCAGAATGAGGGAGTGACGCGATCGCTGCGTCCCTATCGATGGGGTGATCCTTTACGCTTGGTACATTGGCGGACTAGTGCCCGCTATAACGAACTGCGTGTCCGTGAACTGGAAAGGTTTACAGGGGGCCAAACCCTAATGATTGCCCTAGACAGTTCCGACCGTTGGCCTATCGATGATTTTGAGCAAGCTGTGATTGTGGCGGCATCACTCTATACCTACGCTCAACAACACCAGGATTCAGTCCAAGTCTGGACAGGACAAGCGGGGTTACAAACCAGCAGATCCGCCATTTTAGAAACCCTGGCACAAGTCCAAGTCGGGGAAGTCACGATTGCTCCACGCCCACTATTGCCGATGATTTGGTTAACGGCAGATCCTGCAAGTTTGTCCACCCTACCGCCTGGGAGTTGCTGGTTGCTTTGGTCTATCCAAGGTCTGGCAGGATCTGAAGCTATCCAGTCTGTTGCGACTAAGATGCCGGGTCTATTGATGCAACCCGAACAACCCCTGCAAGAGCAATTGCAACAATCCCTCTCATTGCCTACGCTCCAGGATTAACGCCTCGCCACTATCGGGATCTCCCAAGGTGTAAATGAGCCCATAGGGTGGCTTCTGGCCAGAAAGCCCAAGGGGTTCAAACTTGGCTGTCGGTGAATTCAAGTAAATTCCCCAATGGGTCTTAGACGGCCCTTGTCCATCTCCAATGGAGCCAACACCGTCGATCCGCCATCTGCCAGATCCACTGATGAGGGTGTCAAAAAAGTTGGTAGCCGGAAAACCCGATTGCCACGGTGGAACATTCGTGGCCACAAAGGTTCCATCCGCCCGTAACTCAATTTTGCAAACCTTGCCCCGCAAAGCAGCCAGACCGTCTGGTGTTAGGGTCTGGGAGGTGAGGGTGTAGCTGCCGACGACACTCTTTGCGGGTGGCTTTTCTGTGGTGTAAAGCTGCGTGTACGGGTCATATTGGCAACCCTGCACTAGCAAAATGAGCATGAGGGATAGAAGGCGCATAGGATGGCGATAAAATTCAATGGGAATCAGTAAAGTTCATCATTACAGGCAAGAGTTCAATCCTCTTCAGAGTACGATTGTTCTCAATGTGAACTGAGTATAATCTGTTGCAAACTTCATCCTGACTAATACTAAAGTACCCTGTGATAGTTCACGAGGCTTAATGATTAGCGATCAAGAATTTCTACACGGAGCAGCTTTTCTAAGATTGATTAACTTAGGTCAGCCAATCACAGTTACCCACGCTCCAACCATACACCCATCCATCTATATAGTCAGCTCACTCACAAAGGTTTCAGGCATTCTATTTAAGATTTCTACCAAGAGTAGATCTGCATGGTCATTTACTTTTAGTGCCCAAGAAGATACAGCAATTAGCACCTTAAAGTCTAAGCATCTAGGCATTGAATTTTTTGCTGCACTTGTCTGCCACAGAGATGGTATATGTTGCTTATCAGAGGATCAACTTTTTGCAGTCTTTGATAGTGATAAGTCAATTTTTGCAGGACAGAGAATATCCGTGTCTCGAAAATCTTGTGGAAGCTACCATATCAATGGAGCTAAAAAGGTACGCATGGGAAAAACAGTTCCTCAAAATGCATGGCCTAAATTAGTTGTTTAACTTTTTGGATTGATGCCTTATGTTCGAACATAGAATGACAATTACAAAAAATGACTACTGCATAGATAAATTGCTGGAACGGATTTCCAAAAAGATGGGGGATAAAAATGCTAAACAATTAAAATCTACTGCCTCTGAGATTGCTAGTAATTGCGTCAGTGTATATTCTCAGGAATTTGGGGTAGGCGATGTTGGTTCGAGCGGTTCAGGTATAGTCAGAAATCTATACCAATCAAAATCTATACCAGACGGTACAACAGGGTTAATTTATGGCAAAGTCCAGAGTGGGAAGACAATAACAACTATTGCTTCTCTTGCAATGCTTTCTGCCAATAAATTTCGATGCTTTATTGTACTAACTTCGGACAATACTTGGTTAGGTAAACAAACTGCTAATCGTTTTAGGACAGAGTTAGATGGTGGATCTGTCGTATTTGATTGGGAGCAGTGGAGAAAAGATCCCAAGAGTTTCGACAGCAATCTTATAGATTACATTCAAGATACAGGAGTTATTTTAATTTCAACTAAGAACATCAGACATTTAGAAGCTTTCCTAGAAACCTTAAAAGCAGCAAGCGCAAAAACTGTTCCTAGCATGATTTTTGATGATAATGCTGATAATACTAGCCTAAATACTAATGAAGCGAAACAATCTAAAAAAGGCAAGACTAGTGTTCCTGATAGCTCAATTTTTGATGTGATCGGAAAAATTCGTAAAAGTATACCTAATCACATTTATCTTCAAATTACAGCAACTCCTCAAAGCTTACTTCTACAGAGTTTAAATCATCATTGTAAACCCGCTTTCTGCATACGTTCAGAACCTGGAGAAGGGTACATGGGTGGTGATCTATTTTTCAGTGAATACAGTCTTTATTATTGCCATTTTGATGTGAATGAACTTACTGTCCTGAAAGGAGGAAGTATTAATCCAGGAAATAGCTGGAATATTCCAAAAGGGTTACGATTAGCACTTTGTTGCTTTTTCCTTGGCTCAATGTACAAAATGCTAGACTCTGATCATTTAGAGGAAAGATATTCCTGATTAATACATATATGTTATAAGCGTATTAATCACTCTAATATAGAGAATGTCATTCGTAGTTTTGTTGTACAACTTGATCAATCCTTAAGAGATAACCGCTCTGAAAAAGACAAGAAAGAAGCTCTAAAATTTCTTGAAGAAGCATATTATAAACTTAAAAAAACAGCTTTAGATATGCCTGAATTGAGTGTGCTTATTGATGAACTTAAACATAAATTGCGAAATGCAATTCCTAAAGTAATTAATGCAGACAATCCTAGTAAAGAGCCAGACTATAATCCTGGTATGAATATTTTGATTGGAGGAAATCGTCTTGGCCGTGGAGTTACAATAGATGGCTTGATGATTACTTATTACCCACATTCCGCTCTTCTGGGAGGGCAAAAAATAATTACGGGTCAGGTACATGGAGGAGGTAGTATCTCTGAGAGTTATTGCTAAAGAATTTGAGAATATGCCGTCGCTCAGGCGTCAGATTCACAATCTGTTTGACGCCTGAGATGACCACCAAGTGAACCGCCATGA
>JAAUOM010000026.1 GCA_012034865.1 Acaryochloris sp. CRU_2_0 | reverse complement strand
GGGCGGCGTTATAATCAGGCCAGTTGCGGATGCGGTATTGCTGTTTCATGAGTGTTGGGTGGTGTTTGACGATTCAAACCTAACATGGGACTAACCCATCCGTAACTCCTCTTTATGCAACAACGCCATGGCGTAATCATCTTCTTTAGGAAAGAAGCATTGCCAATGCTGTAGAACATAAATCACAAACTCTCGCATGATGTCTCTCCGCTCATGAATAGGGTTCAAGCTTGCAGGGATGCCTGCTGCCAAGTTTCCCCTGCTACCACTGTATGGAGTTGCCACTCCGTTTGAGGATTAGGATAATCGACCCTATAATGCCCGCCTCGGCTTTCTGTGCGAAAGGCAGCACTCTTGAGAATTAAATAGCCAATATCTAGCAAATTTTGGGTTTCAGCCCAGGCTCGGATATTCACATCGGGGTTCATCAATACAACGGTCTGTCCTGGGGTTAAGGCTCGCAGCGGCTGCGATAGGGGTAAGTTCCCAAAGTCTTGTCGCCAGCGCATCACTTGCTCAATCGCCCCTTGCATCTGCGCTCCTGAGCGCGAGATCCCAGCACAATTCCACAATAATTCGGGTAACTGAGTCCTCATAGTTTTGACAATAGCTTCTGGTTGCTGCCAAGCCTCAGGATCGATTTTCAGATCCAGTGCTTCAGGCAATGCTGTGATTGGATCAGGAAAAGACTCTAGGTTGAGATGGGTGAATTGGGCAGCAAAGACCAAGCATTCTAATAACGAGTTACTCGCCAATCGATTGGCTCCATGTACTCCTGTACTGGCGACTTCGCCCACAGCATACAATCCTGGTATTGATGTTTGACTCTGCAAATCGGTTTGAATGCCACCCATCCAATAGTGAGCAGCAGGTGACACCGGAATCGGATCGTGAAAAACATCTACCCCCCATCGCTGACAGACTTGAATGATCTTTGGGAAGCGTCGCTGAACTTGCTCTGGGGGAAGCGATCGCAAATCCAGCCACACCTGCTGAGCCTGAGATGCCACTTGAGCTTGCAAATGGGTAAAAATCGATCGACTGACCACATCTCTAGGCGCTAGTTCGCCATCGGGATGATAGTCAAACATAAACCGCTGAGCCGCAGAATCCAATAAATGCGCCCCCTCGCCTCGTACTGCTTCACTAATTAAAAATCTGGGCGCTCCCGGTACAGCCAGTGCGGTGGGGTGAAATTGAAAAAATTCCAAATCTCGCAGTTGTACCCCTGCTCGCCAGCCCATGGCCACCCCATCCCCTGTACTTAAGGCCGGATTGGTGGTTTGCGAAAACACTTGCCCACCGCCCCCCGTTGCCAAAATCACGGCCCTAGTCAGCACCCAGGAAATCTTACCCTGGGAGAACAAGCAAACCCCCTGACAACGACCTGTTTGGGGATGTAACCACAGATCTAAGGTAAACGTGTCAGCCAATACCTTAATATTGGAGCGTTGCCAGACTTGGGCTGTCAGGGTTTTGATTAAGGCTCTGCCAGTGGTGTCAGCCGCATGGAGAACTCGGGGACGAGAATGAGCCGCCTCTAAGGTCACAGCTAATTGCTGATCTTGGCGACGGTCAAAGGCAATCCCCATATTCAGCAATGACTGTACCTGAGCAGGGGCTTGCTCCACCAGGAACTTAACTGCCCCTGGTTCACATAACCCAGCCCCTGCTTGTAAGGTATCTTGGGCATGCAGCTCAGGTGAGTCATTACTATCAAAGGCAGCGGCAATGCCACCTTGAGCCCAATCACTGGCTGAGCGTGACAGGATATCTTTGGCAATCAAACCCACTCGCAAGTGCGAGGGTAAACACAGGGCTGTATAGAGTCCTGCTGCGCCTCCACCAATCACCAAGGCATCAAACCGTGGTGAGCTGTGCGTGGGAGAATTTTGTACCAACGTTTAGACAAACACTCTTAGATAATGGCTCAATATCTAAAAAATGCCCTCCGTCTGATGGCAGTGGTTGACCAACTGCTTAGACAGAGAGCAAAGTTTTATGGGCTGATAAGTTAGCAACTTGGCTGTGTGCTAGCTCATCAGAACCTGCAAGTCATCCACTAACGGAAAGTCCTGTAAACACCAGGATTATAACGATCCTGACCACCAACTAAAGAAGGATCAGGATCAGTGATTGTAAAGTTATCCAGGTTGTCTTGCAAAGTTCGCTTTTGCTGATCCGTTAAGCCATCAATTTGCAAAACCTCTTCCACACTGTTGTAGGGGGCGTTTTGTACAACTTTACCGGCAATGGTGGGGTAAAGACCCTTGAATTGGCTAAATGCCAGGACATTGGTGTTGTTCACATCAATTTTTTGACCAAACGCCGTTTCTAGTTTGGCGTCAATTGGATTACGGTAGGTCGTTGCTAGCACAAGGGTAGAGCCAGCTTGCCAACTCAAATCCGCTGCACTCACGGGTTGGAGCCACCCCATAAAGCCAAGGCAACTCACCACTGCTAGACCAATCAAACAAAAACGGCGGACAAACGATCGCATATCCTTAAGTACCTCCCTGTCTCAGAGATTTAAACACAGCTCTTAAAAGAGCCTATCATCAACTACAGACGCTAACCCACAAAAAATTCTGTTTGGGTATAGTTTTTTTGAAAGTTAATATTTTCAATACACCAATCTTACTACTGGTTGGTCTTTTAAACATCTCACAGTTATTGAGTTATTGCGGATGTTGCCGATACCAGTTGATAGTGTTCTGTAATCCCTGGTTTAAGTTGAAGTTGGCTGTAAACCCAAACTTTTCTTTGGCTTTAGCCGTATCTAAACAGCGCCGCGGCTGGCCGTTGGGTTTGTCGGTTTGCCAGATCACCTCCCCTTGAAAATCCATTAACTGGCAAATTAAGGTCACTAGATCTCGAATCGAGACTTCAAACCCGGTGCCCAAATTAATCGGATCTGGTTGGTTGTAATCCTGCATGGCCATCACAATGCCCCTGGCGGCATCCTCAGAGTACAAGAACTCACGGGTGGGTTGACCATCCCCCCAAACTTCGATTTGCGTTGCGTCAGCTTGTTGAGCTTCGTAGACTTTGCGGATCAGCGCTGGAATGACATGGGAGCTGTGCGGATTAAAATTATCTTCGGGACCATATAAGTTAACGGGCAGTAAATAGATGCCATTAAAGCCATACTGCTGTCGATAGGCTTGTAACTGCACGAGCAAGGCTTTTTTGGCAATCCCGTAAGGGGCATTGGTCTCTTCAGGATATCCGTCCCAGAGTGCTTCTTCTCGGAAGGGGACGGGAGTAAATTTGGGATAGGCACAGATGGTGCCCACACAAACAAATTTCTGTACACCTGCTTCATAGGCAGCATGGATGAGTTGGGCACCCATCATTAAGTTGTCATAGAATAGCTCGGCAGGTTTCCTTTGGTTTAAGCCAATGCCGCCGACATGGGCGGCTAAATGGATGACAATATCCTGACTGTCAACGGCTGATTGACAAGCCCTCAGGGATCGCAAGTCACAGCTTGAGGAGCGCGGGATGGAAATATTCTCAACCCGCGCTCCTGCTGTTTGCAGTTGGGCGATCACTTGACAACCCAGAAAACCTGCACCACCAGTGACGAGGATTTTTTTGTTGGTAAGGGGAGAGGACGTAGTCATGATTATGTTTTGTCAAATACAGTGATTGACGGACAACCGCATTAAGCTGGGAATGCTAGGCTGATAATGTTAGCTTAGATAGTCTCAAACTCTTTTTAAAAATTATGGATTCCCCACAGGCCGATGACCCTCCTGAACGGAGCGCCGACGTTCTTTCTAGAATTGCTGGGGCTGCGATCGCCATCCTAACCCTGGCTATGCCCCTCTATGTAACGGCCTATTATTCCTCCATTCCCAAAATACCCTTAAGCTCACAGATTTCCCAGCCTTCTGTGACGACAAACAATCCACGCAGTTAAGGGTGCTATCCCTCCAAAGGCAAGGGGTTTGGCTGCACTTCAAAAGCTTGGCCTTCGACACAGACAATGTCTCCAGGTTGGAGCTGGTGCCCACGACGAGTCTCAATTCGCCCATTAACAGTCACTTGTTCAGACTGAAGCAGGTGCTTAGCTTGCCCCCCCGTTAGGCTTAAACCTTTAAATTTTAAGAATTGGTCAAGTTTCATGGAGCGTTGGAATCCTACTTGTTGGGTGATGAGACGTTGCACTTTCGTTTAAGCGTTCTTGCTTTGGACGATGCAAACCTACCATGGGGCTAACCCATCTGTCACTCCTTTTTACCTTATTCTTAAAGTGATGGATGTAATCTGAGATTGATCAGATTGAACAGCCAGCTTTTGCAAATCTATGACGATCAATCGACGAGAGTTTTTGCTCTTTATGGGAGCCGCTTCAGGCATGATTGCTTGCAACACTATTGGTGCGAAACCCAAGCATTCACCAGCGGCCTATTCTGGTTTGGCCTTCAAACCTGTGAAGTTGCCACTGCCCTTAACAGTGGATGGGATGTCTCCTCAACAGCAGATAACAGACTTTAGTTCCTATCAGGTTCAAGATGATCTGATTTTGCCGGAAGGCTATGCTTACCAAACGATCGCAACCTGGGGAGACACCGTTGGTGATTCTCGATTTGGCTACAACAATGACTATGTATCGTTTGTGGCTACCAGTTCTGAGTCAGGTTTGCTGACGATCAATTTTGAGTATATCAGCGGCAAAACTTGGATGCAGACCTATAACCAGGTGATCGGTAAAAAATACTTGCCCTTGTCAGAAGTCAGGGCTGCCCTCAGCCAGCGCCAGGGGAAAATCAATGCCTTTGCCCTAGCGGCGGGGGATGCCCTCAAGCAACAGATTGAAACCATTGCAAAGGAAGGATTGGTTGATCAAGGGATTGGCGTCCTTTCAATTCAGACTCGGAACCAGCGGTGGGTGCGCTCTAAAGCTGCCCAAGATCGAAGGATCACAGGCATTTCCGGGCTAGAGGATGGGCGATATTTGCAAGCAACAGGTCCAGGGGTAGCGGTGTTTACCAAATCCCAGAAGCTGGGCTATGAGGATGGCTTAGGCAATCGCATTATTGGTACTTTTCAAAACTGTGCGGGGGGGGACAACGCCCTGGGGAACGGTGCTCAGTGCTGAAGAAAACTTCCAAGATCAAGTCCCTGAACCTGTGATGGCGGATGGTTCTGCTTTTGATCCAGCCCATACCCCATTTATTTTGACTGAGGATCAGGTGGATGGACGGGGCAACCCTTTTGGTCTAGCGGGCAACAAGTACGGCTGGATGGTAGAAGTTGATCCGAGGAATCCTCAAGATTATGGCACTAAACATACCTGGTTGGGGCGGTATCGTCATGAGGCTGTGGCTATTCATGCTGTTGCGGGTCAGCCTTTGGCGGTATATTCGGGGTGCGATCGCAAAGGGGGTCACCTCTACAAATTCGTCAGTGCAGGCAATGTCACCACCCCAACGGATAAAGCCAACTCTCGTCTGTTTGCCAAAGGGATGCTGTATGGGGCTCAATTCAATCCAGATGGCAGTGGTCAGTGGATACCCTTAAAACCCGATACCCCCGTCGATCCCGTACTACCTAGCCAAGTGGTGGGGAAAGCAAACACGGGTATCGTCATGCTCCCTAACCCTGACCGCCAGCAAGGAGGATACATTCCCATCGGGGGCGATGCTGAAGCTCTTGCCTTCAAACAAAGATTCAAAACCTTGGGTGCCTTATATGAGGGCAACCCCACCCAACAGCAAGGTGTTATTCTCATTGATGCCCATTATGCGGCTAATGCCGCTGGGATAACCTGCTTAGCCAGACCGGAAGATACGGTCTTTGATCCTAAACAAAATGTGCTATTTATTGCCTTCACCTCTGGTGAACCGGACGAAGAGGGTGGGCCTGACCAGCAGATTTTCCAAGGCCCTAACCAGGAAACACCCTATGAATACGGGTGGATCATGAAAATCAGAGAAGCAGGGGAAAAGCCTGCTACTACTGAGTTCCGATGGGAAATGATCGCAGTGGGTGGCGAACCTGCTCAAGGGGGTTTAGGGTTTACCAATCCCGATAATCTAGAAGTGGATCCTCAAGGGAACTTGTGGATGGTCACAGATATGTCAACAAGCAAGCAAAATCTGGCTCTACCCAGCCGCGCTGATGCCAAGCGATCTGAATTGACAAGTGTATTTGGAAACAATACTGCCTGGTATTTACCGCTCTCAGGAGCCAATGCTGGGCAAGCGTTGCCGTTTGCGATCGCCCCTATGGATAGCGAATTTTGTGGTCTCTGTTTGCACCCCAACCAGCGCACCTTATTTTTAGCAGCCCAGCATCCCGGTGAAGCCGGTGGAATTCGCCAAAAAATGGCGACGGAAACGCGCCAAATTGCCCTGCAAACCACTGATGGCCAAGGGTTTATGCAATCTAGAGAGGTTCCCATTGGCTCTAACTGGCCCGGGAAGAAAGCCAACGATCCACCTAAACCAGCTGTTGTCGCTATTTATCGGCAAGATGGCAAAGCTTTAGTGTAATCGGTTCATTTTGGGCACTCCCCCTCAATCCTACGGTGTACACAGTAGCCCCTTAATCCAGGATGGTGCCATCGGGCATGATCACACGCTCTAGCGTTGCATTCTGAAAATTGACATCAGTCAGATCTGCATCGGTAAAGTTGGTTCCTCTCAAAATGGCCCAACTTAAGTTGGCTCCTTGCAACTTTGCCCCCTGTAAATCGGCTCCTTGTAATTTTGCTCCTTGTAAATTGGCATCCGTTAAATTGGCATGTCGCAACTCGGCACTGGTCAGGTTGGCATGACTTAAACTGGCCTTTCGCAAGTCACACCAAACCAAATTAGCTTCTTGTAAATCGGCCAAGGTCAAATTAATCCCTGGCAGGGCTTCATCTTTAAGATTGATCTGAGTAAAGTTCCGCTCACCCGCTTTATACTGCTCTGTCAGCTCGATTGCCCGCTCACTCGGCAAGACTTCTGGGTCTAGTAGTGGAGATATGGGCATCTTACCGTTCATTACTGCTGCTGGGTTGGTTGGCAAAACTAGGAGTGGATCTATAACCAGCAAATCCAGTTCCACTTTCTCCATCCAAAAGGGGAGTTCTTGCCCCAGTTTTTGACCATAGAAAGTCACCGTTGTCACAGAAGGCAACTCCAACTGACTCAAATAAGCGCGTAAGAGCGGTACAACCATTGCCTGTTCAGGAACTTCAACCGCTTCCACACTTAATTGCAGCCCATCGGGTTTAAACGCTAAATCGGCAATTTGCAGAGCATGTTCAGCCAGTTGCTGATTCATTAAACTTGCCAAAGCTGTCAAATCCCCTTGTGCAGCTAGTCGTCGCCAGTTGTCCTGTTGGGCAGGGTGGGCGGCAGGCGGGTCAAGGGGATACTCTGGCATGATCCTCTGTCCCTCACCAGAGAACAACAAAGGATCATTGACTAGATCGAACGATTCAAGATTCATGGGCTGGCTAGGGTTGCGCTTATTTGGGTTTAATCAGCATAGATATTTGAAGTGAAGATAAGCTAAACCATAAACCTAAGGCTAACTCCGGCAAGATGTTGTCTCAAACTATCGAAACAACGAAACAAAGAGCGGAGCTATGATTGCGGTCAAGATACCACTTTTTCCCACCTTTTCACCTAAAACGCGAATAAGGAATTTATATTTGTTTATTTTTTGAGCATTCTATAAAAAAAGCTACCGCACTCGGTAGCTTGTCAGGAAAATCAGTTTTGCCAACGCCTAAAACACAATGGTCTGCATTAGTCCTTAGACATCGTAGTACAGGGCAAACTCGTAAGGATGTGGACGTAAACGCATAGGATTTACCTCATTATCCAGTTTATATTCAATCCAATTTTCAACGAAGTCTTGGGTAAAGACCCCAGAATCCACGAGGAAGCTATGATCATTCTGTAATGCTTCTAAAGCTTCCAGCAAGGAACCGGGGGTTGAAGGAATTTTGGCGAGTTCTTCAGGGCTGAGATCGTAGATATCAACGTCCAAGGCACTGCCTGGATCAATTTGGTTTTTAATGCCATCAATCCCAGCACAGAGCATCGCTGCAAAAGCCAGATAGGGATTGCAAGTTGCATCAGGACAACGGAACTCTAAACGCTTAGCCTTAGGATTGGAGCCTGACAGAGGAATCCGAATCGATGCAGAGCGGTTACCTTGGGAATAGGCCAGATTGACAGGGGCTTCAAAGCCGGGTACTAACCGCTTGTAAGAGTTAGTGGTGGGGTTAGTCAATGCTAGGAGTGCGGGAGCATGTTTGAGAATACCCCCGATGTAATTTAAAGCCATTTGGCTTAAATTGGCATAGCCCTCTCCCCAGAATAGCGGTTGACCATCCTTCCAGATGGATTGGTGAGTATGCATCCCAGACCCATTGTCATTAAACAAGGGCTTGGGCATAAAGGTCGCAGTTTTGCCGTATTTTTTGGCGACATTTTTGACGCAATACTTATAGGTCATCAAGTAGTCCCCTGACTGAATAATAGGGGCAAACTTGATCCCCAATTCACATTGACCGCCAGTGGCCACTTCGTGGTGGTGTTTTTCAATGGGTACCCCACACTTGGCCATGGTCAGCAACATCTCAGTCCGCATGTCTTGGAGCGTATCGGTGGGGGAGACAGGGAAATAGCCCTCTTTGTAGCGAGGTTTATAGCCGAGGTTGCCTCCTTCTTCTTCTGCACCAGAGTTCCATCGGCCTTCTTTGGTATCTACATAATAGAAGGCTTTATTTTCAGTCTGGTCAAAGCGAACGTCTTCAAAAACAAAGAATTCTGCTTCTGGCCCGAAAAAGGCTGTATCGCCAATCCCTGTACTGGCTAGGTAATCCAGTGCTTTTTGAGCGATGGAGCGCGGACATCTTTCATAGGGTTCCCCTGTCCGGGGTTCTTGAATACTACAGATCATGCTGAGAGTAGGCTCGGCCATGAAAGGATCGATCCAAGCTGTATTGGGATCAGGAACCATGACCATATCTGACTCGTTAATGGCTTTCCAACCCCGAATACTGGAACCATCAAAAGCCACACCATCGGTGAAGCTACTGGCGTCAATTTGATCTTGATAGAGCGTTAGATGTTGCCAGATACCTGGCATATCAATGAATTTGAGGTCAACGACTTGGATGTTGTCGTTTTTGATCCAATTCAAAATATCCTGGGGGGATTGAGCCATGAATTACTCCTTAACAATAAATAGCAAGCTCAATAGAGCGCCTGAGGGCAACAGTGCTGCCCAGCTACAGATCCGACGGGTCATCTCTGCTATGGGAACTAAAGCGACTGGATGGGTCAGCTCAGCGTCTGCTGTATCTATGACATCTTCAAGTTGAACAACAACTGACAAGTGAGTCAAGCTAAGCATTCAGCCTAATATCGTAAGAGACTGGATCGTAGGCATTTTGTATCAAAGGCTACTAATACTGACTTGCTATCCTTTCCCTGTCTAGGTATAGCCATAAAGGTTTACCCTGTAAAGGATCTCAGTTTCTAAAGTCTTGCTTTAATTTTTCTTGCACGGCCTTAATTTCCGCTTGTCGAGCATAGGTTAATGGGGACAGTGCTCATTCAAGAGTAGCTTTAGTATTCGGCTAAGGTTGCATTAGTTTGTTTCTCTAAAGATCACCATAGGAAGGGAATATCTGAGTCAATCAGAGCAGTAATGATGCTTCCATTGGTTGCTCGGCAAGAAAGTGTGGGATGTGACATAATAGAATCATGGAGTATTAGTCCAGAAAGTGATAGAGGCACCTTAACTGGATGATTTGTGTGCCTAAATTGCTCAAAATAACTTTAACTACAGAATTTTTAAGAAATTCCACGGGTTTTCTATGCCGGAGCTGCGACCGGATTTAGCCAAATCTTGCAAGCAGATAACACTCAGCAAAAATTAGGCTTTTTTGATTTTAAATTTGATTGATTTCTATCAAATTTAACCCATTGAATCTGAGTCTAACCCCCTTCATCTGCCTTGATTAAACCTATAGAAGGCTTGCGATGAAAATTGCCCAGATTGCCCCTTTATGGGAGCAAGTTCCACCTCCCGTCTACGGTGGAACCGAGCTAGTCGTGAGTTTACTCACTGAAGAACTGGTGCGGCGCGGTCACGAAGTTACCTTATTTGCTTCCGGTGATTCCACTACTCTTGCCAAGCTAGAGTCGGTTCATCCTAAAGCATTACGCCTAGATAACAGTGTCAAGGAATCGGATATCTATGACATGCTCAACATGAGCCGAGTCTATCAAAAAGCTGACGAGTTTGATCTGATCCACTCCCATGTAGGATGCTTATCAATGCCTTATTCTACCCTGGTGAAAACTCCGACCATTCACACCCAACACGGTATTTTCACGGCAGATAACGCAAAGATGTTTGCTCACGTTCGAGATCAACCGTTTGTGAGTATCTCTAATTCTCAAAGAGATCTGAAGTTGGGCTTGAACTATGTATCCACGATTTACAATGGCATTGATCCCGAGACTTACCAGTTTCATCCTCAACCAGACAATCCCCCTTATCTCGCTTTTCTTGGTCGAATGTCTCCCGAAAAAGGAGCACATTTAGCTATTGAAATTGCTCAGCGATCGCATTGGCACCTAAAGATGGCAGGCAAAGTGGATGCTATTGATGCGGACTATTTTGAGCAACAAATTAAACCCCATATAGATGGAAAACAGATTGAGTTTCTGGGTGAGGCCAATCACAAACAAAAGAGTACTCTCATGGGGGGCGCAGTCGCAACGCTGTTTCCCATTACCTGGCGGGAGCCATTTGGATTGGTGATAATCGAGTCGATGGTGACGGGTACGCCTGTGATTGCCATGAAGTTAGGCTCTGCACCTGAAGTGATTGTCCAGGGTCAAAGTGGATTTCTCTGCGAGAATGTCAAAGAGTGCATAGCTGCGATAGATCAGGCGGCTGCCCTGGATCGTCGTGCCTGTCGTGACCATGTGTTGATGAATTTCACAGCCAAGCGCATGGCGGATAACTATGAAATTCTCTATCAGAAAATCTTGGCAGAACGCTACTCGCAGAATGGTCATGATCAAACCTTAGTCACGATTGAAAGCCCCCGTACTCCCACCCTGCTGTAGGGAGCTGGCTTTTCCTGCTTTTTTGGCGAAGCCTTGCAGCCCTCACCCCCACCCCCTCTCCAACAGTGGGCTACGGTATATACAACTTGGATTCCTTTTGAATGCTCTGCATTACCCTCCTTGGCTCTAACGTCACGGCACGTCAGTGCGGGAGAGCTAGGGTGGGGTAGTGCAAATGCCCAAATCGACAGATATACTGCTGACTGCCCGTGTTAAAGTATCGCAGTTGAAAGCTGCTCAATCATAAACTATGCCAGATCTAGTTGAAATTGATGGTAGAACTTTTGTACCTGCGAACCAGATGCCGATTTCCGAATGGATCTGCGTCATGGGCGATCGCCCTGTTTCTACCCTCACTCTTAAAGATGACGATCTGTTTTTGATTACGGACACCTTGGGGAATATGTCTGGCTTAGGATGTCGAGCGGACGGAATTGAAGGGAGCATGGGATTATTCTGCCGGGATACCCGATTTCTGAGCCGATTGGAGCTACAAATTGAAGGGCGATCTCTGATTTCATTTAGTAGTACTGCCCGCAAAGGGTTTGCCATGTCGATTTTGGGTGCGAATCCCCAGATCGAGAATCGAATTGGCCAGCCCATTCCAGCAGAAAGCATTGGCGTTCATAGAGAAATTGTGATCAAAGGGGGCTTATTTGAAGAGATTAAAGTCACAAACTACAATACTCATCCGGTTAGCTTCAGTCTGAGCCTGAGTTTTGATGCTGATTTCCTAGATTTATTTGAAGTCAGAGGCGCTGTCCGGGATCAACGAGGGGCTGTATTAAGGTATCTACCCCATCCAAATCAGAAAAAACATGCCCCCAACCCAGAAGCATTCCCCCCAGAAATTGTCTTGGCCTATCAGGGATTAGATCAGGGGTTGATGGAATCTTGGATTCAGTTTAATGCTCGTCAGCCCGATCAAATTATTGACTACACTGCGGTTTGGCACTTAAATTTTGCGGCTCACGAATCCCAAATCTTGGGATATCGGATTCATTTATTGACCAATAATCGTCCTGCTTCAGGAGTCAATGTACCCCTCACTTTTTCTCAAGCAAAAGCAGAAGAGGTGTTGGAGGAGCAAACTTGGACGACCCAAATTACCCAAATTAAGACGGATAACACGTCACTCAATTTAGTGATTGACAAAGCCGTTCAAGATATTTATTTGCTGAGACAGACCTTTGAAGGCTATCAGGTACTCTCCGCCGGGGTTCCTTGGTTTTCGACTTTATTTGGCAGAGATTCGATAATTGCCGCCTCCCAAACCTTGGTTTTAGACCCAGAGATCGCTCGTGAAACCCTGTCAGTCCTAGCCCACTATCAAGGCACCATCGACAATGACTGGCGAGATGAACAACCGGGCAAGATTCTCCATGAGGTTCGTTTAGGAGAGATGGCTCGCTGTCATGAAGTGCCGCACACACCTTACTATGGCACGGTAGATGCCACACCTCTGTGGCTGATGCTTTACGCTGAGTATATTGCCTGGACATCTGACCATAAGACCTTAGATCAACTGTGGCCGAATGCGATCGCGCCATGGCCTGGATTGATCGCAACTGTCAAGAGACTGGCTATCTCAGCTACTATCGCCGCTCTCCAAAAGGCTTGATCAATCAGGGCTGGAAAGATTCTGACAACTGTATCATCAATCGGAAGGGAGAACTGGCTCAAGGCGCGATCTCCCTTGCTGAAGTTCAAGCCTATGTCTACGCAGCCAAGATGCGGATGAGCCAACTGGCAGTGAACCAGAACCGAGATGACTTAGGGGATCTGTGGCGATCGCAGGCTCAAGACCTGAAGGTGCGGTTTAATCAAGACTTTTGGCTTGCCGATCAGGATTACTGCGCCTTGGCTCTAGATGGCGACGGGCAGCCAGTGGATAGTATTACGTCTAATCCTGGCCATTGCCTGAATCTGGGCATTCTCGATTCTGACAAAGCCCTGAGCGTCGCAGCCCGCTTAAAAGCTCCTGATATGTTTAATGGGTGCGGTATTCGCACCCTCAGTAGTCTCTCTCCTGCCTATAATCCGATGGGATATCACATTGGCTCGGTCTGGCCCCATGATAGTAGCTTAATTGCCTTGGGATTGCGATCGCTGAGTTTGGTCGATCAGTCATTGAACCTAGCCCAAGGGTTGATTGATATGATCTTGGCACAGCCTAATCAGCGACCGCCAGAGTTGTTTTGTGGCTATGAACCGGACAGTTTTAGTCCACCTGTACAGTATCCTGTGGCCTGTTCGCCCCAAGCTTGGGCAACGGGGACGATCTTTCAATTGATCTCAATGATGGTCAATCTGGTGCCCAATGCTCCCGGCAACCAACTCCACATTATCGATCCAGCTCTGCTGAGGTCGATCAATCGCTTATCGATTCAGAATTTACGAATCGGGTCAACCCTGCTCGATCTTGAATTTGAACGCTCTGGCGATACGACGGCCTGTTACGTCAGCAACAAGCGCGGCAATCTCAAAGTTGTGATCGAGACTTAAGGAGCAGACGTAGCCTATTACTGAATACAATGATGCAGAGTCATATATTTCACTGCGATCAACTGCCGAAGGAAAATTGCTGTAAATGGCTAATATCCTTGCACGAGCATTAGGTAGATGCAAAGCTAGGATTTTATCAAGAGGTCTTTAACATAGCCAGGAGCGTCCTTGTGGTTGCTGGATCATTTTCAACTCAAGCTGACGAACAAACAACCCAAGAGATTGCCTACCAACTGCTGTCGTCAATGCAAGGAGAGAGATCTTGGTTGGGTCAGGTGCTAGAGCCAATTCGCCTAGACAACAAGCTTTTGGCTTGGAGCATGAGTGATCCAAATTTGCGTGTGCAACTGTTTCGATTGATTGATGTATTGCCTATATTGTCCAATCCGGCAGATGTTGCTAGTCATCTACAGGAGTATTTGACGGCGGTTGATCTCGAACTGCCGGTGGTATTGAAGCAATTACTGAAATTTGCCACGCCCAACTCACTGAGAGGGGATATCGCAGCTAGGGTCTTCAAGGCTAGTGTGTCTGCCTTGGCGCATCAATATATTGCTGGAGAAACCTTTCCCCAACTCTCCAAGGTGATTGCCAAGCTCCGTAGTCAAGGGATGGCGTTTTCCGTCGATTGCTTGGGAGAGGCTGTGCTAAGTGAGACTGAAGCTGCATCCTATCGACAGGGTTACCTGGATCTGATCACCCATCTATCTGGGGCGTTACCGGCTGGGTCGTCTGCCCAGACTATCAAGGCTAGAGATGGCCAGTCTATGCCTTGGGCAGAGATTTCAGTCAAACTCACCGCCTTCTATTCCCAGTTTGATCCCTTGGATAGACAGGGGAGTCAACACCGGGTTCTAGATCACTTGCGCCTGCTGTTGCAGCAAGCCCAGGCACTGGGGGTGGGGGTTCATTTTGATATGGAACAGCATGTTTACAAGGATCTGACCCTGACCATTCTCAAAGACTTGCTGATGGAGCCGGAATTTCGGAATCGCACCGATATTGGCCTGACGTTGCAAGCGTATCTGCGCAGTAGTTATCAGGATTTACAAGATCTCCTGGACTGGGTTCGGTCTCGGGGAACTCCCTTAACGATTCGGCTGGTGAAAGGGGCTTACTGGGATCAAGAAACGATTCTTGCCTGCCAACAAGGTTGGCCTCAGCCTGTGTTTGCCCACAAGGGAGAAACCGATGCCAACTTTGAGCGCATGACTGAATTGCTGTTGAAGCATCACCCCATCGTATATGCAGCCATTGCTAGTCATAATGTGCGATCGCAAGCCAAAGCGATGGCGATCGCACACACCCTCCAGATTCCCCCAGAACGGTTTGAGATCCAAGTACTCTACGGGATGGCTGACCGACTGGCTCAAGCCTTGGTTCACCAAGGATATCGAGTCCGGGTCTACTGTCCTTATGGCCCTCTGATTCCGGGGATGGCCTACTTGATACGTCGTCTATTGGAGAATACGGCCAACACGTCCTTCCTGCGCCAAAGTCTAGAGATGACGGATACAAAAGCCTTGTTGGCTCCCCCTAGTCAATCTCCCGTCACTCTAGCTACTCCCCCAATCGATCCGAACCATACCGCCGACACCAACTATGCTGAGGCCACGGCTCGACAGCAAGCAGCCCAGGCACGGGAATCTGTGCGACGGCAACTCGGCAAATCCTACTGGCCGTGGATTGATGGCCAATCCGTGACTACCTCAACGGTGCAAAACTCCATCAATCCCTGCCAACCCACAGAAATCATTGGTCAAGTCGGTTTAGCCACCGTGGCATTGGCCGAGCAATCCCTGCAAGCGGCTCAAGCGGCCTTATTGAGTTGGCAGAATCGACCCGTCAGTGAACGCAGTGCCATCCTGCGGCGAGCAGCAGACCTGATGGCAGCACAGCGCCAAGAACTGTCCTATTGGATGGTGTTGGAAGTGGGGAAAGTCCTCAGAGAAGCAGATATTGAAGTTTCAGAGGCGATTGACTATTGCCGCTATTATGCTGCTGAAATGGAGCGTCTTGAGCAGGGACATACTTGGATGCTGCCGGGAGAGACCAATATCTATCGCTATCAGTCACGCGGCATTGCTATTGTTATTTCTCCTTGGAATTTTCCCTTGGCGATTCCCACCGGCATGTCTGTTGCGGCGTTGGTGACCGGAAATTGTGTCATTCTCAAACCGGCTGCTCCAGCCATGGTGATCGCGGCCAAATTGACGGAAATTTTGGTGGCGGCAGGGGTACCCTCGGGGGTATTCCAATACTTGCCCGGTCGAGGGTCTGAGATTGGCACCTCTCTGGTGCAGCACCCCGCCGTGCATCTGATCGCCTTTACCGGGTCTCGGGCGGTGGGGTGCCAAATATACGCAGACGCAGCTCAAGTCAGGCCGGGACAACTGCATCTGAAGCGGGTGATTGCTGAGATGGGGGGTAAGAATGCTATCATCATTGACCGCAGCGCCGATCTGGATCAAGCCGTCGCGGGGGTGGTGCAATCTGCCTTTGGCTATAGCGGTCAAAAATGCTCAGCCTGTTCACGAGTAATTGTTTTAGAGACCATTTATGAGGCTTTTTTGCAGCGCTTAATTGCCGCCACCGAATCTCTCCAGATTGGGCCTGCTGAAGCTTTAGGTACGCAGGTGGGTTCTGTAATCACCGCAGCGGCGCAGAAGCGCATCCGCCAAGCGATCGCCCAGGCTAAAACCGAAGCTGCTGTTGCCCTGGAAATGGAGGCTCCTGACTCCGGCTACTATGTGGGACCGGTGATCTTTAAGGATGTTTCTCCTCAAAGTCAGATTGCTCAAGAGGAAATTTTTGGCCCCGTGCTGGCAGTCATCCGGACTCAGACGTTTGAGCAGGGGATTGCGATCGCCAATGCCACCCCCTACGCTCTTACCGGCGGACTCTATTCCCGCACCCCTTCACAAATTAAATCTGCTAAGGCAACGTTTAAGGTCGGCAACCTGTATATCAATCGCAGCATTACAGGGGCAATTGTAGGCCGTCAACCTTTTGGGGGCTTCAAACTGTCAGGAATCGGTTCCAAGGCTGGAGGCCCTGATTATTTGCTGCAATTTTTGGAACCCATGGTGATCACCGATAATTTGCAGCGTCAAGGATTTGCCCCACTTGTTGGCAATCAGTGAGCGCTCTGGAGGTTGATTACACGCTCAAAGCTAACTATGTTAGGCTTCGCTCAAAGATATGACGCCAGAGATGTGCTAGTTGATATGAACTTACCGATTCATTTTTTAATGTGCGCACCGGATTATTTTGACGTAGACTATGCCATCAATCCCTGGATGATCGGGAATATTCATCATTCCTCCCGTGATCTTGCCATTCAACAGTGGCAGTGTCTTCATCAACTCCTGAGCAAGTCGGCTAACATTGAGATGATGGTTCCTCAGCCAGATTGGCCCGATATGGTGTTTACGGCCAATGCTGGATTGGTGGTTGACAAGACGGTCGTGCTCAGTCGCTTTCTACATCCTGAGCGTCAGGGTGAAGAATTTTTCTATCGGCAGTGGTTTATCGACCAAGGCTATACCCTCCACGACTTACCCAAAGATTTACCCTTTGAGGGGGCGGGAGATGCCCTGTTAGATCGAGAAGGTCGCTGGCTATGGGCAGGCTATGGATTCCGTTCCGAGCTAGATGCTCATCCCTACTTGGCTGACTGGTTGGATGTGGAAGTCCTCTCTCTACGGCTCATGGACGAGCGCTTCTATCATCTGGATACCTGTTTCTGCCCATTGATCAATGGCTATCTGCTCTACTATCCCCCTGCCTTTGATGCCTACTCCAATCGTTTGATTTCGCAACGAATCCCAGAATCAAAGCGGATCGTTGTTAGTGAACCTGATGCAGTAAATTTTGCCTGTAATGCCATCAATATTGAGAATATTGTGATTCTCAACCCAATCAGTTCTGACTTAAAAGCAAAGCTTTGCACAGTAGGGTTTGAGGTGGTTGAAACCCCTTTAACTGAGTTTATAAAAGCGGGTGGAGCTGCCAAGTGCTTAACGCTTCGCTTAACTGAGCCTATTCAGGTTAAGCTAAATCCCCAAGCTGCAATCGAAAGTCAAACCATTCTGCTGGAAGGTCATTTACTGGATTCTGGCCTTCTCAATCGCGTCTTGGATTTGATTGTGGCAGGTGGTGGCAGCTTCCAGGTTCTGGAGTTTGATCTAGGAGAGCAGCGACAAAGTATCTCAACTGCTCAGGTTAAGGTTTCTGCCCCTAGTAGGGAGATCATGAACAAAATCATGTCTCAGGCGATCGCGCTAGGAGCAATTCAACCCCCACAAGAAATCTGTGATGTTACTTTAGAGGCCGTGATTCAAGAGGGTGTTGCCCCCAAAAATTTCTATGTGACAACCATTTACCCAACAGAAGTACGGGTCAATGGTGAGTGGGTACGTGTGCAAGGACAACGGATGGATGCAGTGATCATTGTCAGCGCGACTGAAAACAATCCAGTTGCCACCTGTAGTCTACTGCGAGATCTCAAGGTTGGGGATCACGTGGTGGTAGACACAGCAGGTATTCGCACAATTCGCAAGTCTACCCTTCGGGAACAGCGGGGAACTGCTGACGAATTTAGCTTTATGGGGGCTGGCGTTTCCAGTGAACGACGAGTGGAACTCGTTGTTGAGCAGATTGCCTGGGAATTGCGCCAAATTCGCGATCGCAGTGGCAAAGTCGCTGTCGTGGCTGGTCCAGTGGTCATCCATACGGGTGGCGGAGAACATCTAAGTTGGCTGATTCGCCAGGGATATGTGCAAGCCCTCTTGGGTGGAAATGCGATCGCAGTTCATGATATTGAGCAAGCCCTCTTGGGGACTTCTCTGGGTATCGATATGCAGCAGGGGGTGTCGGTACACGGTGGGCACCGTCATCACATGAAGGCTATCAATGTGATCCGGGGGTGTGGCAGTATTGCAAATGCCGTGGAGCAGGGTGTGCTCACAACAGGGGTAATGTATGAATGCATTCAGCGGAAGGTTCCGTTTTGCTTAGCAGGTTCAATCCGCGATGATGGTCCTCTACCGGATACGCAGATGGATTTGATTGAGGCACAGCAAGAATACAAACAACTGATTGATCATGCAGATTTGATTTTGATGCTCTCATCTATGTTGCATTCCATCGGGGTGGGAAATATGACACCTGCGGGGGTGAAGCTGGTATGTGTGGATATTAATCCAGCGGTAGTCACTAAGTTGAGCGATCGCGGATCAATAGAGTCAGTGGGTGTCGTTACAGATGTGGGTCTATTTTTAAGCTTGCTGATCCAACAACTGAGGGCACTGGATCAACGTTAAGTGCATCAAGCCAACGGCAAAGAAAGGATGGGTTCATGCGTCTGACTAGCAATTCTCATTTTGATTTTTCCAGGCTGAAATCATTGCTACTAGGGAGCTTATGAATTTCAGATTACGTTCGTTTTGAGATCTAAGAAGTCCATGTTGACCTCACCGATACGGTCTTATAGGGATTTCACAATAGATAGGCCGAGGATCTGTCCTGTTGTTGACGATGAGAACACTTTATATCACAGGTCATTCGGCGTATATTTCCAAAATGAGAATTGCTGGCGTCTGACCTTGTCAATGGTTGAGAAATGAATTGTGAGCTATGATAAATACATCCACAGCGATAACGCTACACATTGCGAGGCAACCAATATGGATGCCAATAAAGTTCTAAGACAATATGAAGCTGGGGAAAAAAGTTTTAAAGAACGAGATTTGAATGGGCTTAGCTTTTATTAAAGCTGATTTAAGTAGAGTTGACTTCACTGAGGCACATTTGAATGGTTCAGACTTGATTTATGCGAGTCTCAGCAATGCTAACCTCAACTGGACTAGTTTGAAAGGAGCTAATTTAATTGGGGTAAATTTCCAAGAGGCAAAGCTGCTCAATGGCAGCATGTATAACAAGCTCTTACATTCTGCTAATTTATTTAGCACTTAGCAAAGTGTTTTTTGATAGGAAGCAGAGCTTCAAAATGCTGGTAGGAATCTAAGAGGTTGTATGAAAAGTATTCTGAAAGGCTTTTCTGGTAAAGATCACGACTCAAATTGGCAAAATCGCTGAAACTCTTGTCGCACAAAAGATTTGGCTGACTTTTCATACAATCTCTAAACTGCCTAAGTAACGTTTGCAAGTGGCTGTTGAACTCCAGTTTTAGATGTTGTCTCCTTATGGATTTCAGAGGGGTTTAAGTCGAGAATACTTGAAACCCTGCAACAAAATTTTAGCCCTGAGAATGCGAATTAGCCATATATGCTCTTTAGACCTTAAACACACCTTATTAAGGTGTACTTTCCTGAAATATTTATTGAGCCAGATGTTTATTAGGAGGTTGATCCATGCAATCTGAACAGAAACAAAAAATTACTACTTTATGGGCCTTTAACCTCTCTCCCCAACAAATTACCGAAAAATTGAACTTGTCTCTTAACGAAGTTACAGAAGTCATTAAAAAGCAATCAGAAGAAAGGTAATTCGGTAATTCCTAATTAATCTATCGAAGATATGGTGAGCAACTTTCTAGCTGCTTGCTCTAGGGAGCGTGTCACTTTTATGAGAGAAAAATGATAATGGCATTGAGATAGTTTATTTTGCCTGCCATGACTCCAGAAGAGCAACGAGACCTCGAAATCTGTGTCAATCGCATCTCAGAGATTCTGCACCAAGATGCTCAAAGCCAGTCTTTGCCCATGAGTACCCTAGCAGAGATTGAATCGACCGTTCGCCAGCAATTGCAAACTCATATCTCTCCTAAAATCGGCTTTTTTTTATCAACTCCGTTAGCCCCCCGCAAATTGGAGCATACCGACGAAGCTTGAAGAGCATTTTGGGCACCTTGAAGCTCACTCAAGTTCAAGCGAGAGTCCTTGATGTCAAAGCCAGTAGCCAGTTGAGTCCCTACTTAGAGATGTGTGCTCTTCGTCTGAGTGCGAACGTCTCCTACGCCCATGCCTCAGACGATATTGCAGTCTTAACAGGCATAGCCGTGAGCGCCAAAACTCAGCAGCGCTTGATCCATCGTCAATCCTTTAGCCCACCGCTGGTTGAAGAAGCGGTCACACAAATGAGTGTCGATGGCGGCAATATTCGTGTGCTCACCCCAGAGCTCAAGGGCCAACCGTGCCCGTGGCGCGGCTACAAAGCAATTCGCATCAATGGTGATGGCGTTGGCGTTGCCTGCTATCAAGAGCATGAGTCTCTATGTCTATGGGTAAGAACACTACTGTTTGCGACAATCCTCTACTGTCTTGGCGATGGTCATCCAGGCATTTGGAAACTCTACTGGCAGATGCTGCTACCCACGCCACAGCAACAGATTCTTGACTGGTTTCACTTAATAGAGAATCTGCACAAAGTCGGGGGCTCTATCAAACGGCTCGAACAAGCTGAAACCTTATTATGGCAGGGGAAAGTTGATGAAACCCTTGACTTGTTCGCCAGCCTTAAAATGCATCAGGCACAGCGCTTCTGCCAATATCTACGCGAACACCAAAATCGGATTGTCAACTATGACTACTATCAAGCTGAGGGGATTCCCATCGGCTCCGGTGCGGTTGAGTCACTGGTGAAGCAAATCGACCGTAGAACTAAGATCTCAGGGGCACAGTGGAAGGAAGAACATATCCCCAAGGTGCTGGCCCATCGTTGTGCCTATCTCAATCGACAGCTTCAGCCTATTTTTCTCTCGCAAATGTGACACGCTCCCCTTGTTGGGTCGTTCAAAGGTTGCAAACATCAGAAGGGAAAAAAGTCATGAATATGAACTCAGTCAGCCTTCACCGTGATCCTTTTGGTTTTGCCTTTGCGGCTGCACTAATTCTGTTATTTTCCCTGGCATTAATCTTAAGAGGTTGATCCAGGCTGTTTGTAGGGTGAATCCAATCTTTGACAATACAGCGATGCTCTCCGTATAAGATTTCTAATTTTTATGAATGTGAAATATGGGTTTTCTGTTTGAATTTTCTCGCAATCATTGCATCGCAATTTGTGCTTTTCTGATACCTGCAAATTTATTGCTAACCTTGCTATTCATTTTATTTGCGAAACGACTTCGTTCCCCGGCTCAATTATATTTGGCAATGCTTTTTGCTAGTCTTTTGCCTCTAGCTTTGCTACTGCATGACTATACCTGGTTCAGTATTGGGGTGGTGATGGCTCCGACCTACATCCTGTTAGCTTTGGCCTGTGTTTGCTTGAGTCTTAACTTTTGGGCAATCAAGATGGCCTCATAGCCAAGGAGAACGCCCCCGTCGTTCTGGCTATTTCACACAAGTCGTCGATAGCGAACACGGACGCAAGGCTCAGGTGAAAGGGTCTGATATATTTCCTCTAATATCAAGTTGGATTGAATGCCCGTAATATGAGTTGTTGTATAGCAAGGACTTGAGCCAGTTATATTATGGGCAATTAACCTGACATGATAATAAGGTAGTTGTGGACGTAATTTGTGTAGGATGCATCACGGGGAGACATGACCTATTCTAAATTCTAGTCCTTCAGTCTCAGGTTGCTTTTGTCTCATCCTAGGTTCTAACGTGAACCCCGGGTTCAAAAATCTCCCAAAATGTCAACCATCCTCGTAGACTAGGTAACTGGAACCTATCTACAAGGCAGGTCAGCCGCTGTGAATTTTCAGTCTGTTATTGCTAAACTCCATGAATTTTGGAGCGATCGCAATTGTCTCATTGTCCAGCCCTATGACATTGAAAAAGGGGCAGGCACCAAAAGCCCCCATACTTTTTGCGGTCTCTAGGGCCAGAGCCTTGGGCAGTGGCCTATGTGGAACCCTGCCGACGGCCAGCGGATGGTCGCTATGGCGAGAATCCCAATCGGTATCAGTATTACTATCAGTACCAAGTCCTCATCAAACCTTCTCCTGAGGATATTCAAGATATCTATTTAGAGTCTCTGCGGGGCTTGGGGATTCATCCTGAAGATCACGATATCCGCTTTGTGGAAGATAACTGGGAAGATGCGGCGGTGGGAGCTTGGGGTGTGGGTTGGGAAGTGTGGTTAGATGGCATGGAAGTCACGCAGTTTACGTATTTTCAGCAATGTGGGGGTTTGGATTGTCGGCCTGTGTCGATTGAGCTGACCTATGGGTTGGAACGGCTGACCATGTATTTGCAACAGACGGATGCGATCGCCAAAATTGATTGGAATGGCACGCTCACCTATGGGGATGTCCACCTGCAAGGTGAAATTGAGCAATCTACCTATAACTTTGAAGCGTCTAATCCTGAGTTATTGTTTCAGCTCTTTAGTTTGTATGAACAAGAAGCCTTGCAACTGATTGAACGTAGGCTGGTATTACCGGGATTGGACTACGTCCTCAAATGCTCCCATACCTTTAATCTGTTGGATGCGAGGGGCGTCATTTCTGTCACCGAGCGAACCCGTTATATTGGCCGAATTCGGCAGATGGCTCGGCAAGTGGCCCAGTTATATCTTCAGCAACGTGAAGAATTAGGATTTCCCTTACTCAAAGCGTCCTCTGTCTCCTAAAATCCAGTAATCTAGCAAGATGAGAGCGGTGATCCCTGCTCTTGCACAAGAGAGATTCGGTAAGGGAGGCAAGTAGTGAGTCTAGGGAAATGGATTGGCTTAGTTGTCTTCTTGGTCTCTATTTACATCCTCTGGGAAATTCGCCAAGTGCTCTTGTTGGGTTTCACAGCGGTGGTTCTGGCCTCTGCTCTCAATGGTTTAGTCCGGCAGTTGACAAAACGCGGTATTCGTCGAGGGTTTGCCGTTGCCTTAGCGATCTTTGCCATTATAGGGGTGACTGGCCTGATTGGTCTCTTGGTTATTCCTCCTTTTGTGGCGCAAGCCCAACAGTTATTTGAGCTAGCCCCGCGCAGCTTGACCCGAATTGAAGAGTTAATTGAGGACGCTCAAAAAACAGGATTAGCCTTTGGCTTGCCAAGTGCTGGGATAGAAATTCCGGTGGATTCTCTGATTGAAAATATGCGAGAGAAAATTCCCGCCTTCGCTGAAAGCCTCCTGGATAACTTTTTTGCCTTATTTTCTAACTCGTTATTGGTGGCCCTCAATATTTTATTGATCTTGGTTTTAACCATTATGTTTCTGGTTGATCCTGACCAATATCGACGCATGTTTATTCGACTGTTTCCGGCCTTTTATCGGCGACGGGTCGATTATATTCTCGGTTTGTGTGATGCTGCCCTAGATAACTGGATTTTGGGCATTTTGTTCAATATGACGGTCATTGCCGTTTGTAGTGGTCTAGGACTCTGGGCTTTAGGGGTCAAGCTGGTTTTAGCGAATGCTCTGATTGCGGGTTTGCTAGAAGCCATCCCTAATATTGGTCCAACGCTCAGTTTGATTCCACCGATGGCGATCGCACTTTTAGACAGTCCCTTGAAAGCGGTCTTAGTTCTTGCCCTCTATATATTGATTCAGCAATTAGAGCAGTATTTACTGGTTCCAGCGGTCATGGCCAAGCAATTATCCCTGGCCCCTGCCATCACCTTGTTATCGCAAATTGTTTTTGCCTTGTTCTTTGGGTTTTTAGGTCTATTGTTAGCGTTACCCCTGTTGGTCATTGGCCAAATTTGGGTTAAAGAAGTTCTCGTCAAAGATATTCTCGATCGCTGGAATCATAGCCCCCTCACCCGCACGCCCGTCCTTGCCTCTGAAGGAGTAGCCATTCCTAATGATTCGCAAGGGTCAATGACGTCAGATTTACCAACTGTAACCCCGCCCAAGGAAGAATCCAGCTAAAATCAATGAGGAATATGGCCGTCTTGGTTAAGCAGTACAGGAAAGTTACCCTATGAGTTTGAATTTGGTAAGCTTAGTGGGCCGTGCTGGCATGGATCCCGATGTTAAATATTTTGAATCTGGGAACGTGGTTTGCAATGTCACATTGGCGGTTAATCGCCGTTCTCGTGAAGATCAACCCGACTGGTTCAGCTTAGAAATTTGGGGAAAAACCGCCGAAATTGCTGCCAGTTATGTGCGCAAAGGCAGCTTAATTGGCATCACAGGATCCCTAAAGTTTGAGCATTGGCAAGATCGCAACACTGGGGCTGAGCGCTCTCGACCCGTCATTCGTGTGGATCGCTTAGATTTATTAGGGTCTAAGCGCGACAGCGATCCGAATACTGTGGGTAACTATGAAGATGAATTTTAAAGTAGGGGTGAACGGCTGTTCGCCCCTATAAGTCATTTCTAACCTGACCATCGCCTAAGATAATTCTTCTTAACCCCATGATCTCAAAAGTTGACTAAGCAGTACCATGTCCTTCAACGGATCAAACCTGAATCCTAGTGATAGGATTACTGCAAAAGTGAGAGTGCGATGGCATCAACTTCTGCACTACAGTAGGATGATTGACTGCAAAGCCGAGTAGATTCATGTTGGGAACCACACTTGCTGATCGCTACAAAATCACCCAGGCACTGGGAAAAGGTGGATTCAGTAAAACCTTTTTGGCTATTGACACCCAACATTCTGACAAACGCAATTGTATTGTCAAGCAATTGCGACCTGAGTCCGATGATACCTTCACGGTCAAAACCTCCCAACGCCTTTTTGCCACGGAAGTGAAGGTACTCAAGCGTCTGGGTAGTTATGATCAAATTCCGCAGTTTTTTGACAATTTTGAAGAAAACCAAGAATTTTTTCTGGTTGAGCAATATATTGAAGGCAAAAATCTTCAACAAGAACTGGGCTGGCGGCGTTGGTCGGAACCTAAGGTCATTGCCTTTTTGCAGGATGTGCTGACGACCTTAGCCTATGTTCATCAGCGCAAGGTCATTCACCGCGATTTAAAGCCTGCCAATTTAATCCGACGTCAAAACGATCAGAAAATTGTGCTGATTGATTTTGGTTCTGTCAAAAATAAGCGCCGGATCATGCAAACCGTAGTCATTGGCACCGATGGCTATATGCCTAGCGAACAATCCATTGGCAGACCCAATTTCAGTAGTGATATTTATGCTGTGGGGATTATTGCGATCCAAGCCCTGACAGGTATCAATCCGACCAAGAGCAAACTGCCCATTGATCCCAAATCGGGGGAAATTGTCTGGCGACGGTTTACCGCTGTCAGCCCGATGCTGGGGGATATCATTGACAAGATGGTTCGCTATGATTTCCGCCAACGCTATCCCACCGCCAAAGAAGCCTTGGCAGCGGTGAATGAACTGAGTTCTAAGGTTCCATCCCTAGAGCGCCGCCAACTGTTGCAAATGGCTGCATCTTGGGCTTTTGGCCTGTTGGGGGTGGGGTTGGCCTATGGAGCCTTTACCCAAACCCGTTTATTCCCCAGCGCCAATACCTTGATCAAGCAGCTTTTTGGGCTGGCAGCGCTGAATTCTGAGGAAAAATCTTGAGATTCTCAGGAATAACGGAGAGGTTGACGGTGGTGCCCACGGGTAAAGGTCTTAAAGAGGCTGAACGAGCATGTAGCTCTTGACCGGATTGGGTTTTCAGGCAATATCGATATTCGCGCCCCAAGAATTGGCGATCGCGAATCACAATAGCAGCGTCTCCGTCAGGATGCAACAGGAGATCCTCTTGACGAATCATCACCACCGCCTGGGTACACCCCGCAAAGCTGACATCCCCTGTTGTCGGAGTAGCAGCAAAGCAACCCACCTCCGTCTGCCAAGTGTCGCCTTGGCGGTGGGCCGCTAGAAAGTTGGCCTGCGTCACAAATTCAGCCACAAATTGCGATCGCGGCTGTTGATAAATTTCTTCAGGGGTTCCTATTTGTTCAAAGCCGCCATTGCGCATGACCGCCACTTGATCTGCGATCGCCAAGGCTTCTTCTTGATCGTGGGTGACAAACAAAGCCGTGGTTCCGGCTGTTTTGAGAATATCTCGCAGTTCCTGACGCAACCGCAACCTGACTTGCACATCCAAATTACTCAAGGGTTCATCCAAAAGGATGAGCTGGGGTTGGGGGGCTAGGGCACGAGCCAAAGCAACCCGCTGCTGTTGCCCCCCTGACAACTCATGGGGATAGCGATCTTCCATCCCCAACAACCCTACCAAACTCAAGACCTCAGTTTGACGTTGGCGTTTTTGGGACAATGACAATCTGCGGATCTGCTGCAAACCAAAGGTGACGTTATTGGCAACCGTTAAATGGGGGAACAAGGCAAAATCTTGAAAAACCATGCCAATCCTGCGTTGTTCCGGTGAGGTCCATCGGTGCTGATCGGCAATGATCTGACCATTCAACCATACACAACCCGCTTCTGCCTGTTCAAACCCAGCAATAAGTCGAAGCAAAGTGGTTTTCCCACACCCCGAAGGCCCCAACAATCCCAATATATCTCCCTGCTGTAATTGGAAGGAAACTTCACGGACAGCAGCGGCCAAATTGCCACTGTAGCGTTTGGTAATCCCCTTTAGCTGCAAAATAGAAGACTCTACTTTGGGCTGAGACAAATTAGCAGTGAGCGCAGCGGACATAAGCAAAAGAGGGTAAGGATCATGCAAGGATTTATAATTCATCCTATTCTCTCTGGTGCAGGGACATCTCTGCAACTTATTCTTATTAAGCGCCAGCAAATCCCTTGGATATCAAGGCTGAGTCCCCAGGCTACATTGCCGGACGTCCCCTCCACACCCTAAAATTTCAAGCAGGTGAGTCTACACAGCCCAAAATGATCACCGATGCACTCTTGCACTTTAATTTTTTGCTTTGGCAGATTAAAGTAACCCCTAAAATTGGCAAACGGTAGTCTAGCATACAAGTTGTCTTCAGCAAAGATGATGATATTGCCATAAAGTTCAATTGTTTGCTTTTGATTATTTCTTACATTTGATGTTGTCCTGAAGTTTGGAGCAAAGACCTTGAAAAAAGTTGAAGCCATCATTCGCCCCTTTAAATTAGATGAAGTCAAAATTGCCCTGGTTAATGCTGGGGTCGTGGGCATGACCGTCTCAGAAGTCAGAGGTTTTGGCCGTCAAAAAGGACAAACAGAGCGGTATCGAGGATCAGAATATACCGTTGAGTTTTGCAAAACTCAAGGTCGAGATTGTTGTCGAAGATCACCAGGCGGATATGGTAGTCGAAAAAATTGTCAGTGCGGCTCGCACAGGTGAAATTGGCGATGGCAAAATCTTTATCAGCTCTGTGGAGCAAATTGTGCGGATTCGCACAGGGGAGAAAGATTTTGAAGCAGTTTAGGCTACTTTTCTTGCTGTGGCCTTAGCGCCTGGGTCTGGGGGTGACCCATGATGGTTCAGATTACGGGTGCCACGAAATTGCTGGGGGTCATGGGTTATCCCATTGAGCATTCCTTATCCCCTGTGATGCACAATGCTGCGTTACAGGCATTGGCAATCCAAAATAGCGCAGATTACCTGGAATATGTCTATGTTCCCTGGTCTGTTCACCCTGAGGCGCTATCTACGGTGGTCTCTAGCTTAGCCAAGCTAGGATGTTCTGGCTTCAATGTCACCATCCCTCACAAGCAAGGGATCATGCCCTTACTGACGGAAATTACTGCGATCGCCCAAGGAGTAGGAGCCGTTAATACCGTCTGGTCAACGGCTTCAGGCTGGGCAGGCACCAATACAGATGTGCAAGGGTTTATCTCGCCGTTGCAAGGTTTGCAGCGAGATTGGTTCAGCCTGACACCTTGTATCTTGGGCAGTGGCGGTGCCGCCCGTGCCGTCTTAGCAGGTTGTGCCCAGTTGGGATGTCCCCACGTTCACCTCATTGGGCGACAACCGCAAAAGTTGCAGCTTCTGCAAAAGGTGGGAACCTTAGCCTGGGGACTAGGGGTGCAAACCCATCTGTGGCAGGATCTCCCTGCCTTATTGCCCCAAATCGACCTGCTGATTAACACGACACCTGTGGGCATGTTCCCCCATACCCAGGATTCGCCGCTGTCCGTAGCAGAGGTTGACCTTCTTCCAGCCACGGCCATTGTTTACGATTTAATTTATGCCCCCAACCCGACGGTCTTGCTGACCTATACGCAAACCAGCGGACGTATCGCTATCAATGGCCTGGAAATGCTGGTTCAACAAGGGGCGGCGGCATTATCACTATGGCTAGGTCAACCTGCACCTGTGGCTACAATGCGCCAAGCGTTACAAGCCTGCTTTGTGGATTAGGTTCTTAGATATGAGACGGGAAATTCCGCGCTCTATGCGTTAGCATGAGCATCGGGAGTAGGTCACGTAAAGCTTTGACCGAGTAAGACGGGATCGTGAACCGTAATTTTTTTCTTATGGATGGAAATTTTTTCTTGATCGCGTAGATCCCCCAGCAACCGCGTCACCGTGACACGGGTGGAACCAATGGCTTCTGCGATCGCTTGGTGAGAAAGCTTGAGGTCAATCGTGATCCCATTGCCGTTGGGTACGCCAAAATCCCGACAGAGAATCAGTAGAAAACTCACCAGCCGAGATTCCATATCCCGATGCGCCAGGGTTTCAATCATCATCTCAGTTTGAATAATGCGGGAAGACAACCCCCGCAATAACACCATCGGTAAATCGGGATCGTTCTGGAGGGCTTTTTCCACCTGTTCAATGGGAACAGACAACAATTCTACAGGGGTAAAGGCCACAGCATGGTAAAAGCGATCGGAACGCTGTTGAGTCAGGAGGGACAGCACCCCAAAGACGCTATTCTCTCGCAGGAGAGCCACCGTAATCTCTTCCCCGGCTTCATAGACTCGGGATAGCTTAACAGCACCTTTGATCAGGAAATAGAACCGCTCCGCTGGGTCACCCGGGAAAAAAATGGTTTTACCCCGATCAAAGGTTTCTGTGACCGGAGGAAATACGCCACTGCTCATCTTCCGAAACACAGCAGCAAGGGGATTGTCCGGTGTCAATCGATTAGTGGGAGGCGAAGCCATTAACATACTCATACGCTGACCTGATACAGAAGAAACGTAGGATTAAGATCCTTGAGCCAACCTAACCCTACCTTTAACCCAATAAAAAATGAAATTGAAATGACTCCAGAGGAGTAAGGGGTGCTATCAAAGTCAGATGGGAACAAAGTACAGATTCCATAACTTAAACGGACTTACCCCGTTGTTTATGTATCAGAAGATACCGCTTAGGGACATCTCGTACAAAATGAGATGCTATGACTCTAGAATCTGTTTTGCCCTCAACTCGTTCTAAGCTAGATCTGGAGTTACGAAGCGGGACTTTAACGTTTAACCAACTCTTCGGCTTTTACTATTGTATTCAATCGATCTTCATGCTTGATTTAACTGGAAAAAACGCCCTAGTTACCGGAATTGCAAATAATCGCTCCATTGCTTGGGGCATTGCTCAACAGCTCTATAGGGCGGGGGCTAATCTGGGGATTACCTACTTACCCGATGAGCGCGGTCGCCATGAGGGGAAAGTGAAAACCCTAGTTGAGCCCCTTGCCCCTAGCTTATTTTTACCCTGTAATGTCCAAGATCAAGCTCAAGTGGATGCCACGTTCGCAGCGATTCAGGAGCAGTGGGGACGTTTAGATATTCTGATTCACTGCTTGGCCTTTGCCCATAAAGAGGACTTAGGCGGTGATTTTAGTGCCGTCAATCAGGATAATTTCAATCTTGCCTTGGATATTAGTGCCTATTCTTTGGTGCAACTGAGTGCTGCGGCTAAACCCTTAATGACAGCAGGCGGCAGCATCATTACTCTCACTTACTTAGGTGGCGTTAGAGTGGTGCCGAATTATAATGTTATGGGCATTGCCAAAGCTGCTTTGGAGATGAATGTTCGCTATCTAGCTGCCGAGCTGGGATCGCACAATATTCGTGTCAATGGGATCTCGGCAGGCCCCATTCGCACCCTAGCCTCATCGGCTGTGGGGGGAATTTTAGATATGATTCACCACGTCGAAGAAGTTGCTCCTCTGAAGCGCACCGTTACCCAAACGGAAGTGGGTAACACCGCCGCCTTCCTTTGTAGTGATTTATCCACAGGTATTACTGGGCAAATTTTGTATGTTGATTCAGGTTATTCCATTATGGGTATGTAGAGGGAGTGCGACAGTTTGGTTCCTATGAAGCGACTCTCCCACCCCTTGGATCGAGTTGCCCTGACGGTGATAGCTATCCTCGCTATTTTGATCGGTATTCTGGTGGTTGGGGGGGATCATACGACACCATTGGTGCGAGGGTTCAACTGGCAAGATAAATCCGTCGGTATTGAGGATAAGGCGTTTACGTTGACTTTCAACCGAGCCATGGATTGGCCTAGTGTCAAGGAACATCTGCAAATAACCCCGAATCTATCTGGCAAATTGAGTTGGGCAGGACGGCGACTGGCCTATACCCTGACTCAGCCAATTCCCTACGGCACCCAATTTCAGGTGAAATTAACCCATGTCCAGGAAGCACAACGCACCCCCAATGACCGCACCAAAGTCATGCAACCCTTTTCTGGTCAGTTTCGCAGTCGTGATCGCGCCTACTGCTATCTGGGGGTCAATGGCGAAGAAGCAGGCCGATTGATCCTCAATAATCTCACTCAAAAGCAAAAAAACATCCTCACCCCGGCGGATTGGGTGGTTCTGGAGTTTCAGCCTTATCCCTATGGCGATCGCCTTTTATTTTCAGCCACGCCCCGTGCAGGTGAAGCGCAAGGTGATTTCAATCCCCAACTCTATACCGTCACCACAGGGATAGCAGTCAATCCTCCGGAAATGGACAGCTCACCAGCTCAGCAAGCGGGGAAAATTGAGCTGGTTTCAGATAATAAGACCTATCAGATTCTCAAGTTTGACCTGGCCCCCGATGGCAGTCGTATTGTCCTGCAACGTGCCCCCCGTGAAGGATCTGGCTTGGGAGAAGTGTCCCTGTGGCAATTGCCCACAGGAGGATCGCCGCAACCCTTGGAGAAGGTTCAAGGCGGCGACTTTCTGATTGCGCCCGATGGTCGTTCTTTGGTCATTGCTCAAGGTCAAGGTCTAGCGATCGTCCCCCTAGATGGCACCGCCACCGATCAGCCCTTGGAGTTTTTGCCAAAGTTTGGCATGGTTCTCAGTTTTGCTAGGGATGGCTCAGCGGCCACGATGCTCAAATTTAATCCCAACTTTACCCGCTCCCTATTTTTAGTGACCAATCAGGGAGAGCAAACCGAGCTTTTAAAGACAACGGGTTCGATTTTGAGTGCTGTGTTTGACCCCAACCAGCAGTTGCTTTATTGCTTGTTAACCCAGGTCGGTGCAGGCAAAGAGTATGTGGAAACACCCTACCTAGCCACGATTGACCTGAAGACTAAAACCGAAACCCGACTCTTGGATCTCCCCAATCAACGCGATATGAGTATGGCTCTCGCCCCTGATGGTTCAGCCTTGCTCTTTGATCAGGCTATTGAAGCCAAAACTGAGAACCCAGGGGTGATGCGCACCAAACAAGGCAGTGCGATCGCCACCAGTAATCTGTGGCTATTGCCCCTCCAGTCTACGGATGGACAACCCAGACAACCCCAAGGAATTGGTTCCGGTCTAGATCCGCAGTGGCTACCTTAAGCACCTCATCCAAAAATCAGGCTATGATACAAACATTGATATTTGTAAACTATTATCAATGTTTGTTTAATGTTTGTTTCTAAATCGAGCCTCAACCAGCTCCGCGATTTCCTGCAAGAAACTATCTTTTATGGCCAGCAGCCCACACCCCAACTGATTGCCATCCTGATGGTTTATTTTGTTCAAGGGATTCTGGGATTGGCTCGTCTAGCGGTTAGTTTTTTCCTCAAAGATGATCTGGGTTTAACCCCTGCTCAAGTCGCTGCCATGATGGGTGTGGCCTCTTTACCTTGGGTAATCAAACCTTTATTTGGCTTTATCTCCGATAGCTTACCGATTTGGGGATATCGTCGGCGGTCTTATCTGGTGTTATCCGGTGGGCTGGGCTGTTTGGCCTGGATAGGAATGGCCATCTTTGTTCACACTGCAACTACGGCCACCCTGGCCATTCTCCTGAGTTCTGTATCTGTTGCCGTTAGCGATGTGATTGTCGATTCCCTAGTCGTGGAACGGGTTCGTCAAGAATCTCCCAGTGATGCGGGGTCGCTTCAGTCCCTCTGTTGGTCTGCTAGCGCATTGGGAGGCCTTTTTACGGCCTATTTCAGTGGCTGGCTGTTGGCTCACATGGACACTCGCCAAGTCTTTGAGATCACGGCTACGTTTCCCTTGATTGTCTCTGCTGTGGCTGGGTTGATTAGCGATCCTAAGGTGGAAACCTCCCTCAATCTCGACTTGACCAAGCAACAAATTCAACAGTTACAGCAGGCCATGACCCAAAAAAGCATTTGGCTACCCGTTGCTTTTCTATTTCTTTGGCAAGCAACTCCCAGCTCTGAGTCTGCGTTTTTCTTCTTCACCACGAATGACTTAGGCTTTGAGCCGGAATTTCTTGGGCGCGTTCACTTGATCACTAGCCTAGCTGCTTTACTAGGGATTTGGGTCTTCCAGCGGTTTCTCAAAGCGGTTGCCGTGCGCCGCATTTTCCTGTGGAGTACCCTAATGTCCGCCACCTTAGGAATGACCACCTTATTGCTGGTCACCCATGCCAATCGGACTCTGGGGATTAATGATCAATGGTTTAGTCTGGGTGACAGCTTAATTTTGACGGTGATGGGCCAAATTGCTTATATGCCTGTTTTGGTTTTAGCGGCTCGCCTGTGTCCACCAGGTGTGGAAGCGACGATGTTTGCCTTGTTGATGTCTGTGAGTAACTTGGCGGGTCTTTTGTCCCAGGAATCAGGTGCTTTGATCATGCATCTATTGGGGATTAACGAAGCCAATTTTCAGCAGTTATGGCTGTTAGTGATCATTGCTAATCTCAGTACCCTTTTACCATTGCCCTTGCTCCATTGGCTGCCCGATCATCAAGGATCAGAAAATAACTTCCGCCTGGATCTAGATCTAGATCCTACTACCACCCCCCAAGATATCCCCTGGCCAGACGCCTTAGCTGTCGAACTTGTCCGTGATCAACCGCGTTAACCCTATGACTGTTGCTGCTCCTTCTGCTGCCGCTACCTACCTTGCCAACAATTGGCAAGGAGGTCATGTCTCTCTCAAGCAAGAATATGACTACCCGATCGCCGATATTGAGGGTACCATTCCTCCTGATCTGCAAGGCACACTGTTTCGGAATGGTCCAGGGCTGTTAGACATCAACGGTACTCCCCTCAAGCACCCCTTTGATGGGGATGGCATGATCTGTGCCATTCGCTTCCACCGAGGCCAAGCCCATTTTCGCAATCGCTTCGTCCACACAGCAGGCTATCTGGCGGAAAAAGCTGCAGGCAGAATTCTCTATCGAGGAGTCTTTGGGACACCTAAGCCGGGGGGACTGTTTGCCAATGCCTTCGATATTAATTTCAAAAATATTGCTAATACCCATGTCATTTATTGGGCTGACAAATTGCTGGCGCTCTGGGAAGCGGATCAGCCCTATCGACTCGATCCCGTCACCTTAGAAACCCTGGGTCTCGAAGATTTTTCCGGTTTACTCAATCCCGGCGATCCGTTTTCTGCCCATCCCCGAATTCTACCGGGGGTTACGGTTGCTGAGGATCGATTGGTCAATTTTGCTGTTAAACCGGGTCTGTCAAGTACCGTCAAAGTGTTTGAATTTGATCGCACTGGTACCGTTGTCCATCAGCGGCAGTTTGCGATTCCTGGATTTGCCTTTATTCATGATTTTGCGATTACCCCCAACTTCTACATTTTTTCCAAAATCCAGTGACTCTCAATCCCCTTCCCTTTTTAGTGGGCTTAAAGGGAGCTGGCGAGTGCATCTCCTTCAATCCGCAAAACCCAACTAAAATTTGGCTATTGCCGCGTCAGGGAACGGGTAAACCCCAGAAACTGGCCACAGATGCCTGTTTTGTTTTTCACCATGCCAATGCTTTTGAAAGCGATGATCGAGTCATCGTGGACTCCATCTGCTACGATACCTTTCCCGCTCTAGAATCGGGGGTGAACTTTCGGGAAATTGATTTCGATGCCGTCCCGCCGGGTAAGCTGTGGCGATTTGAGATTGATCCTGAGGCTAAGACGGTAGCCAAACATGTCTTAATCTCGCGCAGTTGTGAATTTCCCACCCTCAACCCAGTACAAGTGGGTCATGCCTATCGGTATGTGTATATGGGGGTCACGGATGCGGGTGGAGGAAATGCACCGTTGCAGGCTATTCTCAAACTTGATACCCACACGGGCACAGAACAACTGTGGAGTGCAGCCCCTCAAGGATTTATGGGTGAGCCTGTGTTTATTCCTAAACCCAATGCCAGCCAAGAAGATGACGGTTGGTTGGTGGCCTTGGTTTATGATGGCGATCGCAACCGCTCCGATGTCGTCATTCTTGATGCAGCCCAGGTGGATCAAGGTCCGCTGGCCTGCTTGCATTTACAACACCATATCCCCTACGGTTTACATGGCAGTTTTACGCCAACGGTGTGGACATCCTAAATTCGACATGAGGTTATGACCCAAAAGCTTTTATTTGTGTGTCTGGGAAATATTTGCCGCTCCCCTTCGGCAGAAGGCATTATGAACCACTTGCTTCAGCAAGAACAATTGACCCATGCCATTTGCTGCGACTCTGCTGGTACCAGCAGCTATCATATTGGCGCTGCCCCCGATCGCAGAATGGCAGCAGCAGCATTGAGACAAGGGATCGTACTCACGGGCAACAGTCGTCAAGTTCAACCCGCAGATTTTGCCACCTTTGATTGGATCTTAGCGATGGATCGGCAGAATTATGAGGATCTGCTCAGGCTCAATCGCACTCCTCAATCCAGCCCTAAGATTCACCTGATCTGTGACTTCTGCACAGCCCATAATGACCAAGAAGTCCCCGATCCCTACTATGGCGGTGCCTCCGGCTTCGATTATGTCATTGATTTATTGCTAGATGCCTGTACCGGCTTACTCCACCACCTCCAGCCGCAAGTCGCTTCCCGTCATCGCTCCAGATGAGTGGAACCCACTAGATGATTTTCAATCGCAAACCGGACAATATCCGCTCGATTGTGGGTCTCTGTTTTTTGCAGCAATTTACTCACATGCTTTTCCACGGTTCGAGGACTCAGGTGTAAGTGTTCACCAATTTGAGCATTGGATAGCCCATCGGTGAGTAATATCAACACTTCCTGCTCTCGATGAGTAAGATCTAAGGCACTGATCAAGGCCACATCTGCACCCTCTTGCCGTGAGAAAGAGCGAGAGAGGGTTTGCAATTCAGATTGAACAATCTGGGCTCGATCCAGCAAGTTACGAATCACTGCCCCTAATTCATCCAGGTTAAACGGTTTTGCTAAATAGGCATCACATCCTGACTGATAAGCGCGAATCCGCTCTTGGGTTTGTTGACACTCAGTCAGAAAAATCACGGGCAGCAATCTAAAGGTCGGCTGTTGCCGCACTTGTTTGACTAACTCATAACCATCCATCTCTGGCATTCTGATATCTGTCACCATCAAATGGGGACGATAGTGTTGTACCAACTGCCAAGCTTGTTTACCTGTAGCAGCCGAAATCACTGCATATCCTGCTGCTTCTAGATAATCGGTGACAGCCAACCGAATTCCTGGTTCATCATCCACGATCAACACGGTTAAAGGCATGTCCATTCCCATGCATTGGGCATTGTTTTTCTAGTTTAGTTATAACAATCCTTGGACTCAACTCAGCTTCCCTTCATTAATTGCAAGCAATCAAAAATGGGGAATCTCAAGGGAGGGATAACTTTTCAGATCATTGTCCAAACAATTATATTTTTTCTGGATCGACTCCCATCTCTCGCAATTTTTCGGCTAGTCTAGCGGCTTTGTGCTCCGCTAGTTCGGCTCTTTGTTCAGATTCCTTGGCTTGTTGCGCGATCGCTGTATAAGTTAAAAAGCTTTTTCCGTCTGGACGATAAATCTGTAACTCCGTTTCGGAAAGCTCAAACCTAATTTTCAATCTGGGGCTAACCCACTGGTGAATCGGCTCAATGATGTCCAAAAAGCCTTCATTTCTAACCCAACCATTCAGACTGTTGAGATCAGGATCATAGAGATAATATTCTTCTACACCAAAGCGATCGTAAAACAAAAGTTTCCGATTCATCTCAGCCGTTGTGTTTCTAGGCGACAAAATTTCAAATACTACTTGTGGTGCTATGTTCTCTTCTTCCCACTGTTTATAGGAACCGCGATCACCTTTCGGTCTACCAAAGACGACTAAAGCATCTGGAGCAACACGAGTCTTATTATCTGCTTCAACGGGATACCATAACAAGTCACCAGCCACGAATACATCTGGATCTTCAGCAAATAACCATTCTAGATTTTCTTTAATAGTGACGATCCAGCGAAACTGTTGAGTGTTATCTGACATCGGCTGTCCGTCGCGATCTGGATAAATGATTTCTGGCTTTGAGGATGGTTGTAGTTGCACCATAAGCTATCTGTGCATTGAATTGACTATCAATTCAAGTTTGACAGAGATTATGTTTTTGTTGCCAACCTCTACCACTGCAACGCTCAGGAGAAGGGCATGAGTCAAGTGGGATAATCCTAGGTGCTGAGCTTTCTCAGGATAGTTGGCCTGTCTTCATCCAGAGAACCCAGTAACCGAGCCATACCCACTTGGGCATCCGCTAATCGCAGCATCGCCTGATTCAGTTCACGGCTGTTCTGCTCTTGGGTTACAACGAGTTGCGCCACATCGCAGGATAAGGCTTGTCGTTCAGCCATTATATTTTTGTAGAGACATACAGATACAGGGGTTTTGCCATGATAGACTCTCCACTTACATATACAGGGAACAAGTGAGTTCATGTTTGTGTCACATGGGCTGACGTTTGCTAGTGAACTCAAGTCCCCCTTCATTAATTAGAGCCATATGAAATTCTCGATGCGTTCCTTCGTTCATTTATTTGCTTTTGCTGCCACTGCTACGGTTATTACTCATCTACCTCTGTCGGCTGCGATCGCAGCTAACTTAGCGAAAAAGAGATCGATCAATCCAAGTTTGTGCTAGTAGCAGCACCCGTTGGTACCAGCGGTATACATCAGCTCTTGGTTCTGGAGCAAATCTCCCCAGACAAGCAATGCTGGAGTGAAAGTGGCACTAATCCTGTGACGATTGATCCCCTCTTGCTTAAATTTGATTTCACGGGTCTATGTGGCCGCAGTGTAGACAGTAATGGCTATTCTATCCGTATCGATGGCGAAGATCTAGGCGGGCGGTATCTCCTGCAAGTTCGCAAAACTTCTACGGACTTGGTTCTAATGGGCGTTCCTGATTCCAAGGCCAAAGGTGACCAAGAGATCGAATTGGGTCGCACCAATGGGTATACGGCTAGCTTCGCCAAAATTATTCTCCATCCCGAATGGCGCTTGACCCGGCGAACCTTCAATAAAAAACCTTTAGGCCATGTCTATATATCCAAAGGGTTGAGTGGCATCCCGTTTCCCGATGTGGAAAACGACATTTACCTCAAAGAGATTCGAGATGCGGTTGCTCTCAAATTTATTGCTGGTTTTCAAGATGACACCTTCCGCCCCTTAGATCCCCTCACTCGTGAGCAGTTGGTCTCTATGATTTTGGAAGCGCTGAAGAATGTTCCCGGCATCAACTTTCAAGTTCCTAGCCAAATCAGTAGTAGCCCCTATCCAGATGTCGCTGCCAACCGTTGGAGTGCTGCAAAAATAGCCTTTGCCCAAACAAACAATATCGTTAAGGGATATCCTGATGGCAAGTTTCAGCCTACCCGTGAGGTCACCCGTGCAGAAATGATGGCGGTTCTCAAACGCGCAGCAGAATACGCTAAATCCCTGGCTAAACTCGATCCCAAATTGGCCAGCAAGCAAACGGCCACTAACTTTACGGATATCAGCACCCATTGGGCAGCAGCGGTGATTACAGAAATGTCCAGCTATTGTGGTGTAGCTTCCCCCTTGGATGAAAAAGGACTGGCCTTTACTCCCAATCAATCGGCCAAGCGCAACTATGCAGCAGCAGCAACCTTGAGAACTCTGAATTGTCTAAAAGCAGAGACCCCCTCGACAGCGCCTGCGGGCACTCCACCTGCTGCTCCAGCGACGTCCCCCACTCTCCCGCCTGCTACACCTTCTCCAACTCCGCCACCTGCTGCTCCCTCGGTTACTCCACCCCTTGTGCCTCCGGCTACGTCACCTGCTGCCCCACCTACTACACCTTCTCCAGAATCAACAGAAGTCGCACCTCCGAATCCTGCCAAAACAAGCCCACCTGTCCCACCTGCCGCTCCACCTACTCCCACTCCCTAAACTGACACGACTCTGCCAAGTTCTGTCCTTGGCATGAGGTAATAGAAAACAGCAATCAGCACCCACTCTTTTACAGGCTAGAGGCTGGGTTAGTTGTGGGTGCAACAGCAGCAGGAAGAATCGCAAAATAAGGGAAATAATGTCGGCCAATTGGGAGATGGCCGTCCACTCTAGGTCGCCAGATTCTATGATCAAGTTAAGCGGTTGGATCGAGGGCTGGAGGCAAGGTCTTCGCCTTGATCTGTGAGGGTTTGCCGAAGGCTAGGGTGTCATGGACGTACAAATACTGCCGACGAGGTTGATTACACCCCATAGTGGCTATCACTGGGATGGTAGTCCCCGTCGTTTTTTTGAGGGTTGGTATTATCGGGTCACCTTGCCTGAATTGAACCAGACCTTTGCATTCATGTACTCCATTGAAGACCCGATTGGGGGACAACCCTATAGCGGGGGGGCTGCTCAAGTCCTGGGGCCAGACGATGGTTACTTCTGTCGAACCTTTGCCGATGTCGGTCAATTTTGGTCCTGGGGAGCGCCTTTAGGTATGGGAGCTTTGGGGTTAGGCCATTGGGGTAAGACTAGAGATGCTCAACGTCCTCGGTGGTTGCCGCCTGCGGAATTTGACCGTTACATTGAACAAGGCTACCAGGGTACCCATACCTGGCATCAAGGTCATCTGTGCGATCCAGGAACAGGTCAAGAAGCGCACTGGCGGTATCAGATTCAGCCTGTTTATGCTTGGGGCGATCAGGGAAAGTCGCCCCGATCCACGGGAGGATTGCTGTCGTTCTTGCCCATGTTTGAACCCGGTTGGCAAATTATGATGGCTCACGGTTTGGCAACGGGCTGGATTGACTGGCAGGGGCAGCGCTATGTATTTGAAAAGAGTCCAGCCTATGCTGAAAAAAATTGGGGAGGGTCTTTTCCCCGAAAATGGTTTTGGATCAATTGCAATTGCTTTGCTGAACAACCCGATTTAGCCCTGACGGCAGCCGCAGGCAGACGGGGGGTGTTGTGGTGGATGGAGTCTGTGGGTCTGATTGGTGTGCATTACCAAGGGCGACTCTATGAATTTGCGCCCTGGAATTCAGAAGTTTCGTGGTCTGTTACCCCTTGGGGAGAGTGGTCGATGCAGGCTCATAACCACCGCTATGGAATTGAGGTGCAGGCCAGTTGCGATCGCCCCGGTACACCCTTACGGGCTCCAACCCAGAAGGGCTTGATTTACATCTGTAAGGACACCATGCAGGGTCGGGTAACCGTCACCCTCAAACGGTATCATCAACACGGATCAACCTTGCTCCTCAAAGCCTATAGCCATCTTTGTGGTTTAGAGATTGGGGGTGACCCTTGGCAAACGGCATGGATATCTGAAACCATCCATAATGCAGAAGATGAAGGGCTACAGCGGATAGTCGTGCCATCCTAGCCTTCTCATGGCAACCATATTCCCGTAGAGTATTTCTAGGATTTAGATGAATGGACTAGCACAATTGACCCTGGGGGATGGGGCGGTTAGTAGGGGCGATGACCTCTGGTCGGTCGTAGACCATCGCAATTAGGATTTGCTATTCTCATGGGCTTGATGCAGAATTAAACCGATTCCTAAATCTCACGCGAGCAGGATTAATTGTGATCCCTTCAGCATTATGGTGATTCGACAGTGGCTTATTGCGTCAGGCTTGGGGTGGGCACTGATGAGCATAGGGGGTGGGGCAGTCTTTGCACAAACCGCACCGCTTACGACCGTGCCCGCACCCCTCACGAAAGAGACCTCATTGAACCGAGACTCAACTTTGCTGAGTATTCCCACCCAGCCGGAAGCCGTGGTGATTGATCTGACGCAGCCCATTACCCTGCAACAAGCCTACGAATTGGCTCTCCGCAACAATCTCAATCTGCAAATTACAGAGCTGCAACTTCAGCAAAATCAAGCGGTTCTGCGGCAAGCACAAGCTGCTCAATGGCCAACGATTAGTGTGCAATCGGCTCTCACTCGCACGGATTCTGCGACTTTCGTCCTCGATCAAACCCCCATTCCCGTCGATAACACTTCTCAGTTCCAAGTTCAACAACGGACTCAACAAACCTTACAAACCCAACAATTCCAATCTCAGCAACAACTCTCAACTCAAATTCAGCAATTGCAGTTGCGCCTACAACAAGACCAAAACCAGGTGCAACAACAAATCTTTAACCAACAAATCCAGCAACTGCAACTGCGAGCCAATACCACAGCAACGCTCCCTAATATTGTCGATGTTGCTCCTCTAGTGCCGTTATCTGCAATCCCTCAAGGGCAAGGCAATCTAGGGGGCACGTCCACTTTCTTGAGCGGGACGGTTTCTGCAACCTATAACATCTACACCTCCGGGCTGCGATCGGGTCAGATTAATGCCGCCAAGGCTCAGGTCAAAATTTCGGAATTGGAAATCAAACGCCAATTGGAACAATTGCGGCTGGATGTGGCCAATGACTATTACAATCTCCAGCAAACATCCGCTCTCATTGCCGTGGCCAACGATGCCGTCAAAAATTCCCAAGCCAGTTTAGATGTTATCAAGGCAAGAGAACAAGCTGGGCTAGGGACAAAGTTTGAGGTTCTGCAAGCCGAGGTGCAGTTAGCCGATACCGTTCAAAATACTACCCAAGCCAAGAATTTACTGGAGATTGCCCAGCGACAGCTCGCCCAACGCTTAAATATTAAAGAAACTGCTAGTTTAACTACCGCTGATCAGGTCAATATTGCCGGTGGCTGGTTACTGAGTTTGGAAGAAAGTATTGTCTTGGCGTTACAAAATCGAGTCGAATTATTGCAAATTGTTAATCAGCGACGGATTGCTGAACAACAACGTCGGGTTGCGCTAGCTGTAAATAAGCCCGTTGTGCAGGCGTTTGCCAATTTTGAACTGGCGGATGAGTTGGAGGATGATGTGGGGGGCGATTTTGGTTATGCCCTTGGTGTACAAGTGGCCATCAATTTTTTTGATGGCAAAGCTGCGAAATCCAGGGCGGCTCAGGAGGAAGAAAATATTGCGATCGCCGACACCCAATTTGCCGATGCCAAAAACCAGTTGCGGTTTGAGGTCGAGCAAGCCTATGCCAGTCTCACGTCTAATTTACGCAATATCAATACGGCTCAAAGCACTGTGCAACTGGCGGAAGAAAGTCTGACATTAGCCCGTTTACGCTCTAATGCCGGGATTGGCACTCAACTGGATATCACCAATGCTGAAACATCATTAACTCAAGCGCGAGGAAACCTGATCGCGGCTATCTTGGACTATAACCGGGCGTTAGTTGCCTTGCAACGAGCCACCAGCTATGCCCAACCCATCAGCGGTGTGACGCCACCAGGGGGGTAAGGGTGAGCCAAGATTACCCAGAACCGATCGTGGATCTGTGGTAATCGGCAAAGGTGAATGAGCAAATGTATCGTTGAATCGTGCTTTACATGGATGTATGACAGTTATTAGTGTTGGCTTGGCTGGTAGAGGGGGGATGGGAACCTGAGAATTTGCCTGTTCTCATCAGGCCAATGCCACTAGAAATAGCTAAGCAGCGCATCCCCTGAGCTTGATCGGGATGGTAAAACACCAAGACATTACTAGAAGTAGTTGATCCTTTAGGGGAAAACTGGATAGTAATGGGTGTAGCCTGGGCAATGAGAGTGACACCGGATGCACTCTCTCCACCACTGACTTGCGTTAGATCCCTAGTGCCTGTGGGTAAACAGCTCGGTGGACTGGCGGTTACCGACGTTGTTGTGATAGTGAGCCTACAGCTTTGACTTTTGCGAATAGCCTCTGCTTGAGCTTCTTTGAGTACGCCGATGACTTGGGCGGAGATATCTTCAATGCGTTTATTGTTGACCCAGCTCAAAAAACTAGGAGCCGCTAGGGTCGCCATCATTCCCAAAATCGCCACAACGACTAGGATCTCGACCAATGAAAACCCAAGTCTGTTGTGTTGCAACTGGATGGGAGTTATTCTCGCTACCCTGGAACGAGCACTGTCAACTAAGGACATGCTAAAGATGCGTCTGGGATGACCTTGGTCTGGACGATGGTGATGGGGAGATTGTCGGCTGATTTAACTTCATACTCTAAGTTTAAGATATTGTAGGGGGCTGATGTAGGGAGACTGGCTGTTCGGCTAAGGGTGTAGGGTCGATTGCCAGTCGTACTTGTTTTGGCAATAACCATGGGATTGGTTGAACCTAATTTTTGATCACTGAGGCGCTTGGCATAGCCTGCACTCTCTGAAGTGGCTTCGCAAGCACCAGGATCCGGGTTGTAAACACCAGCAGCATAATCTAAGCGAGTGGCATCGAACTTGACCTGCTCTAAATCCTGTTGAATCCAGGTGGTGGCTTCACTAATTTCCTGCCCCTTTACCTTAAAGACAGTGGCGGTGACCAGCGCCTGCATAGCTGTACTGATAAAACCGACAATCACTAATAAGCCAACCAAGACCTCTACAAGGGTAAATCCGGTTTGCTGCTGGTGAGATAAGTTTGAGGGGAAAGTCATAGGATCTGTTCTAGAGCGATGTTCACAGGTTAAAGGTTAGTCCTATTCTGTCAAATTCTTTTTTCTCTTGAGTGAGAAAAAGTCAGAAAATGGTCAGACCTTGAGTCAGCTAAGAATACAAAGGTATCGTCAACAAGGCTTAGCTGTCGGAGCGTTCTTTGGTTTGCCAAGTTTCCAAGGGGCCTAGTCTGGGTGGATACACGATGGGAGCATCCTTCCAGGTTGCTCTAGGCGGATCCAGTACTGGGATGCTCACACCAGCCTCGTCCTCCCAACTTTTCACCCAGAACACACTCGTTCTTTTGGTGCCATTGCCACAGCTTTCTGTGGTTGTACCGCTGGCATAGTTGGTGACATTGTAAATGGGGGCATGGATGAACACATCACAGATGACGGTGCCTTGATCAAGGGTAATATCATCGCCACTGTTCCCTTGCAGATAGAATTTAACTTGGAACGGTCCACAGCCCGGGGTACTTCCACAGGTATGCTTGATCATTTTGCCCCTGAGATCGATATTCCCATCCACCCAGATCTCAATTTGTTTATCGGCAGGAATGGTTAAAGTTGTAAAGGTTGGCCCCCCAAAGTATCAATCACATATTGATACTCCCCATTCGGTCCATTGGGACTATCCCCGGGTCGTGGCAGCGACTTTTCGATAAATGTACTGGCGCTGAGTACCATCGCACCGAGGGGCTTCTCTGGAATTGGAGGCATCGTCAAGCCGAGTTGTCGTGCCTCGTAGTCGCCTTGGGGATCCGTGGTGAGTGTACTGTCACAATCACCCAAGACATCGGCGTTGATTTCCTCAGTATCGGCTGAGGTAGTGACCCACAACCCAGCGGTTTGATCCTCGACGGGATTAACGGGAAAACTGACGTCTAGTTCAGAGACCGATTCACTAGGTTCACCAGGATTCATCCGCCCTTGAACCTTCAAGTTGCCCTTACCTGCATCGTAATTGTAATCAAATAGTCGATATTGTCCTTGGCTGACATCACCGGGATCTACAGGTTGCCAGGTTCCTTGGGCAATCGAGGTAATGACACTCCTTTGATCGACATCACAGGTGGACAAGACATTGGGAATATTGTTGGGTAAACCCCAACTGACAGTAGAACCACTATCTAAGCAATTCCCGCTGCCATCTGGACTCACACAGGCAGGATAAAGGGCGATCGCACGATGTTGATTGATCAACGCCCGGATATTACTGACCCCAGCTTCAGCAGCGTTGAGACTTTTGGCAGTATCTTTTGGGCGATCGCACTAACTTGGCTACTTTGCGATCGCAACAGCATGGTAATCCCAACCAACAGAATAATTAACCCCATCCCCACCGCAACAGGGATGGCAAATCCCCTTTGACTGTGGCTTTGACTGTAGCGGTACTTCAGCGAATATTCAATCCATTTGTTCATGGGTAATGTTTTAACGGAAAACGAGGGAATAAACAATTTATTCAATTAAAAGTCGGTTCAGCCGTATTTGTAGACAATCTCTCAAATTTTTCCAGCATCTCGGTGTTTCTCCCTAGGCACAGCAAGGCCTGCTGGCTAGGATCATCTTAGCAGTTGCCGACGCCTTATTTATGGAGGATGAAGCGGTCTCTATCAAAGACTCCATCGCCTTTTGAGAGCGATGGCAGAAGATAAGGGTTCACTTCACGAGCTGCACTGACTACCTGTGTTTGCCACCAGAGGCAGTCACTCTGTTAAGGTTGCCGTTCCTGTTACGATCTCTCCGTGAACTTAGCAGATACAGCGCATTGGCGACAAGTTAACGCTATACCCCAGTTTGCAAGGACATTTCAGCAGTAGGCTTAAAGAAGAAATTTTCAGAACCTCGTTGGTGCTCTGGGAAAGGAGCCACAATCAATTTGACATTAGGTTTACGTAGACGTTTGACAATGCCTAAATCCTGATTTTCTGGAGCCGCAAAATACTGGACTGGGTCGGTTGAACCCCTTTTGGTGAGCCACTGAGAAATGATACAGCCCCGATAAACCATTTCCAGTGAGATCCGGTCAAAGGGTAACGCTAGTTCGTCTGCAATGGCATCGCCTAAGTCTACTAATACAGCGTAAAACAACCAGGTTGCCCAGATTTGAAGCTTTACCCCGTTAACAGAGCCTGTCCACAGATAGCTCAGTCCCAGTAATCGTTTTACTGTATTGAAAGCTTCTTCAATCCGCCATCTTTTGCTATATAAATCAGCAACGACATAGGGAGGTAAAATCTCAGGATCCAGGACTGAGGTGAGATAAGAATGCCAGGTTTTACCCACTTTGATTGCAATGAGTCGGAGGGTCACGTCGGGTTGTTTGGGCGTGCCATACCCCATTTGAATTCGCTGGTTCCTTAGGGCATAGCTGTGCGTGAACACCTGTTGGACTTGATAAGAGGCTCCTTTTTTAAGCCGGGTAATAAAGTGAGTTCCCTGCTCAATCAACTGCTGCCAAAACTGGAAATGATAAAACCCTCGGTGGCGTTGCTGAATGAAGGTATGAATCAGGCGGGAACGGGCACATCCCAAAATTTTAGGTAGTGAAGTAGCAATCGAATCGAGTGTGCTAGCATTTCTGCGGACTTGGAATAACAAAGTGTCTTGCGA
>JAAUOM010000253.1 GCA_012034865.1 Acaryochloris sp. CRU_2_0 | reverse complement strand
TTGCAGAATGTTTACATCAAAAAATGTGAATTATGCATAAATTTTTATGAATTTATATAAACATAATCGTGTGGTTGAACCCATGTTCGAGCAACAAGATGACTGAAACAAAATTAAGATCGAGATTCATTTTTTTGAAAGCCTTGAAACCTTTATGTTGTAAAGTTTCTAAGTTGCTCTTGATCAAGATATCCTTTGGGAAGGATTCTGCATTGGCACAATCATATATCTTGAGTGCGATCGCACCTTAGCAGTCAACAGCTCACGCCTATTTTGGGGATCATAATCTCTACAACTATCTTGCCGTAAGGTTTTTAAGTCTTTTCTCTACTAGGGAAACAGCTTTCAACAGAAAAAAACAGTGGATCAGCATTCTGTAAACCACGAGTATTAAGTCTTTTTACTTAGTCTGTTTGAGGGAGGTGGAAGGATATACTTCTAAAACAGAACGCTTGATGTTGTTGAGGTCGCGTATGGATTCGCCCCCTCCTATGTTGTTTGCCTCGATAACGGCTTTTTCAATGACCTTAGCCGTTTTCTTATACATAGGATTAGGAGTGTTAGGGATTACCCTGAGAAGGCTGAGACTCCGTCACGGTGAAGCTTCTTGGGGATGGTTGCGCTATATCCACTATGCTTTGGGTATCGCGCTTGTCCTAACCATCCTGGAATTAATGACCATTGGTATTTTAGGTGCCTCTACCTATGAAGGAACAGTGGGTCACTCCGCTCATTTACCAGCGGGTTTACTTGTGGCAGGCTTAACCCTTGGTTCCGCATGGGCCGCCAGCCGTGTGCATCCCAAACGGCCCTGGGCGCGACCCCTCCACGTCAGCCTCAATGGTATGCTGTTCCTGGCCTTGGCTGCTGTGTCTTGGACGGGATGGTCTGTGTTGCAGGATAACTACATTCACTAGCCTGCTAAAGAGGTGATAGAACAGAGCATCGCTCCTGCTTGTCTGCAAGTTGATTAAGAAGGGGTTATGAGGTTTTATGGCTCAGCTCCTTGCCAGCGTTGTAGAGACATGCAATCTATCCCCAGTTGATCTAAGGCGCGGGCAACGACAAAATCTACCAGATCTTCAATGGTTTGGGGATGGTGGTACCACGCTGGAATCGCTGGAACAACGTGGGTTCCTGCTTCTGCCAAGGTTGTGAGGTTGCGTAAGTGAATTAAGCTAAAAGGCGTTTCCCTGGGTACGATCACCAAGGGTCGCCTTTCCTTAAGGTGGACATCTGCTGTTCTTTCTAGCAGATCGGAACTCAGGCCATTGGCAATCTTGGCAACGGTACTCATGCTACAGGGGATAACAACCATCCCCAGGGTTCGAAATGAACCACTGGCAATCCTAGCACCAACATTTGCCGCCGCGTGGCAGGTCAACTGTCCCCCCCATTCCTGAGCCTGTTCGCGCCAAAACTGCTCTTGTTTACTCATCTGAGCAGGCATACGGATATTCTGCTCAGCTTGCCAGACTTGGTACGTTGCTTTGGAGGCAACCAGCTCAATCGCATATTCAGCTCGCAGCAAGAACTTAATAGTACGGACTGCGTACAATAGACCTGATGCCCCTGAGATGCCTAAGACAATGGGATGGGGTGGGGGTAAGGGAGATGGGGTAGAGATCAAGACTGTGTTTGTCAAGGCCAAGGAAATAATCAATTATAGCGTTCCTGCTCAAAAAGCTTAGGGGTTTCTAGTACTGCTACCCGGAAGACAAAAATTATGACTGTCCATATCACGCAATTGCTCCATGCAGCGCTTCTAGTGCAAGATCTAGAAAAGGCTCGGCACTTTTATGGGGAAGTACTGGGTCTGATTGAATGTCACCGTCCCCTTGATTTTCCAGGTGCTTGGTATCAAATAGGTAACCAACAGCTCCACCTAATAGTTGCCACGGATGCTCGGGTGGATCAGATCGCTTCTGAACGATGGGGACGCAACCGCCATCTGGCTTTTGCGGTGACAGACCTGAAGGAATGTCAACAACACCTGCAAATGGCGGGTTGCACCTACCAACTAAGCCGCTCTGGGCGCTCTGCTCTATTTGTTTGTGATTCCGATGGCAATCTGATTGAGCTGAGTCAAGTACATGGTTAAACCCTATCTGGCGAGGATTGATCTCTATCCCTTCAAGTCTTTGGATGGGGTGAGAGTAAAGATGGCTAGAGTTCTCAGTAGTGGAGCTCTAGAGCATGACCGCGAATATGCCTTGTTTGATCACCAGGGTAGAGTGGTTAATGGCAAACGCTGTGCTCAAATTCATCGCTTGCGATCGCAATTCACTGATAATTTCCAAACCATCGCCCTAGGAGATATCAACGAAAGCACTGCCCAGGTCTTTCATGTGGATCGCGATCTCGCCTCATTAGAAGCCTGGTTGAGTAATTACTTACAACGAGATATCCATATTCAACACAACTCGACGATGGGATTCCCAGACGATACCCAATCCCCCGGACCCACCCTAATTAGTACAGCGACCTTAGAAATCATCGCGTCTTGGTTTCCACCCTTAACCCTGGCAGAGATCCGACGGCGCTTCCGCACCAACCTGGAGATTGGTGGGGTTCCCGCCTTTTGGGAAGATCAGCTATTTGCCGCCGCTGATCAGCGAGTGCAATTCCAAATTGGCTCTCTGGTCCTAGAAGGGGTCAATCCTTGTCAACGTTGTATTGTTCCCAGCCGTGATTCCCACTCTGGAGCCGCAACAGCTCAATTTCAAAAGATTTTTAGTCATAACCGCCAACAATCTTTACTCGATGGGGTCAATCGAGATCGATTCAATCACTTCTATCGACTAGCTGTGAACACTCAGGTGTCTAAAGCCCAAGGCAAAACCATTACCGAGGGAGATGAACTCACGATCAAGGGGATTGTGGAGGCTTCGCTTAAGATCGAACTATGCTAAGGATCGTGAATTAAATAAAGTGTAATAGTGCGACTTCAATCTGTAAGCTAGAGAAGACGCTAGATGAACAGACAGATGATGCACATCTTCAAGCAGGATTTACAGACATTGGTCAACGAGTTAGGCATTGAAATTCGCATCGCTCACTATCCACCCTACACCTCCAAATACAATCCCATTGAGCATCGCTTGTTTCCTCATGTCTCTCGGGTGTGTCAGGGTGTAGTTTTTGAGAGTGTC
>JAAUOM010000124.1 GCA_012034865.1 Acaryochloris sp. CRU_2_0 | reverse complement strand
GAATGTAGAGTCCCCGCCCTGAGACTTGGTGCTGATGGGGACTAATGGAGTGTTGTAACTGCTGCTCAATTACAAAAAGTCTTCATTATGATGGCGATCGCGGCCATCATCGGTTTGGCCCGCCGCATCTAAATAGATCAGTTGATTCGGCAATATCAGAGTAGGCGTAGCCCCGTCATCCCCTAATGTGACCGACTGCAGTGGCAGATCAACTGGTGAAGTAATTGTTGCAGAGGAAAGTTGCTGATTCAGTTCACTCAAGTATCCTTGTAGTTGGGCTAGCGTAGCCTCTCCCTCTAATTGCAAATTTGTCAGGAGCAGTTGTAATGGCTGCGCTAGGGTCGTCTCCAATCCTTGCAGCAGATCAAGCCAAACCTGGCGTAAATCGCCCCAGAAATCAGAAGGCACAGTAGGTTCCTGCTTTGAAGTAGCAAAAGCAGTCGGCATCCCTTGGCCAAATAGTAACTGCTGTAAACACAGAATTTGCCCTTGATCCACTCTTAAATTATCCCTGTGCAAAACACTGGAGAAGCAATACCAAGGGGCAGAAGCCACTGCAAAGTCAAGGGTTTGTTGTAACCAGTGCAGAATCTGGAACGGTTTAAGGGCAAAGGTTGTGAGTACCTCTTTCAATGTCGGCAATTCGGTCCGATTCTCTAATAAGACAACGGCTTGTTGTTCAGATTGCCAAGCGTCATGGACATAGGGCAATAACAGGGGAAATTGCTGTCTAAGCGCCAAGTAAGGTTCTAAAAGGCTGGGAAAAGATAGAGGTTGAGCCTCCAGAAAGTTTGTGATCATGCCGGGTTGACTCATGTGGGCGGCGTTCGTTGCCCCTTGCAATTGATTCAACATAACGGCCAGGGGCGACATATGAAAAGGTTGTGTATCTAAAATCTGAAATTTATAGCCGCTGGATTGAACTCCTGGTAAGGGCACATCAGCCGGGATATCTAACAACTGATATCGGGGGTTGTCTTCTAGGAACCGCAAGATTACCAGGTTTGCTGGTGCAGCCTCTAAGTCTGTACGAGGCTCAGACTCAATTGTCTGAATCGACCCTTGTGGCTGGAGAGAATTGGGGTGATCAACGCCGTCTTCGACCGCTGAGGGTTGATTCATTAATTTTTCAATGGTGTTCAACAATTCTGCTGTTGACGGATCGTCTTCTAGGTCTGCATCAGTGGCAGTCGTTGATCCTGACGCAGACACCACTACAGGAGGGAGTTCTACAGGAGCACTGTCCACAATTGCGGGTTTTTGATCAGAATGAATAGAGGTTAAGAGGGTCCACCAAATGGTCGCTGTGGGATGGTTGCATTGAGGACAATGGGTAGCATCTAAGGCCACCAAATGTCCACAGCTAGCACAGGTTTTCTGAGTTAGAGAGGTTCCACACTGCTGACAAAAACGGTGATCATCAACGTTATGGTAGTTGCACTGAGGACATTTAATCATCCTAAATCCGTATTTCTAGGGTTGCGGGGAAGAGCTATGGCAATGGTAGCGGGTTTCTGGGGGTTTGCACTCCGCTAAAATACGGAAGTTAACTTTTTATCCTCCCTATACGGATAAACCAGAGGATAAATAGATAGTTCCACTCTCAGTTGCAGCTTCCCCAAATCTGTTACAAATGGGTTTGGATGTGCATCCCATCGCTTTTACTCCCCCCACGCTCCAAATTCTACAACCGGATCAGGATATGGAGCCTCTTAATCTCTGCTGTCGTCAGATGACGCCATTGGCCAGGCTGCAGGTCATGGATACGAAGGTTAGCGATCGCAACTCTGACTAATCGCAAGGTCGGAAACCCCACAACCGCTGTCATTCTTCGCACTTGGCGATTGCGGCCTTCTTGTAAGATCATTTCTAACCAAGCTGTGGGAATGTGTTTGCGGAAACGAATGGGGGGAATCCGTGGGGGAAGTAGCGGTGGATTAGTAAGTAAAGTCACCTGAGCAGGACGGGTTCGATAGTTGCGAATCGTTACCCCTTGGCTTAGGGTTTGCAACGCTTGCGGATCAGGAATGCCTTCAACTTGAACCCAATAGGTGCGCGGATGGCCAAACTTTGGATCGCATAATTGATGCTGGAGTCCACCATGATTGGTCAGTAACAGCAACCCTTCACTGTTGCGATCGAGTCGGCCAACAGGATAAATCTCAGGAATGGGAATGAAGGCTTTCAACGTCGGATGGCAGGTATCTTGGTGATCTGTAAACTGACTGAGTACCCCGTAGGGTTTATAAAACAATACATACTGCCAAGTCATAGCTGTTCTTTGCTATCCATGTTGCTTTCTCTTCTAGCAACCTATCCTTAAATTCAGTAATTCAAAAAACCTCAACCCAACATTGACAACCAGTGACAAGTTCTATCCCCTAAAATTGAGACAAGACTCATTCCACTTGTTATAGAAGAACTTTCCCATGGTACAGGCTCCCTCTCAACCCATCTCACTAGAAGCGTTTTTGCAGTTGCCAGAAACCAAGCCTGCTAGCGAATATACTGATGGACAAATTATCCAGAAACCAATGCCACAGGGAAAACATAGCACCATTCAGACCGAGTTTGCTATGACGGTCAATATCGCCTTTAAATCTCGACAAGTGGCACGAGCCTTTTGTGAGTTGCGTTGTACCTTTGCTGGCAGGTCAATTGTTCCAGATGTCTCTGTCTTCGCTTGGCAAAACATTCCGCGTGACCCGAATGGTGAGATCGCTAATGTTTTCCCTCTGGCTCCTGATTGGGCTATTGAGATTCTCTCTCCTGAGCAAAGTCAGACGAAGGTCACCAAAAAATCTTGCACTGCCTTAATCATGGAACGCAAGTGGGTTGGTTAATTGATCCCTATGAACAGACCATTTTTGTGTATTTGCCCAACCAGCAACCCCAAGTGTTTGAAGAAACCGACCAAATTCTTGCCGTTCCAGCTTTTGCCACTGAACTACAGTTGATTTTGGGCATGGTGTTTGGGTGGTTGCTAGGATGATCATGCCTCTTCTCACCAGAATTCATTTAAGATAGGCGGCTGAAGTGCCCGCACCCACAGACCATCGATGGATCTCCTCCGCTCCCTACCCCTTGGACTTTACTTAGAACAACCGCAAACTTGGCTGCATCGGCTTGATCCTCGCGTAAAGCTGGCATGGTTGATGATGTTTCTGCTCTCGCCCCTGTTAGCCGATTTACCTTGGCGTTTTGTCTTGGTGGCTGGGCTAATTTTGCTGACGATTTCAGCCACTATTCCCTGGCGGGTTTGGCAAAAACAAATGGGTTGGTTATTGCTGCTATGTCTATTGGTGTCTGGGGTGACTGCGGTGATGCCCGACGGCCTAGCTATTAGCTATCAACCCAGGTTACCTGCTCAAGAAATTCGCTTTACCCAACAAGCCGCTCTACCAGTGCAGACTGCTCTACCTTGGTATCAACCCTTTGTGTTCTGGCAGTCTAATCGAGATCCCTACTCTAGCGCCTCTCCCTCGGTGCCAAACTTAGCCCAACCCACTCCCTATCGATACATTCTTTTCATAAAGGTCCCGTTAAAATTACCCAGTATTCTCTGGAGTTAGGCCTGCGCTTGGGAACGTGGTTATTCACCCTTATTTATGCCACCACTTTATATTTGCTGACCACTGCCCCAGAAGAAATTACTGTGACATTGGAAGTCTTGTTGCAACCCCTCAAACGATGGCGGGTGCCCATTACCGAAGTCACCTTAACCCTGACCTTATCCTTGCGGTTTATTCCCCTAGTTCTAGAAGAGATTCAAAATTTGATTCGCGCTGTTCGCACCCGAGCAATTAACTGGAAAAAACTGGGAATTCGCGGCACGATTCAATTATGCCTATTACTGGCTGATCGCTTAATTGAAAATCTTTTCCTGAGGGCCGAGCAAGTTGCCAGTGCCATGACGGTACGAGGCTTTACCAGCCCCAATCATCACCAAGTTAAATGGCATCAACTCCGTATTCGCTTGGTGGATCAACTGGCGTTGGTTTTAGTGGTCCTAGTTTGTGGGCTACGGATTTGGTTTGGCCTCATGCCCTAGGTGACGTTGGCATTTTTTATGAGCATTTTTCATGGGCGTTTTACATCCTTGGTATTGGCGATCGCACCCCTTATCCGGTAGAAGGGGTTCCACCATTTTTGCGGCGTTGTTTGCCAATCAAGAGATCGCTACCCTGCTAGAAAGCCCCGCTTCCCCTCCACGGGCTCAGCATCGGTATTCCATTTGTGCAGGCGAACCCCGTCGAATGGGCGGCAAGCTTAGACTGTGGACACCCACCTTGGGCAAGATATTACCTTGCCTAGAACAGCTTCTCCATGTGGGTCATCATATAGATCAGCAAACACACTATCCTAGGGTTCCGCCAGATTTGCCCTTTGTCGGCGGTTGGTTGGGTTGGCTAGGGTATGATCTCGCTTGGGAAATCGAGGACTTACCCAGATTAAAAACCGATTCCCTGCCTTTTCCAGTCGCTTTTTGGTATGAACCTGAGAACTTTGCAGTCTTAGATCATCAGGAACAGGTGTTATGGTTAGCCACAACCCAGGCTGAGGAACTGGATCACCTAGAAGAACGGTTAGATTCTCCTCACAAAGCCCAAGCCCCGCCTCCCTATTTCCAACTAACGGACATCCATTTCCTGACAACCCAGAGTGAGTATGAAGCCATTGTGCAGCGGGCTTTACAACACATTCAAGCGGGAGAGATCTATCAAGCCAATTTATCCACTCGCTTTAAGGTCACTGCTGAGGTTGATCCCTGGCAACTGTACCGAACCCTGCAAACCATTAATCCTTCCCCCTTTGCTAGTTATTGGAGAACCCCTTGGGGATCGGTGGTGAGTGCCTCCCCAGAGCGATTAGTTGCCTTACAGGCAGGGCAAGCCCAAACTCGTCCCATTGCGGGGACGCGACCGCGAGGGCTGACGCCAACCCAAGATCAAGCTTTTGCCCAAGCCTTGCTCCAAAACACCAAAGAAATAGCTGAACATATCATGCTCGTCGATTTGGAGCGCAACGACTTAGGTCGAGTCTGCGAATGGGGATCGATTGCTGTTAATGAATTTCTGGTTCTGGAATACTACAGCCATGTTATGCATTTGGTCAGCAATATCATTGGCACCCTCAAACCAACCTGCTCTGCTGTTGACTTAATCCGTTCAGTTTTTCCAGGCGGTACGATCACAGGTTGTCCCAAAGTGCGTTGTATGGAGATCATTGAAACCTTAGAACCCTATGGAAGGAGCTTGTTCTATGGATCTTGTGGCTATCTAGACTGCCGTGGGCACTTAGATCTGAATATCTTGATTCGGACTTTGTTAATTACCTCCGACCCTCCAGTAGCCTCGCCTTCACCTCCCCAACCCTCATTAGTTCCCTCTAGCATTTGGGGGCAAGTGGGAGCCGGGATTGTCGCTGACAGCAATCCAGAGCAAGAATGGCAAGAATCCTTACAAAAAGCTAAAGCTCAAGTGAGTGCCATCCAAACCCTAGCAGGCTAATTCCTGGCAAGCGGTTTGAACTCAAATAGGCAAGCGGTCTATGATAGATGCGATCGCCTCCAGTATAATAGACCACAATTCCTCTCTCTGCCCTAGTTCGGTTGTTCGAGATAAAGCGAATAGAGCAGAATGGCCAAAGGCATCTTAGCTAGCACTGCAATGCCTTTGTTTAAAAAAGGGTCAACTATCATCACTATCGCTGCAACTATATTAATGTGTTGAAGAGTCTGAGCATCGCCAGCACACACGAATGATCACTGAAACGTACTTGAATCATCCAACTTTTGGTCTGCTCTTTAGTCTCTGTGTAATTAACTCGGAGAGTGCGTTGTATACCACCCTCTATGCCCAACGATTATTTTTTATGGTCACCACCTCCGAAAAAGGACTAGAGTTTTCCCCCATCCCCCGTCAAGAAGCTCGTATTTTGGTTGAAAATCGTTTGCGGATCCTCAAACGGTCGGGATCGCGTCAAGCGTATGATCAACTTCAGCTTGTTCATCAACAAACCTTTCGATGATGCCTTCTCCCTCACCCTTGACCCTTCATGAGCGCATCGTTGCCATCCGCAAAACCTTACCCCCATCGATCCGTCTGATCGCAGTCTCTAAATTTATCCCTGTGGAAATGATGCGACAAGCTTATGCAGCAGGGGTAAGAGACTTCGGTGAAAGCCGAGTGCAAGAAGCAATCCCTAAAATGGCTGACTTAAAAGATTTCCAAGATATCACTTGGCATTTCATTGGCCATCTGCAAAGCAACAAAGCAAAACTTGCCATTGAACACTTTGACTGGATCCACTCCGTCGATAGTTTATCCTTAGCTGAACAGCTTAATCGCCTAGTGGTCTCTGTTCAGGAATCCCCTAAACTCTGCCTACAAGTTAAAATAGTGCCTGATCCCAACAAATTTGGTTGGTCTGCTTCTGATTTAAGATTGGCGCTACCCACATTGCAGACCTGCTCAAATTTACAGTGGCGGGGATTAATGACCCTCTTACCGACGGGATTAACAGAGCATCAAGCATTGGATGTGTTTCGGCAAACCCAACAGTTGGCAATGGAACTCACCACAGCAACTCAGGGTTTACTATCTTTGTCAGAGTTATCCATGGGCATGTCCAATGACTACCCTCTAGCCGTCCAAGCTGGGGCAACAATGGTGCGGCTAGGGCGATGTTTATTTGGCGATCGACCCCAACCTTAAAAACTAAGTCAGCATCTCAAACTTTATATATAGCGATCCCAAATGGATTGTGTATACAAGGACTCTGTCTTATCCTCCGACTGTTGCTGTCCTACCGTATACACACAAGGCTGATCCTGTAAGGTCAGGAGTTTCTTAATCTAATACCATTTCTTGATGAATCTGCATTATAAATATTCTCTTGAAATAAATGTTTCAGGTATATGATTTAGTGCATTCTCTCTGAGAATTGGTATAAAGTTTAGTTTCAACCTGAAATTGCCTACACGCAGTTAAAGACATTGATGTATAATTCAATCTAAATTTTCTGACCTATTCGATTTGTGCTGGACAATCAATTGTTTTTGACCGATTCAGTTTTGATGGATAGCAGAGAAGAGTGGTGTTGACAAATCAAACAAATACCAGTTTGATGTAGAGATTCTGAACTTTATTAAAGATTTTTCTCAAATTTTTTAAAAAGTCCTCAAAGGAACAATTGTTCCTTTTCCTTGAAATCAGGTTGTTAATAGCCGCAAACCCTCAATAGATGGAGCCTATCTTGTGAGTAGTTTATTTGGAAAATTAAAAGATTTTGTTGGCATTCCCGAATCAGATGATGAGTATGATTACGTGGATGGGTATGATGAAATCCAAAATGATAGATATTCAGATCATCAGGCAGTTGATTATTCTGCAGATCTTATGGAATCAAACGAATCACTGAATCATCAATCTGAAAAGGAGCAAGGGTCTCAAGTGAATGCAAATACAAGCAACGTTGTTGGCATGCCTGGAACAGGTCGCTTTTGGGGTTCTACCACGGAAGTATTAGTGATGGAACCACGTGCTTTTGAAGAAATGCCTCAGGTGATTCAAGCTTTGCGAGAGCGCAAGTCCGTTGTCTTAAATTTGACCATGATGGATCCAGGTCAGGCTCAACGGGCTGTCGATTTTGTCGCAGGGGCTACTTATACCATAGATGGCCACCAAGAACGAGTGGGGGATAGCATTTTCCTGTTTACCCCTAATTGTGTGCAAGTGAGTACCCATATGGGGGTTGTCCATGAAGCTCCTCAACCTCATTTTTCGCGTCCGAGTACAACAACTTCTTGGAAAAATGAGACGCCCCTTGCCCATTCCGTTGCTCAGTAGCGGGTATTCTCTCTCACCTTCTGAAGATAAAGGCTAATTTGCATTCTTTAAGTAGATTCAGACTTTGATAGACTGAGGCATTTCCACCTATTCAAAGGACTGAGGTTTGCTTGTGAGTCATTCTCAACATCAGCTAGGCATCATTGGTGGTGGTGTGATGGCTGAGTCGATAGTGTCATGTTTAATCTCGAAGGGTGTTTGTCAGCCTGCGCAAATTCAAGTCAGCGATATTTCCCGCGATCGCTTGCATCATCTGATCACACAATATCAAATCCAGGGAATGGATGATAACCTGGCGGTTGCTTCTAGTTCCCAGGTTTTGCTTTTAGCGATTAAACCTCAACTCTTTACTGAAATTGCCACCCAACTTCAGCCTGCGATCAGAACCGATCAATTGGTGATTTCTATTTTGGCAGGGGTGCCTTTAGCCAGGTTGGAAGCAGCTTTTGGCGGTTGTCCCGTGGTGCGAGTAATGCCCAATACGCCTGCGATCGTCGGGGCTGGCATCAGCGCGATCACGGTTGGGATCTATGTCAACGAACAGCATTTAGCGCTGGTTCAGCGATTGTTCAACGCTGTCGGCGAGGTCGTTACAATTCCAGAATCTTTGATGGATGCGGTTACGGGTTTGTCGGGCTCAGGACCTGCCTTTGTGGCTTTGATCTTAGAGGCATTGACGGATGGAGGGGTGGCAGTGGGTTTACCCCGATCCCTTGCCAGCCAATTGGCATTGCAAACGCTTTGGGGTACGGCAACTCTAGTTCGGGAGACGGGTATTCACCCCGCTCAACTCAAGGATCAAGTGACTAGCCCCGGTGGCACAACAATCGCAGGTGTAGCTGCCTTAGAACAGGCAGGGCTGCGCTCAGCATTGATGCGTGCAGTGCAGGCGGCCTACCAACGTTCTCAGGAATTAGGCCAAATCTAGATCCCATTGTTTCCTGGAGAATGATTCATCTATTCATCCACAAGGCTCGTTAGGCTATTTTCTGGTGCCAAAAAATTCACCAGCCAATTTTTGATGTGAAAAGTGGCCTGACAATCATCCTCGTTATAGTCAGCAATAGTCTCTAGGAAATGATGATTTCCCGTTGCTAGCCACTCGCTATACCAGTAAATCGATTGGGCACCATTCGCCTCACTGTTGCGCCACTGAAAACCCAACCAACGCGCAATCAGCTTCAGGGTATACCGTTCAACGGGTAGCACCACCGTGCGGGTCACCAATGCATGGATATCGATAAAGCGGCCAATCAGCTCTTGCGAAAGGGTATCGGGGGTTCCATAGAGAACGGCTAAGCGTTCAATAGCCTGGACTTCGTAGGGGCAAAAGTGGTAGATCGGAGCTTGGGGATAGGATAACGCCAGCTCTAAAAATTGCCACCAAATCTGTTCTTCTTGCTCAGGACAATCGGCTAGGAGGGAATGAAATGTCTGGGTCTGGTGTTCTCGATCGATCACCAAAACACCGTGGAGATAATCCAGATTTAGGCTAGGCTCCGCTTCAATATCAAAATACAACTCAATCGGCGCAGGAGAAATGAGTTGAGACGTCGCTGTTGGCGAATCTTGAGCAATCAATATAGGTGCTTGAGTCGTGAAGGACTGAGCTTGGCAAACCAATTTGAAGGCTACTTCTTTCCCCAAATCCATGATCTGAGCCAAATCAACTGGATCAGCCTTGGCAATATCTTCTACACGGGTTAAATGATGAGATTGCAAAAGGGGGTAGCGACTGGGTGTGACCCCCGGCAATAAGGATAAATGCTGATCTTGTTGGGCAAGCTGATAGCAATGGGGCAGCCAACCACACAAATTACAGCGGTTGTGAACAATAAAGACTTCTGGTTCTAGGCGATCGCGCAAAATGCTCAGCAGATCACAGAGCATTTTGTCCAGTTTGGGTTGAAGGCGGGGTAGGTTAACGGGGTAGGTGCCCTGTTCAGGCAGATAAAGATAGGCAACTTCTGGCCAAGTCCCTTGCACACTGGCCAAGAGGAAGGCATGAAACGTGGCTAGAATTTGGTACTCCAGTTTGGGGCGTTTACTGAGCCGGATATCCGTGGGGACATACAACCAATCCCCGAAGACGGACTGACCTGGAATTTTTGTCAATAGATCAGGATTACTGAAATAGACAACGCCGTCTATTGGCTGTGTTAGCAATACCCCGAGCCGAATAGAGGGGGCACCCGATTCCATGAAGGCTAGGGTTGCTTCTGCCCCTGCTTGCCAGTCACCAGTGGGATATTTGGGTTCTGCCCCTACCCCAGTTTCCGTGGTAAAAAAATGGCGTTGGAGTTCAATCCGATCTTGCCGTAACTTGTTGAGGAAATCACTAGGAGGTGCTTTTTGAGAGCGGTCTGCGTAGACGTCCAAGAACGCTTGCCGTTGACAACGCTGATAACTCAGAAGTAATTTGGCGCTCAACAACATGCGGACAAAATATATGGGACAAGGAGGTCTTTGCTTGAGGAAATCTTAACAAATCTTGTGGGTTGACTGTGGAATTCACTTGACTGAAATTCCACAGCACAATAGGCTGAGAGCGATGTCAACTATTCTGAGTAGATCCTGTGGCTCAGGTTGTTTTTGAGGATGTTTATAAAAGTTTTCCGGCGCGTAAGGGCGATGGCCAAAGGCCGACCAGAGGTCATCGCACTCCTACCCTAGCGCCCGTTGAACCTGGATTAATTCAAGTGGGTCAACCGTCTACTGCTCAAGTCCCACTGGAGCAGACCAAAACCGATGCCGTTACCGTCCTACGTCGGATTAACCTCATGGTCAAAGATGGTGAGTTTATGGTGCTGGTGGGTCCCTCTGGCTGTGGCAAAAGTACATTGCTGCGCCTAATTGCAGGCTTGGAACCCTTAACCGCTGGCAGTATTTGGATTGGCGATCGCAAAATCAATCATCTCCCCCCTAAAGCCCGCGACATTGCCATGGTGTTTCAAAGCTATGCGCTTTACCCCCATATGAGTGTCTACAACAATCTGGCCTTTGGTTTACGCCGAACCCAACCCCAACGCTTACAGCAGCGACGCTCCCCCATCAAAGCGGTACAAAAAGGTCTGGAATCTGGCTTGGTGGGATTGACGCGATCGCTCCCCAAGCCCTTGCGGTATCAATCCCGACATGAACAACTGATTGAGCAAAAAGTGCGGCAAGTGGCGGAAGTCCTGCAAATTGAAGCCCTCTTAGATCGACTTCCGAAGCAGCTCTCCGGCGGGCAAAAACAACGGGTGGCTCTCGGTCGAGCCATGGCCCGTGATCCCCAAGTCTTCCTGATGGATGAACCCTTGTCTAATTTGGATGCAAAGCTGCGCACGCAAACGCGAACCCAAATTGTCAAGTTACAACGACAATTAGGAACCACAACGGTGTACGTCACCCATGACCAAACGGAAGCGATGACAATGGGCGATCGCATTGCCGTGATGAATGCAGGGCAAATCCAGCAAGTTGCTAGTCCCTTAGAACTCTATCACCACCCTGCGAATCGCTTTGTGGCTCAATTCATTGGTTCACCGCCGATGAACTTCATACCGATGCAAGTCAAAACACCCTGCTGTTTGCACCATCCCCAATTTAGCCTCACCTTACCCGACCAATGGGCAAACACCCTCCAACCCTACCAAGGGCAAACTCTGACATTAGGGATTCGACCTGAACATCTGGTGTTGGCAACAGCCGCTCCCGATCATGTCCCCGTTCAAGTGGAATTGGTGGAGGCATTAGGCCATGAGACCTATCTGTCTTTACACCTAAGGGGAAATAAAACCACCCTTGAAGGATCTGAGCCGTTGATTACCCGCATTGATTCCCACGAACAGGTAGACCTTGGCGCACAATTATGGCTGTCGATGCAGTTGGATAAAATTCATTTATTTGATGACCAGACTGAAACCGCTATTTGTCCCCAGAGATAATGATCCCTATAGCCCACATTCCGCTGTTTGGAGAGAGGATTCAGGAATTAGGATGAAGTGAGCCGAAAGCGATTCAACGAGGAGGTTGTTATCCATTCAGAACTGGTCGTTCAAAATGTAGATCACCTTGGCATCGTCG